>NZ_CACSJM010000003.1 GCF_902706185.1 Roseomonas sp. 18066 | reverse complement strand
GCGCTGGGGCGGGGCATGGCTCAGCCCGGCGTCGGCGGCAGGGGCGCGGTGGCCAGGTCGGCCGCGAAGACCGAGAGCAGCTGGTTGACCTGGCGGATGGTGGCGTCGGGCACCTCCTGCCCGGCGGTCAGCAGGAAGGTCATGAAGCTGCTGGTGGCGCGCAGGTCGTCGAGGAAGCGGGCATCGGCGGCGAGATCGGCCTCGCTCACCAGCGCCGCGTCCGACAGCTCGAATTCCTCGCCCATTTCCGCACCCTCCACCGGCAGACTAGGACAAAACATTCCAGGCGCGACCGCATATCCCTGTGAGCCGCGGCATCGGCGCGGCGCTTGCCGGCCGCGCGGGCTTCGTGATCTGCTGGCGGCAAGCCGGGACCCCGCCTGCCTGCCGCGGGACAGCACCGGAAAGAACGAGAGGAACCGACCATGCGCATTCCCTTCGGCCGCCGCCTGCTGCTCGGCGGGCTGCCGCTGGCCGCCCTGCCGTCGCAGGCCCAGGAAAGCTTCCCCGCGCGCGCCATCACCATCGTCAACGCCTATGCCGCCGGCGGCCAGACCGACATCGCCACGCGGCTGACCGCCGACCGGCTGGGCGCCGCCATCGGCCAGCGCGTGGTGGTGGAGAACCGTGTCGGCGGCGCGACCTCGATCGCGTCGACCGCCGTCGCCCAGGCGCGGCCGGATGGCTACACGCTGCTGGCCGGCACCAGCTCGCTGGCGATCAACCCGACGCTGCAGCCGAAGCTGACGCCGCGCGACCCGCAGGCGGAGCTGGCGCCGGTCGGCATGATCTACAGCGGCGCCTTCGTGCTGCATGTCTATCCGGGCCTGCCGGCGCGCACGCTCGCCGAGTTCATCGCCTATGCCAAGGCGCATCCGGGCCAGCTGAACTATGGCGGCGTCGCCGGCACGGTGGTGCATCTGGCGACCGAGATGCTGTGCCAGCGCGCCGGCATCGAGATGACGGCGGTGCCCAATCGCGGCGGGGTGGAAGGGCTGCTGGACCTGCAGGCCGGCCGCATCCACTGCAACTTCCAGTCGCCCGTGGAGGCGATGCCGTCGCTGCAGGAGGGCAAGACCCGGGCGCTGGCGATTTCCGCGCGCCAGCGCCTGGCCAACCTGCCGGATGTGCCGACCGTCGCCGAGACCCTGCCGGGCTTCGAGGCGGTGCTGTGGATGGCGCTGTTCGCGCCGGTCGGCACGCCGGCCCCGGCGATCGCCCGCATCGCCGAGGCGCTGGCCCGGGTGACGGGCGATGCCGACTACCAGGCGCGCATGGCGCAGATCGGGCTGACGGCGCAGGCCGGGGGCGCGCCAGAGGTGCGCGCCCTGCTCGCCGCCGACACGATCAACTGGCGCCGCGTCATCACCGAGGCCGGCATCCCGACGAACTGAGCGAGGATCAGGAAAGTTCCGCCTTCAGCGCCAGCATCGCGCCGGCCAGCATGGCGCTGGTGTTGAAGCAGACCATGCCGATGCCCGCCGCCTGCAGCCGGCGGACATCGGCGGCCGTGCGCCCGACGGTCGCGACGGGGAGGCCGGCGCGGCGCGCGGCGGCGGCGATGTCGCTGACCGCCGCCTGCACCGACGGATGCTCCGGCGCGCCCGGATGGCCGAGCGAGGCGGAGAGGTCGCCCGGGCCGATGAAGACCGCGTCGATGCCGGGCACGGCGAGGATTTCATCCAATACCGGCAGCGCCTCGGCATCCTCGATCATGACGATGACCACGGTGTGCTGGTTGCGCGTGGCGTAATAGGCCTTGGCGTCGCCGACGCCATAGGCGGAGGAGCGCGCCAGCGCCACGCCGCGCCGCCCCTGCGGCGTGAACAGCGCGCGGTCGACGACGTCGCGGGCGATGGCGGCGCTGGCGACATGCGGCACCAGGATGCCGTCGGCCCCGGCATCGAGCACGCGCTGGATGCTGGCGACGCTGCTGTCGGGCACGCGCACCAGGCCTGCCATGCCGTGCATCGCCGCGGCCCGCAGCATGTTCTCCACCGTCTCGAGGCCCGCCGGGCCATGCTCGGTGTCGATGATGGCGAAGTCGTAGCCGCAGAAGCCGGCGATCTCGACCGTGGCGGCGGAGGGCGTGCCGATGAAGAAGCCGAGCAGCCGCTCGGCCGCCCGCAACCGGCGCTTGAAGTCCTGCGTCACTTTCTTGCTGTCCCTGGACGTGGCGCAGCCGAGCATGCGCCGATGCGCGCGCCGGCGCCATCGCCGATCGCCGCGGGGGGCGCGCGCCCCCCCCCCGCGGCGCCGGATCAGGCCGCCTTGGCCGCCGCCGGCCGCGGCAGGCCGAGGCGCTGGCGCGCTTCCTCGGCGGTCGCGATGCCGATGTCGAACTCCTCCAGGATGCGGCGGATCTTGCGCACCTGCTCGGCATTCGATTCGAACAGCCGGCCGGGGCGCTCGGTGACATTGTCCTCCTGGCCGACGCGGATGCTGGTGCCCATCATGCCGCCATAGGCCGCGGCCTTCATGTTCTGCGTGCCGGTGCCGTGGATGAACAGCTCCATCTGGTCGCCGAACAGCCGCTCGGCGGTCTGCTTCATGTGCAGCAGATGCTCGATGCTCGACGGGATGCCGCCCAGGATGCCGGTCAGGAACTGCAGGATGATCGGCCGCTTGATGCCGGGCTTGCGGTTCAGGTGGTAGTCGAGGATGTAGAGATGGCCGACATCGTAGCACTCGAACTCCATCAGCATGTCCTGCTCGATCAGGATGTCGATCATGCGGTCGATCTTGGCGAAGGTGTTCTGCGTCACCAGGCCGTAGGAGCCGGGGCCGAAGAACTCGCGCTCCCATTCATGGGTGAACTCGCTGACGCCCTGGTCCTGCGCCTTGCGGAAGCGGCCGTAATTCATCGAGCCGACGATGACGGTCGCGATCTCCGGCCGCAGCACCATCGCCGCCGACAGGCGTTCCTCCGCCGTGGCACCCATCGAGCAGGACATGTTGATCACCGCGTCGCAGCGCGCGCGGATCTGCGGCAGGAAGCTCTGCCACACCGAGACCTCGTTGGTCGGGCGGCCATCCTTCGGGTCGCGGGCGTGGAAATGCAGGATCGAGGCGCCGGCCTCGGCGGCCTCCACCGACTGGGCGATCATCTGCTCGGCGGTCACCGGCAGATGCGGCGACATCGACGGCGTCAGCGTCGATCCGGTGACGGCGCAGGTGATCATCACGTTCTTGGACTTCGCCATGGATTTCCTCCGTTGGAATCTTCTGTTTTGCTGACAGCGAGACTGGACGATGCGCAGGCGGCGTCAAACGAGTTTACGACGCGGCGGCTTGAGCATTCCTCACAGCGCGCGGCGCCGGTCGCGCCGGCGCGTGCTGGCGCAGGATCCAGTCGCGGAATTCCTTCAGCCGCGCGGTCGGCTGCGGCTGCCGCTGGTAGATCAGGTAATAGGCCTCGGGCTGCAGCTGGCTGAAGGCGATCGGCGTCACCAGCCGGCCGCGCCGCACATCGTCGCCGATCAGCTCGCGCTCGCCCAGCGCCACGCCCAGCCCCTCCACCGCCGCCTCATAGGCCAGCGCGGAGCTCTCGAATTTCTGCGCCTGGCCGAGGTCGATCTGCGCGCAGCCGCCGGCCGCCTCCATCCAGCGGCCCCAGGCATGCGGGCGGATCTCGGAATAGAGCAGCGTGTGGCGGGCGAGATCGGCGGGCTGGCGCAGGGGCGGGCCTTCCTGCAGCAGCTTCGGGCTGCAGATCGGCACCAGCTCGCTGTCGAACAGCCGGTGGGCGACGATGTTGGAGGGCCAGGGCTCGTTGCCCAGGCGGATCACCAGGTCGGTGATGTCGGAATCGAAGGCGTCGGTGGTCGAGGTCAGCGACGTCGTCAGCATCACATGCCGCTGCGGATGGCCGGTGTGGAACATGCGCAGCTGCGGGAACAGCCAGCGGCTGGCGACATTGCCCGAGCACATGATGCGCAGCGGCCGCTCGCGCCGCGTGTCGGCCAGCCGGGCGGTGGCCGATTCCATCCGCTTGAAGGCGTCGCTGAGGGCGGCGAGATACAGCGCGCTCTCCGCCGTCAGCCGCACCTCGCGATGGCCGCGGGCGAAAAGCTGGATGCCGAGGCAGGCCTCCAGCGACTTGATTTGCCGGCTGATGGCGCCGGGGGTGACATGCAGCTCCTCCGCCGCCAGGGTGAAGCTGCAGAGCCGGCCGGCGGCCTCGAAGGCCCGCAGCGCGTTCAGCGGAGGAAGGGGCGCCATGCATGCTCTCCGGTCAATAGACGTCCTGGAAGGCGGTCGCGCGCATCGAGGGCCGCGCGCTGAAGCCGGAATGCCAGGCGGCCAGCGCCGGCCGCGTGGCGGACCATGCCTCCGGCGCGAAGCGGAAGTCGAGATAGGCCAGCGCGCAGGCGACCGCGATGCTGCCCAGCGTCGTCGGCGCCAGATCCTCCACGTGCTGCTCGAGAAAGTCGAGCGTCGCCGCCACCTTGGCCGCGCTCGCCGCCTCGCGCTCGATCGAGCGTGCCTCGCCCCGCGCCGCCTCGGCCAGGCGTTGGAGGGAAAGCTCCATCAGCCCGTCGCCCAGCGCCTGCAGCCGCAGCGTCGACCAGCGCGCGGGCCCTTCCGGCAGCAGCGCGCCGCCGGCCCGGTCCGACAGATACTCGACGATCACACGCGAATCGAACAGCGCAGCACCTTCCGGCAGCAGCAGCGTCGGGATGCGGTTCAGCGGGTTCAGCGCCATCACCTCGGGCGTGGTGCTGGCGCCGCTGACCACGACGCGGCGCAGCGCCAGGCTGTCGGCCAGGCCCAGCTCATGCGCCACCACCATGACCTTGCGCACGAAGGGCGAGCGGGTCGACCACAGCAGCGTCATCGCGGGCTCAGCCATCCAGCGCCACCGTGTCGGCGACGGGGAAGTCGAGCGCCACCCGCTCGCCGACGGTGAAGGCGGCGTCGGCCGCGTCGTAGACCTGCATGGTGCTGCCGCCGATATCGACCTGGTAGCGGTTCATGGTGCCGAGGAAGCCGGCGAAGACCACCGTGCCGTCCAGCCGGTTATGCGCGGCCGCCGCCGGCGCGCCGTCGCGGCGCAGCACCACCTTCTCCGGCCGCACCGAGATGCGCGCGCCGCCCGTCGTCTGCTGGTTGCCCAGGATGCATTGCAGGCTGCGGCCATCGCCCAGGCGGAACTGGCGGATGCCGGGGCCGCAGGCCTCGCCCATGGCGCCGTCCAGCCAGTTGGTGGTGCCGACGAAGCCGGCGACGAAGGCGTTGGCGGGGCGGAAATAGATGTCGCGCGGCGCGCCGATCTGCACGATGCGGCCGCGCTCCATCACCGCGATCTGGTCCGACATCTCCAGCGCCTCGGTCTGGTCATGCGTGACATAGACGGTGGTGATGCCGATCTGCTGCTGCAGCCGGCGCAGCTCGTTGCGCATCTCGTCGCGCAGCGCGGCGTCGAGGTTGGACAGCGGCTCGTCCAGCAGCAGCAGGCGCGGGCGCAGCACGATGGCGCGGGCCAGCGCCACGCGCTGCTGCTGGCCGCCCGACAGGCGGGTCGCCGACCGACCGCCGAAGCCCTGCAGGCTGACGCGCTCCAGCGCCTCCTCGACCCGGCGGCCGATCTCGGCGCCGGTCAGCTTCTCGCCCTTGGTGACGCGCAGCGGGAAGGCGACATTCTCGAAGACCGTCATATGCGGCCAGATGGCGTAAGACTGGAAGACCATGCCGATGCGCCGCAGGTTCATCGGCACCGAGACGCCCTGGGCGCTGTCGAAGAAGGTGGTGTCGGCGACGCGGATGCTGCCGGCATCGGGTGTCTCCAGCCCGGCGATGCAGCGCAGCGTGGTGGTCTTGCCGCAGCCGCTCGGGCCCAGCAGGGTGAAGAAGGTGGCCGGCTGCAGGTCGAAGCTCGCCTCCTGCACGCCGCCCGAGGGGCCGTCGCCCTTGTTGGCATAGACCTTGGTCAGTCCTCGAACGTTCAGCATCGTCCTGCTCCTCAGTGCCCGAAGGTCTTGGCCGCGTGGCGCCGCATGATGGCGTAGAAGCCGCTGGCGAAGAGCGTCATCAGCGCCGCCCAGAGCAGCCCGAGCGCCGCCACCTCGCCGCCCTGGCCATTCGACCAGAGGTCGAACATGGCGACCGAGATTGTCTGCGAATCCGGGCCCGCCAGCAGCAGCGGCAGCGACATCTCCTTGGCGCAGATCAGGAAGATGAACAGCCAGCCGGAGGCGATCGAGGGCCAGAGCAGCGGCACGACGATGCGGCGCAGCGTGGTGCCGGTGGTGGCGCCGGCGACGCCCGCCGCCTGCTCCAGCTCGGGATGGATCTGCAGCACGCCGGCATAGGCGTAGCGCATGCCATAGGGCATGTAGCGGATGGTGAAGGCCAGCATGATCAGCCAGGTGGTGCCGTAGAGCGGCAGCGGCGATTTCAGCGACAGCTCCAGCAGCGCGACACCCAGAACCAGGCCGGGGAAGACCAGCGGCACTGTCACCAGCTGGTCGATGACGCCGCCGGCCACCTGCCGCCGCGCCGCCAGCCAGCCGGCCAGCACGGTCAGCGCCATGGCGATGGTCGCGGTGCAGACCGCGATCACCAGCGTGTTGACGCCGAGGCTGAGGTAATGCGGCGAGGACAGCACGGCGTCGAACTGCTTCGTCGTCAGGAACTTCACCGCCGACCAGCGCATCGGCCGCATGAAGGGCATGAAGGCGACCCAGAGCAGCGCGCAGAGCGGCAGCGCCAGCACGACGAGGAAGTTGAACAGGATGACGCAGCCCGCCAGCCAGCGGGCGCGGCCCAGGCGGAAGGGCCGCGGACGATAGCCCTTGCCGGTGATGCTGGCATAGCGCTCCGCATGGCGCGAGATGCGGCCATAGGCGAAGAGCAGCACGCCCACCATCAGCAGCATCACCACCGAATAGGCGCTGGCATAGCCGAGCCGCGGCGGCATTTCCTTGATGCTGCGATAGATCTCGGTGGTCAGCACGTCGACGCGGCCGGGCATGCCGACCAGCGCCGGCACCTCGAAGGATTCCAGGTTGCGGATGAAGACGAACAGCGCCAGCGCCAGGATCGCCGGCCAGGCCAGCCGCATCGAGATGCGCCAGACCGTCTGCGGGATCGAGGCGCCGGACATGCGCGCCGCCTCCTCCATCTCGGCATTCGCCGCGCGGAAGGTCGCCGACAGCATCAGGAAGACCAGCGGCGACCAGAGGAAGCCCTCGATCAGCACCATGCCGCCCAGGCTGTTGACGTTGAAGGGCATCGCCTCCGCGTCGATCCAGGAACGGTAGAAGTCGTTGAACGGCCCGGCGCGGCCCAGCAGGTAGAGCCAGGCGGTGACGTAGAGGATATAGGGCGTGCCGAGCGAGATGATGGTGGTGACATAGGCCAGCCCCTTCATCGGCACGTCGGTGCGCTCCACCAGCCAGGCCAGCACGCCGCCGAAGCAGAGCGAGACCAGCGTCGCCAGCAGCGCGAAGGTGACCGAGTTCAGCGCGGCATTGCCGAGGTTCCGGCCCTGGATCAGGCTGCGATAATGCTCGAGCGTCAGCCCGCCATAGGACAGGTCGGTCTGCGTCGCCGAGAAGCTGGTCTGCAGCAGCGTCCAGACCGGCGGCAGCACCAGCAGCGCCATGATGGTGGCGACCAGCAGCCCCAGCCAGCCGCGCTTCAGCCAGGCCCGCAGCGGGCGCTGCCAGCCGATCGCCGGCGCCGGCAGGCTTCCCGCGGGGGAGGGCAGGCTGCTGCCCTCCGCGCCGATGCCCGGCATCAGGTGAAGAGCCGGCGATAGATCGCCGTCCATTCGCCCTGGCGCTCGTTGAACAGGCCGGGCGACAGCACCGTCGCCGGGTAGTTGCCGTCATCCGGGCGCAGGCCGGGGATTTTCGACGGCACCTTGGGATGCACCGGCACATAGCCGGCGCGGGCATAGATGCCCTGGCCTTCTTCCGACAGCGAGAATTCGACGAAGAGCCGCGCCGCGTTGGGATGCGGGCTGTTCTTCACCAGGCAGAGCGAGCCGAAGCTGACGATGGTGGGGTCGAGCTTCAGCCATTCCACCGGCGCGCCCTGCGAGGCGCTGATGGCGGCGTGGTAATTGTAGATCTGCAGCACCAGCGGATACTGGCCGGAAATGTTCTGGTCGAGCACGACGCGCTGGTTGCTGGGCACGTTGGCGATCTGCTGCTTCGCCAGCTTCTCCAGGAACTCCATGCCGCGGTCATTGCCCATGGCCATCAGGATATTGCCGATGAAGCCGGAGGGGCCGCCGGCGCTGGGCGTGTCCGGCCAGGCCATGCGGCCCTTCCAGCGCGGATGCAGCAGGTCGTCGTAGCGCTGTGGGATCTCGGCGCGGCGCACCAGGTCGGTGTTCACCGAGGGCGAGCTCGGCTGGATGATGTTCGCCGTCCACAGCCCGGTCGGATCCTTGTAGTCGGCCGGATAATCCACCGCCGACTGCACCTGATAGGCCTCGACCAGCCCGGCAGCATGCAGCGGGTAGAAAGTGATGCCGCCATCGAAGAGGTCGCCGCGCGGCTGCCCGGCGCGGCCCTCATTGGCGATGCGCAGCGCCGTCTCCTGCCAGGGGGCGGCGACATAGCTCACCTTCACGCCCGGATATTTCTGCTCGAAGCGCTCGATCAGCGGGCGGACGATCTGGCCGACCACCAGCGTCGTGTACCAGACCAGCTGGCCTTCCTTGCGCGCGCCGGCCAGCAGCTCCGCCTCGGCCGCCAGCGCCGGGAAGCGGCTGCCGAGGGCGGCCAGCGCCACGCCGCCCAGGCTCCGCCGGGTCCATGCCTGCATCATGACGTTCCCTTCTCCTCCTGCCGGCGGCTTGGTGCCGCCCTCTTTGCCGGGGATCAGAGCGCCATGTCGGCCAGGGGGTCAAACCAATTAGCCTCAGCCTCACTTGAGTTTTCCTCAAGGATGCGGAAGCGGATTCGCTTGTCTTTGCAGCGCAGCATGGCCGAGGCTGCCCGCGCTTGGTTAGCCCTGGCGCAAGCAAGACGCCGACGGGACCATGACAGGAGGACGCCTTGCCGAGATCACGAGGGCAGCCGGGACCCGGCCGGCCATGGCGTCGCCGCGCGACCCTGGCCCTGCTGCCGGCCCTGCTCGCCGCGCCCGCCTTGGCGCAGCCGCCGCGCTGGCCGCAGCGGCCGATCACCCTGGTCAATCCCTTCGCCCCCGGCGGCTCCACCGACCTGACGGCGCGCGCCGTGGCCGAGCTGCTGGGCGAGGCGCTGGGCGTGCCGGTGGTGGTGGAGAACCGCCCCGGCGGCGGCACCAGCATCGCGGCGACGATGGTCGCGGGGGCGAAGCCCGACGGCTACACGCTGCTGGCCGGCTCGCCCAGCCTGGCGATCAACCCGGCGCTGCAGCCGGGCCTGACCCCGCGCGACCCGCAGCGCGAGCTGGCGCCGATCGGCACCACCTATGCCAGCGCCTATGTGCTGGTGGTGGGCAGCGCGCTGCCAATCCACGACCTGGACGGGCTGCTGGCCGCGGCGAAAGCCGAGCCGGGCGCTATGAACTTCGCCAGCAGCGGCATCGGCGCCACCAACCACCTGGCGCTGGAACTGTTCTGCCACCTGGCCGGGGTGGAGATCACCCATATCCCCTATCGCGGCGCCGCGCCCGCGCTGCTCGACCTGCGCTCCGGCCGGGTGCAGGGCATGTTCGCCGGGGCCACCGAGATCGGCGCGCTGGTGCGCGAGGGCGTGCTGCGGCCGCTGGCGGTGACCTCGCTGCAGCCGGTGCCGCAATTCCCCGAGGTGCCCACCATCGCCGCGCGGCTGCCCGGCTTCGATGTCACCGTCTGGCAGGGGATCTTCGCCCCTGCCGCGACGCCGCCCGAGGTGCTGGCGGTGCTGGAGGCGGCGCTGCTGCGGGTGACCCGCGGCGAGACCCTGTCGGCCCGGCTGCGCGAGCAGGGCGTGCGCGTCACCCCGGGCGGCGCCGGGGACCTGCGCCGGCTGCTGGCGGAGGAGACCGCCCGCTGGGGCCAGGTCATCCGCACCGCCGGCATCCGCCTGGAACAGCCCTGAGGGGGAAGGAGGGCCGATGCCCTGGATCGATGTGAACGGCGTGGCGCTGCGCTACCAGGACAGCGGCGCCGGCGAGATCCCGCTGGTGCTGCTGCACGAGATGGGCGGCACGCTGGAAAGCTGGGATTTCCTGGTGCCCCTGCTGCCGCCGCGCCTGCGCGTGCTGCGGCTGGACCTGCGCGGCGCCGGGCTGTCGGAAAAGCCGGTCGCGCCCTTCACCATGGAGGATCTCGGCCAGGACGTGCTGGCGCTGTGCGACGCGCTGGGCCTCGTGGCGCCGATCGTGCCGATGGGCTGCGCGGTGGGCGGCGCCCTGGCGCTGCACCTGGCGGCGCGGCACCCGGCGCGGATGCGGGCGGTGATCGCCACCTCGCCGGCGACGAGCGTCGTGGCCGAGCGCAAGGAGGCCCTGCGCGCCCGCGCCGACGAGCTGGAGCGGCGCGGCGCCCGCGCTTTGACCGATGCCGGGCTGGAGCGCGGCTATCCGACAGTGCTGCGCGACGACGCGGCGCGCTTCGCGCTGACCCGGGCGCAGCGCATGGCGGCCGATCCGCAGGGCTTCGCTGGCACCATGCGGATGCTGGCCGATCTGGACATGGAGGCCGAGCTCGGCCGCATCGCCTGCCCGGCGCTGCTGCTGGCCGGCACGCATGACCAGGACCGGCCGCCGGAGGGCGTGCGCGCCGTCGCCGCCCGCATCCCCGGCGCCGAATTCCGGGAATTGCCGAGCGGCCATTTCATGGCGATCCAGACGCCGGCGCTGGTGGCGGAGGCGATGCTTCGTTTCCTGGGCTGAGCTGAAGCGAAACAAGGGAGGAAAAACCCATGTCCCCACAGGACAGGATCGGCCGCCGCGGCGCCATGGCCACGGGGGCGGCGCTGGCCGGCCTGCTGGACGGCCTGCTGGCGCGACCCGCGCTGGCGCAGCCCGAGGCCGCGCTGCTGCGCGCCGCCGAGCAGGAGGGCGAGGTGGTCTGGTACACCACCTATATCGTCAACCTGGCGGTGCGCCCGCTGGCCGCGGCGTTTGAAAAAAAATATCCAAAAATCCGGCTGCGCTATGTCCCGGCGCCGCCGGTCGAGGGCGTCACCCGGCTGCTGAACGAGAACCGCAACGGCAGCGTCCAGGCCGATGTCTTCGACAGCGGCACCGTCTTCGTCCCCGCCCATGCCGCGGGCATGGTGGCCCCCTACAAGCCGCGCGCGGCGGAAAGCTTCGCCGCCGACTACAAGGACCCGGAGGGCTTCTGGACCGGCGTGAACCTGCAGGTGGCCACCGCCTCGGTCAACACCGAGCTGGTGAAGCCCGCCGATATCCCGGTCAGCTACGACGACCTGCTGCATCCGCGCTGGAAGGGCCGCATGGCCTGGAGCGACAACCACAGCTCGACCGGGGCCACCGGCTTCATCGGCAATATCCTGCTGACCCGCGGGCCGGAGCAGGGGATGGCCTATCTGCGGGCGCTCGCCCAGCAGCGGGTGGCGACCGTCGCCGCGGTGCAGCGCGTGGTGCTGGACCAGAACATCGCCGGGCAATATCCGCTGGTGCTGTCGATCTACAACTACCACGCCCAGATCAGCATGGCCGAGGGCGCGCCGATCCGCTGGCTGAAGATGGAGCCGGTGGTCTCCTCCTTCGGCACCGTGTCGGTGCTGAAGCAGGCGCGGCACCCGAACGCGGCGCGGCTGTTCATCGAGTTCCTGCTGTCGGAGGAAGGCCAGGCGGTGCTGCGCGACGCCAACTACCTGCCGATCCACCCGAAGGTGCCGCCCAAGGTGCCGGCGCTGATGCCCGAGGCGGGCGGCTTCGCCACCACCATCATCTCGCCGATGCTCTATGCGCAGCACGAGCAGGCCTGGCTCAAGCTGTTCCGCGATCTGTTCCTCTAGCGGGCGCGGCCATAGGATCGGCGCCCGTCTCGCCGAGACTCGCAACCGATGAAAGCCGCCGCATGAGTACCGCCGCATCGCCGCCAGCCCGGGCCCAAACCCATCTGGCGGTGCTTCTCGTCCTGGGCGTCACGCATCTGCTGAACGACCTGATGCAGTCGCTGATCCCGGCGATCTACCCGATCATCCGCGATTCCTACGCGCTGGACTTCGTGCAGATCGGCCTGATCACCATGACCTTCCAGATCGCCGGCTCGCTGTTCCAGCCGGTGATCGGCTACTACACCGACCACCGCCCGGCGCCCTATTCGCCGGTGATCGGCATGGTCTTCACCCTGTCGGGCATCCTGACGCTGGCCTTCGCCTCCAGCTACACGCTGATCCTGGTGGCCGTGGCGCTGATCGGCACCGGCTCCTCGATCTTCCACCCGGAGGCGACGCGCATGGCGCGCTACGCCGCCGGCGGCCGGCAGGGGCTGGCGCAGGGCATCTTCCAGGTCGGCGGCCAGGCCGGCGGCGCGCTGGGGCCGGTCTTCGCCGCCTTCGTCATCGTCCCCTGGGGCCAGCCGAGCCTGGCCTGGTTCTCGGTGGCCGCGCTGGCCGCCATGCTGCTGCTGGTCTGGATCGGCGGGCAGCAGGCGCGGATCAGCGCGCAATTCGCGGCGCTGCGCTCCTCCATCGCCAAGGCGCGGGCGGGCAAGCCCGCGCACAGCACGGCCACCATCGCGGTCGGGCTGGTGGTGCTGACGCTGCTGATGTTCTCGAAGAACGCCTATGGCGAGAGCTTCCGCTCCTTCTACACCTTCTACCTGATGGACCGCTTCGGCCTGTCCATCCCGTCGGCGCAGATGATGCTCTTCATCTTCCTGCTGGCCTCGGCGGTGGGCGCGCTGGTCGGCGGCATCATCGGCGACCGGGTCGGGCGCTACCGGATGATCTGGTTCTCGGTGCTGGGGCCGCTGCCGCTGACCCTGATCCTGCCCTATGCCGACCTGTTCTGGACCGGGGTGCTGACCGTCTCGATCAACCTGATCATGGCCAGCGCCTTCGCCTCGATCCTGATCTACGCGATGGAGCTGCTGCCGAACCGCATCGGGCTGGTCGGCGGCCTGTTCTACGGGCTGAACTTCGGCATGGGCGGCATCGCGGCGGCCATCCTGGGCGCGGTGGCCGAAAGCCATGGCATCGAGACGGTCTACCGCCTCTGCTCTTTCCTGCCGCTGATGGGGCTGCTGGCCTGGTTCCTGCCGAAAGCGGAATAGCGCTGCCTCAGCCGGCGCGGCCCAGCCGGGCCGCGGCGCGCTCCGTCGCCGCCCGCCGCCGGGCGATGAAGGGGGCGATCTTCTCCCGCGCCGCGGCGACGAGCGCTGCCGGCGCGGAGCGCGGCGAGCCGGCCGGCCAGGGCGGCTCGGGGTCGTATTCCAGCTGCAGCTGGATGCCCTGGGCCACCGCTTCGCCGGCGAGCTCGGCCACCACCTGCAGCGCGAAGTCGATGCCGGAGGTGACGCCGGCGCCGGTGATGCGGTCGCGGTCGCGCACCACCCGCTCGGCCACCGGCTGGGCGCCGAGCAGCGCCAGTTGGTCGATCGACGACCAGTGGCTGGTGGCGCGATAGCCCGCCAGCAGCCCCGCCGCCCCCAGCACCAGCGAGCCGGTGCAGACCGAGGTGACCAGGCGGCAGCCCGGCGCCACGCGGCGCAGGAAGTCCAGCGTCTCGTCATCCTCCATCAGCGCGATCTGGCCCGGGCCGCCGGGCACGCAGATGACGTCGAGCGCGCCGCATTCGGCGAAGCTGGCGCTGGGCAGCAGCCGCAGCCCGCGGTCGGAGGCGACCGGGTCCAGCGTCTTCCACAGGAACAGCACCTCGGCGCCGGGCATGCGGGCGAACACCTCGGCCGGGCCGGTCAGGTCCAGCTGCGTCAGCTCGGGGAACAGCACCAGGCCGATGCGCAAGGGGGGGCGGAGGGGGATGGATGTCATGACCTGCTCCAGGAGAACGGCGACCGGCCGCCATCATAGCCAACCGCCGGCGCCCGGTCATGCGGCGCCCGGTCATGCGGCGCCTGGCCATGCGGCGCGCGGCCACGCGGCCGCGGTGACGCTCGCGGCAGGGCTTCTGTGTTTCACCGGCAGATCGACCTGTCACTTTTCGGCGCCGGCGTCGTTTGCAGGGGTGGACGACAAGGACGGGCAGGCGGCGGCAGCCGCGGCCCGCCATGCGCGTGGTGTGCGGATCGCGCGGCATGGCTCGAGCAAGGACCCTGTGGAGAATGCCATGCGAACCCCTGACTTCGCAGCCACCCGGCGCGACCTGGTGATGGGCGCGACGCTGACGACCGCGGCCGTGGCCACGCCGCGCCGCCCGGGCGCCCGGGCGGCGGCGGCCGATACCCCTGCAACCGGCCCGGGAGCCCCGGTCATGAAAATCGCCTTCACCGTGAATGGCGCGGCGCGCACGCTCGACGTCGACACGCGCACCACCCTGCTCGACGCGCTGCGCGAGCATCTGGACCTGACCGGCAGCAAGAAGGGCTGCGACCACGGCCAATGCGGCGCCTGCACCGTCCTCGTCGGCGGGCGGCGCATCAATGCCTGCCTGACGCTCGCGGTGATGCACCAGGGCGACGAGATCACCACCGTCGAGGGGCTGGGCACGCCGGACCGGCTGCACGCCATGCAGGCCGCCTTCATCAAGCATGACGGCTATCAGTGCGGCTATTGCACGCCCGGGCAGATCTGCTCCTCGGTCGCCGTGCTGGAGGAGATCCGGGCCGGCATTCCGAGCCATGTCTCGGCCGAGCTCGAGGCCCGGCCGCAGGTCACCCCGGCGGAGATCCGCGAGCGGATGAGCGGCAATATCTGTCGCTGCGGCGCCTATTCCAACATCGTCGACGCCATCACCGAGGTTGCGGAGCGGCCGGCATGAAGCCCTTCACCTATGAGCGCCCGGCCTCGCCGGCCGAGGCCGCCGCGGCCGCCGCCCGCCATCCGGCGGCGAAATTCATCGCCGGCGGCACCAACCTGCTCGACCTGATGAAGCTGCAGATCGAGGCGCCGCCGCATCTGATCGATGTCAACGGCCTCGGGCTTGACGGCATCGAGCCCATGGCCGGGGGCGGCCTGCGCATCGGCGCGCTGGTGCGCAACACCGACCTCGCCGCCGATGCGCGGGTGCGGCGCGACTACGCCCTGCTGTCGCGCGCCCTGCTGGCCGGGGCCTCGGGCCAGCTGCGCAACAAGGCGACCACGGCGGGCAACCTGCTGCAGCGCACCCGCTGCCCCTATTTCTACGACACCAACATGGCCTGCAACAAACGCCAGCCCGGCAGCGGCTGCGCGGCCATCGGCGGCGTCAGCCGGCAGCTGGCGGTGATCGGCCACAGCGAGGCCTGCATCGCCACCAACCCGTCCGACATGGCGGTGGCCTTGCGCGCGCTGGATGCGGCGGTCGAGACCATCGCCGCCGACGGCGCCACGCGCAGCATCCCCATGGCCGATTTCCACCGCCTGCCCGGCGACACGCCGCAGCGGGAGACGGCGCTGCGGCCGGGCGAGCTGATCACCGCGGTGACGCTGCCGGCGCCGGTCGGCGGCCGGCAGATCTACCGCAAGGTGCGCGACCGCGCCTCCTACGCCTTCGCGCTGGTCTCGGTCGCCGCGATCGTGCAGCGCGACGGCTCGGCCCGGGTGGCGCTGGGCGGCGTGGCGCCCCGGCCCTGGCGGGTCGAGGCGGCGGAGCCCGAGGTCGCGCGCGGCGCCGGGCCGGCGATGCGGGCGATCCTCGATGGCGCCCGGCCGACCCATGAGAATGCGTTCAAGGTGACGCTGGCGGAGCGCACGCTCGGCGCCGTGCTGGCCGAGGCGAGGGGCTGAGGCGATGAAATTCGACACACCGGCCACCACCAACCCGATCGACCGGATGACGCTGGTCGGCCAGCCGCTCGACCGCATCGACGGGCGGCTGAAGACCACCGGCAAGGCCGCCTATGCCTATGAGCACCAGGATGCGGTGCGCCGGCATGCCTATGGCTATGTGCTGGGCGCCGCCATCGCCAAGGGCCGCATCACCGCCATGGACCTGGCCGCCGCCCGCGCGGCGCCCGGGGTGCTGGCGGTGGTGACGGCGGCGAATGCCGGGCCGCTCGACAAGGGCGAGATGAACACCGCGCCGCTGCTGGGCGGGCCCCAGGTCGACCACTACCACCAGGCCATCGCCCTGGTGGTGGCGGAAAGCTTCGAGCAGGCGCGCGACGCGGCCCTCGCCATCCGCGTCGACTACGCCCGGGCCGAGGGCGCCTATGACCTGGCCGCCGCCCGCGACACGGCTGAGAAGGTCAAGCAGTCGGCCTCGGCCACCGGCGATTTCGAGCGCGCCTTCGCCGCCGCGCCGGTGACGCTGGAGGCGACCTACACCACCCCCGACCAGAGCCATGCGATGATGGAGCCGCATGCCTCCATCGCCGCCTGGGACGGCGACGCGCTGGTGGTCTGGACCTCCAACCAGATGATCGCCTGGGGCGCCGGCGAGCTGGCCAAGACCCTGCGCATGCCGCGGGAGAAGGTGCGGCTGATCTCGCCCTTCATCGGCGGCGGCTTCGGCGGCAAGCTGTTCCTGCGCGCCGACGCGCTGCTGGCCGCCCTCGGCGCGCGGGCGGCGGGGCGGCCGGTCAAGGTGGCCTTGCAGCGGCCGCTGGTGGCCAACAACACCACGCACCGCCCGGCCACCATCCAGCGCATCCGCCTGGGCGCCGGCCAGGACGGCCGCATCACCGCCATCGGCCATGAAAGCTGGTCGGGCGACCAGAAGGGCGGCCAGCCGGAGACGGCGGTCGACCAGACGCGGCTGCTCTATGCCGGGGCCAACCGGCTGACCCAGCTGCGCCTGGCGGTGCTGGACCTGCCGGAGGGCAATGCGATGCGCGCCCCCGGCGAGGCGCCGGGGCTGATGGCGCTGGAGATCGCCATGGACGAGATGGCGGAGAAGCTGGGGCTGGACCCGGTGGAATTCCGCATCCTCAACGACACCCAGGTCGATCCGAACGACCCGAAGCGACCCTTCTCGCAGCGGCAGCTGGTCGAATGCCTGCGGCTCGGCGCCGAGCGCTTCGGCTGGCGCCAGCGCAACCCGCGGCCCGGCCAGGCGCGCGACGGGCGCTGGCTGACCGGCCTCGGCGTGGCGGCGGCCTTCCGCAACAACCTGGTGATGAAGTCGGGCGCCCGCATCCGGCTGAACAGCCGCGGCGGCATCACGGTCGAGACCGACATGACCGATATCGGCACCGGCAGCTACACCATCATCGCGCAGACCGCGGCGGAGATGATGGGCGTCGGGATGGACCAGGTCACCGTCCGGCTCGGCGATTCCTCCTTCCCGGCCTCGGCCGGCTCGGGCGGGCAATGGGGCGCCAACAGTGCCACGGCCGGCGTCTATGCCGCCTGCGTCAAGCTGCGCGAGGCGGTGGCCCAGGCGCTCGGCTTCAACTCGGCCGACGCGGTCTTCGAGGGCGGCGAGATCCGCGCCGGCAACCGCCGCGTGGCCCTCGGCCAGGCGGCCGGCGCGGCGGAGCTGGTGGTCGAGGACAGCATCGAGTTCGGCGACCTCGACAAGCGCTACCAGCAATCCACCTTCGGCGCGCATTTCGTCGAGGTGGCGGTGGACAGCGCGACCGGCGAGGCGCGCATCCGCCGCATGCTGGCGGTCTGCGCGGCGGGGCGCATCCTGAATCCGAAGACGGCGCGCAGCCAGGTGATCGGCGCCATGACCATGGGGGTGGGCGGCGCGCTGATGGAGGAGCTGGCGGTGGACCGCCGCCACGGCTTCTTCGTCAACCACGACCTGGCCGGCTACGAGGTGCCGGTGCATGCCGATATCCCGCACCAGGAGGTGATCTTCCTCGACGAGACCGACCCGGTCTCCTCGCCGATGAAGGCCAAGGGGGTGGGCGAGCTCGGCCTGTGCGGCGTCGCGGCGGCGATCGCCAATGCGGTGCACAATGCCACCGGCGTGCGGCTGCGCGACTATCCGATCACGCTGGACAAATACCTCGACCGGCTGCCGGAACTGGCCTGAGGCAGGCGCGCGGGGGCCCCTGGCCGGGCTTCCCGCGCGCCGGCTTCCGCGCCAAGCTGCCCCCCGGTCCGGCGGCAGGAAGCCCTGGCTTGAACGGGGGCTTTGCTGTCCGGCGAACACCGCAGGGGAGTGAAGACGATGCAACGAAGAACCATGCTGCAGGCCGCGGGGGCGGCGCTGCTGCCGATCCCCTCGGTCGCGCGGGCCGCCGAGCGGAAAGTGCTGAAATTCGTGCCGCAGGCCAATCTGAGCACCCTCGACCCGGTGTTCAGCACGGCCGCCGTCTCCATCACCCATGGCTTCTGCGTCTTCGACACGCTGTATGGCGTCGACGGGAAGCAGGCGCCGAAGCCGCAGATGGCCGAGGGCGCCACCGTCTCCGACGACGGGCGGACCTGGCTGATCCGCCTGCGCGAGGGCCTGCGCTTCCATGACGGCGAGCCGGTGCGCGCCCAGGACTGCGCCGCCAGCCTCGACCGCTGGAGCCAGACCGACACCTTCGGCACCACGCTGCGCCGCGCGGTGGAGGCCTTCGAGGCGGCCGACGACCGCACCATCCGCATCCGCCTGACCCGGCCCTTCCCGCGGCTGCTGGAGGCGATCGGCAAGCCGCATTCCTCGCCCGCCTTCATCATGCCGGAGCGGCTGGCGAAGACCGAGCGGACCAGGATCGTCACCGAGATGGTCGGCTCCGGCCCGTTCCGCTTCAAGGCCGACGAATACATTTCCGGCGCGCGGGCGGTCTATGAGCGCTTCGACGGCTATCAGCCGCGCGCCGAGCCGGCCGACTGGACCTCGGGCGGCAAGCGGGTGCTGATCGACCGGCTGGAATGGCATGTGATGCCGGACGCCGCGACGGCGACGGCGGCGCTGCAGCGCGGCGAGGTCGACTGGGTCGAGCAGCCGGCCACCGACCTGCTGCCGCTGCTGCAGCGCGCCCGCAACATCAAGCTGCAGGTGCAGGACCCCTTCGGGTTTCTTTCTGTCGCCCGCTTCAACCACACCATCGCGCCCTTCAACAACCCGGCGCTGCGGCGCATCGTGCTGGGCGCGCTGGACCAGGCCGACTACATGGTCTCGATCATGGGCGAGGATAAATCCGGCTGGCGGACCTGCTACTCCGCCTTCCCGATGGGCATGCCCGGGGTGCGCGAGGTGGGCGCGGCGGCGATGACCCCGCCGCACGACCTGGAGAAAGCGCGCGAGGCGGTGAAGCGCGCCGGCTACCAGGGCGAGACGGTGGCCATCCTGCAGCCCACCGACCAGCCGACCATCGCGCCGCATGGCCAGGTGACGGCGGCGCTGCTGCAGTCGCTGGGCTTCAAGGTCGACCTGCAGGCGATGGACTGGGGCAGCCTGATGGCGCGGCGCCTGGCGCGCCAGCCGGTGGAGAAGGGCGGCTGGAGCATCTACCACACCAACTGGCCCAGCGTGTCGATCGCCAACCCGGCGCTGAACACCAATATCCGCGGCGACGGCATCGCCGCCGGCTGGTACGACGACCCGGAGATGGAGCGGCTGGTGGGGCAATGGGTGGCCGAGGCCGATCCGGCGAAGGCCCAAGCCGTCTTCGACCAAGTGCAGCAGCGCTGCATCGACGAGGCGCCGGCGCTGTCGCTCGGCCAGTTCTTCCAGAAGACCGCCTTCTCGACCGCGCTGAAAGGCGTGTCGCCGGGCTCGGTCTGCTATTTCTGGGGGGTCGAGCGCGGCTGACGCCGCCGCGCCGCGGGTTCCTGAGCCCGCGGCGCGCGGCGCCTCACTCGGCGGCCAAGGCGGGCTGCGCGATCGGCGGGTCGAAGGCGCGGATCGGCGGCAGGTTGCCGGTGAACTTCTCCATCTCGACGACGGTCAGCTGCCCGGTGCAGCCCTGGGCCAGCGACGAGGTGCCGATATCCCGCGTCAGCACGTTCGGATTGCCGTGCACGCAGAGCGGCGCATCTTCCGAAGGATCCTCCGGGTCGTACCAGGCGCCGGTCGGCAGCTGCACCACGCCGGGGCGGATATCCTCGGCGACGCGGGCGGCGGCCAGGCAGGCGCCGCGCTGGTTGAACAGCCGGATGATGTCGCCATCCTCGATGCCACGCGCGGCGGCGTCGAGGGGATGGATGGTCGCCACCTCGCGCTCGCGATGCTTGGCCGCCGCGCTGTGGCCGCCGAAGTCGAGCTGGCTGTGCAGCCGCGTCGCCGGCTGGTTGGCCACCAGATGCAGCGGCGTGGCGCCGCCGGGCGCCTCCTCGGGCGGCAGCCAGGCGGGGTGGCCGGGGCAGCTGGCCTCGCCGAAGCTGGCGACGGTGGCCGAGAAGATCTCGACCTTGCCGCTCGGCGTGGCCAGCGGGTTGGCGTCGGGGTCCTCGCGGAAGGCGCGCCAGGGGCCGCCATCATCCGGCTCCTGCGGCAGCACCAGGCTGCCCGCCGCCCAGAACTCTTCGAAATCCGGCGCGGGCAGGCCCTTGTCTTCCAGGCCCTGGCGGGTGCGCTCGTAGAGGTGGCTCAGCCATTCGCGGCTGGTGCGGCCCTCGGTGAAGGCTTCCTCGGTGCCGAGGCGCCGCGAGAGCTCGGCGAAGATGTCGTAGTCGTCGCGCGCCTCGGCGAAGGGGGCGGCGATGCGCTGCATCGCCACCATCAGCGGATCGTGCGAGCTGTAGCCGATATCCTCGCGCTCCAGCGTCATGGTCGCCGGCAGCACGATATCGGCGTGGCGCGCCGTCGCGGTCCAGGCCAGCTCATGCACCACCAGCGTGTCGACGCGGGCGAAGGCCTGGCGCAGCCGGTTGAGGTCCTGGTGGTGGTGGAAGGGATTGCCGCCCGCCCAATAGACCAGCCGGATATCCGGGTATTTCCGCGTCTGCCCGTTGTAGCGGTAGTCCTGCCCCGGGTTCAGCAGCATGTCGGCGATGCGCGCCACGGGGATATAGTTGCCGTGGCGGTTGCGGCCCTGCGACAGCGTCGGGCTCGGCACCGCATTGGCCCGCCGCCCGTAATAGCCGATGGCGCCCAGCGCATAGCCATAGCCGCCGCCGGGCAGGCCGATCTGGCCCAGGGCGGCGGCCAGCACCGCGCCCATCCAGACCGGCTGCTCGCCATGCTCGGCGCGCTGCAGCGCATGGGCGACGGTGATCAGCACCCGCTTGCCGTGCAGCCGGCGCGCCAGGGCCACGATGTCCTCCGCGGCGACGCCGGTGATCGGCGCGGCCCAGGCGGCGTCCTTGGCCTGGCCGTCGGCCTCGCCCATCAGGTATTTCTGGAATTCATCCCAGCCCTCGGTGAAGCGGGCGATGAAGCCGCGGTCGTGCAGGCCTTCCGCCACCAGCGTGTGGACGAGCGCCAGCATCAGCGCCGTGTCGGTGCCGGGGATATTGGCGATCCATTCGGCGCCGGCCTCGGCCGGCAGGTCGCTGCGCAGGGGCCCGACCAGGATGAAGTCGCAGCCCCGCTCGCGGGCGGCCTGCATCGAGGGGCGCTCGACATGCTCGCTGATGCCGCCGCCGGCGACCATCGCGTTCTTCAGCGCCATGCCGCCGAAGGCCAGCACCACCTCGGTATGCTGCGCCAGCTGGTCCCAGGTGACGTTGTGCTTGGTCAGCGCCTCGTAATTGCCCAGCACATGCGGCACGATCACCGAGGCCGCGCCCGAGCTGTAGCTGTTGACCGAGGCGACATAGCCGCCGATCGCCGTGTTCAGGAAGCGGTGGATCTGGCTCTGCGCATGGTGGAAGCGCCCGGCGCTGGCCCAGCCATAGGAGCCGCCATAGACCGCCTTGGGGCCATGCGTCTCGCCGACGCGGCGGACCTCGCCGGCCAGCAGGTCCAAGGCTCGCTCCCAGGAAACCGGAACAAACTCGTCGCGGCCGCGCTGGGGGTCGGGGCCGGGGCCGCGCTCCAGCCAGCCGCGGCGGACCATCGGCTGGGCGATGCGGGCCTTGTGGCGCAGCGCCGCCGGGAAATTGTCGAGGATGCCGTTCGGGTCGGGGTCGCCGGGATGGGCGCGCACCACCAGCTCGTCCCCGCGCATCGCCGCCGAGAAGACGCCCCAATGCGAGCTGTGCTGGCGGAACTGCGCCGCATCCTCGACCGTCTTGCTCATCCCCGGGCGTCCCTGTGCCATGCCATCCAGGCCGCCAGCCTAGGCGCGGCGCCGCTGTCGGGCAAAGCGGTGATTTTCGCGGGCCGGCGCCCGGCCGCTCACCCCCGCATCACCTCGAGGAAGGCGCGGAAGGCCGCGCTCGGCTGCCGCCGGCTCGGATAGTACAGGAAATTGGCGGCGAGCCGCGGCGCCCAGCCGGGCAGCACCTCGACCAGCCGGCCGGCGGCCAGGTGCGGCGCCGCCTGGACCTGCAGCAGGCAGACGATGCCGAGGCCCGCCAGCGCCGCGTCGCGCATCAGGTCGACATCGTTGGTGATGAAGCTGCCCGGCACCGCGCGGTCGAACAGCTGCCCGTCCTGCATGAAGTCCCAGCGATGCAGCGTGCCGGAGGAGGTGTGGCGGTAGCTGATGCAGCGATGCGCGCCGAGGTCGTCGGGCGTCGCCGGCGCGCCGTGCTCCGCCAGGTAGCCGGGCGATGCGGCATAGACCAGCGCCATCGGCTCGCTGATGCGCAGCGCGATCATGTCGCCCTGCAGCCCGCCCTCGTGCCGGACGCCGCAGTCGAAGCGCTCGGCGACGATGTCGACCAGCCCGTCATTGACCACCAGCTCGACCGCGACCTCCGGGCAGCGCTGGGCCAGCACCGCCAGGCGCGGCAGCACCAGATGCACCGCCCCCGGCCGGTGGGCGTTGACCCGCACCCGCCCGGCCGGGCGGTCGCGCGCCTGGTCGAGCTCCGCGATGCCCTCCTGCACCGCCGCCATCGCCGGGCGCAGCCGCAGCAGCAGCTGCTCGCCGGCCGGGGTCGGCGCCAGCGAGCGGGTGGTGCGGTCGAGCAGGCGGATGCCCAGCTTGGCCTCCAGGCTGCGCATCGCATGGCTCAGCGCCGAGGCCGACAGCCCCAGCCGCGTCGCCGCCCGGGCGAAGCTGCCGGCCTCCATGATGGCGGCGAAGACCGCCAGGCCCGACCAGAGGTCCCGCTCCATTGGTGAAAATCCTTCAGCAACCCATGCGCCCTGGGCAGGCTAATCGCCGCCGGCGGATCGGGCCATATCGGCCGGGTCCACCCAGGGGGAAGCGCCGATGAACCTCGAGACCTATCGCTCGCTCGGCCGGTCGGGGCTGCTGGTCAGCCCGCTGGCGCTCGGCACCATGACCTTCGGCACGCCGCGCTGGGGGGCGGATGCCGCCGGCAGCCAGGCGATCTTCGACCGCTATGTCGAGCTCGGCGGCAATTTCGTCGACACCGCCGATGTCTATGCCGGCGGCCGCTCGGAGGCGATGGTGGGCGAGTTCGTCGCCGCCCGGGGCCTGCGCGACCGCATGGTGATCGCCACCAAGGCCGGCTTCGCCACCGGCCAGGGCAAGCTGCAGGGCGGCCATGGCGCGCGCCACCTGCGGGCCGCGGTCGAGCGCTCGCTGAAGCGGCTGCGCACCGACTTCATCGACCTCTACTGGATCCATGTCTGGGACGGCGTCACCCCGGCGGAGGAGCTGCTGCAGACCATGGCCGCGCTGATCCAGGCGGGGAAGATCCGCTACTGGGGCCTGTCGAACATGCCGGCCTGGTATGCGGCGCAGCTGGCCACCCTGGCGCAGGCGCGCGGCCTGCCCGCCCCGATCGGCCTGCAGTATTTCTACTCCCTGGTCGAGCGCGGGGTGGAGAGCGAGCATGTCCCGCTCGGCCGGGCGCTGGGCCTCGGCCTGGTGCCCTGGAGCCCGCTGGCCTATGGGCTGCTGACCGGCAAATACGACCGCGCCACGGTCGAGGCGGCGGCGCCGCGCCAGGGCGGCGTGCCGAACCAAGGCGCCGGCGACGCCGCCGCGCGCCCCGAGGGCGACAAGCGGCTGGATGGCGACAATCCCTTCGGCGACCAGCTGTTCACCCCGCGCAACTGGGCGATCGTCGAGGCGCTGCGGCAGGTCGCCGCCGAGGCCGGCGAGAGCCCGGCCCGCATCGCCCTGGCCTGGGTGGTGGGGCGGCCGGGCGTCGCCTCGACGCTGATGGGGGTCAGCCGGCCGCAGCAGGTGGTCGACAATGCGGCGGCGCTGGCGCTGACCCTGGCGCCCGAGCACCAGGCCGCGCTGGACCAGGCCAGCGGCGGGGCGCAGGGCTTTCTCTATGGCCTGTTCCAGCCGGCGGTGCGCAACCAGATCGTCTTCGGCGGCGCCGACCTGCCCGTCTGAGGCCGGCGGCGGCGGCCTCAGCCCGGCAGATAGGCCGCGATCGCCTCCGCCACCTGGCGCTGCCGCGTGCTGCCGGCTTCCAGCGCGGCGCGGACCCGGCCGCGATCGTCGTCGTTGTTCTGCTGCGACAGGCGCAGCTGGGTCTCGACCCCGGTCACCGCGATGGTGAAGCCCAGGATGCCCGGCACCAGCTTGTCGACATAGGCTGTGTCCGGCTGCCAGGCGCTGCCTGCCGGCTCCATCTCCCTGCTCAGCCGCAGCACCATGGCGCGGATGGCGGCCGCGTCCTCGACCAGGGTGGCGCGGCCCTGCACCTGCACGGCGACATAGTTCCAGGTCGGCGCGCGCGGCGCCGTGCCGTACCAGCTGGGCGAGACATGCGTGTTGGCGCCGAGGAAGTTGACCAGCACCCCGGCGCCGTCCAGCCGCGCCGCCTGCGCGTTGCCGCGCGCCAGATGGCCGGTCAGCACGACGCCGCCATCATCCGCCTGGTCGACCAGGAAGGGCAAATGCGAGGCCAGCAGCCCATCCTGGCCGGTGATCAGGCAGCCCAGGCGGATGTCTTCCACGAGGCGCCAGGCCAGGGCGGCCTCCTCGGCGCGGAACGGGGCGGGTGCGTACATGCCGGTGCTTTCCTTGGCGTTTCCTTGCAGCGGCGGAAGGTGACGCCCGGGACCGGTCCTGTCCATGCCCGCCGGGGCGGGGGTCAGCGCGGCCGCGAGGCGATGGCCACGGTGACCGCCGCGACCAGCATCAGCCCGGTGACGGCGACCAGCGTCGCCGAGAGCGACACCGTGGTCAGCACCGCGCTGGCCAGGATGACGCCCACCGCATTGGCGGTGCGCAGCAGGGCGAAGACCTCGGCCCGCCGCGGCGGCGGCGCCAGCCCGTCGAGCACCAGCGAGTAGTAGGTGCCGAGCGGCGCCAGCACGAGCCCGACCACGACCGCGCCCAGGATGGTGGCGGCGACCGAGTGCTGCAGGGCCACCAGCCCGGCGCCCAGCGCCATGACGAAAAGCTGCGCCACCACCGCGCCGCGGCTGGCCATGCGCGCCCGCAGGCTGACCCAGAGCCCGCCGGCGACCGAGGCCAGGCACAGCGGCACGGTGAACAGGAAGGCCAGCGCCGGCGCATAGCCGAAGCGCAGCGCCAGGGCGACGGCGCCGATCTCGATCGCCGCGACCGTCGCCCCGCCTGCCGTCGAGCACAGCAGCCAGAGCAGGATCGGCCGGCTGAGCACCCGCCCCCCGGCCGGCAGCGGCCCGCCGCCCTGGCCGGCCGCGCGCAGGTTCGGCACCAGCAGGATCGGCGCGGCGCCCAGCGCGGTCAGCGCCAGCATGGCGAAGACCGGCGAGATGGTGCCCAGGCCGGAGGCGGCGACCGGCGCCAGCACGAAGGTCAGCTCGTTGAGGGTGGCGGCGATGCCCAGCGCCCGCGGCAGCCGCGAGGCCGGCGCCAGCTGGTTCAGCACGGCGCGCAGATAGCCATGCGCGGCGCCGTTGACGCAGCCCCCCAGCGCCGCCAGCAGGACCAGCCAGGCGAAGGGCGCCTGCCAGGCCGCCAGCAGCGCGATCAGCGCCAGCGCCAGGCTGCGCAGGCCGACCAGCAGCTTCAGGAACAGCACCGCCGGGAAGCGGCGGCCCAGCCGGGCGATGGGGATGGCGCCCAGCACCTGGGCCAGGGTCATGGCCAGGACGATCGCCGCGCCCTGGCTGGCATCCCCGGTCAGGCTGAGCGCGATCAGCGAGAAGACGATGGGCCCGGCCGCCTGCGGCACGCCAAAGGTGGCGGAGGCGGCGAACCAGCGCAGCAGCGGCCATCGGCGGCCGGGATCGGCGGCGTCAGGGGGAGCATGAGGGGCGGCCGCAGCGGGGGCGGCAGGCGGCGGCATCGGCAGCGTCTCCCCGGTTTTTGGGACGCTGTCTATGCCGGGTCCAGGGCCGCGGCAAGCTGGCGAGGCGGCTCAGCCCCCCCCAGGTGGCCGCGATCCTGCCGCGCCTCAGCCCTTGCCGCTGCTTCCAGAACAGCGGGTAGCGCCTTTCAGCCGACGCTGATGGCGCGACAGGCGGTGCGCGGCAGCACCTGGCCGAGCGGCAGATAGGGCAGGTCGCGCAGCGCCTGGCGTTGCAGCTCGGCCGCCGGTGCGCCCCGCCGCGCCATTGCCGCGCAGAGACTGGTGCATGCCCGGATTGAGCTGGCCGGCGCCGGCCCAGGGGGTGTGGAAGAAGCTCCCGCCGCCCTGCGCCACTGGGTCGCGTTGCGCCAGCCGCAGCTGGCGCTCGACGTCTCGGTGCAGGCGGACATCCTCAATCTGCCGCGCGGCTGACCACGATCTCCGTCAGCCACGACCGCCCTGTGCTGCGCCACATGCGCGCGCGTGGCGGTGATGGCGGAGCGGCGGATCCCCGGCTTCGAGGGCTGCGCCCGGCTCAGGCCATCAGCAGCAGATCTTCCGGCGTGGCGGCGGCGTCGCGCGCGGCCAGCAGCATCTGCAGGGCGCGGCGCAGCCGGGGCGGCGTCAGCGGCCCGGCCAGCCGCTGCGCGCTGTCGGGGATGCTGCTGGCCGCCAGCTTCGCCTCGCTGCCGAAGACCAGCAGCCCGGCCTCGCCCGCCAGCAGCGGCGGCACGGCGTGCTGCTGCAGCAGCGCGGCATTGACCAGCACGGCGTCGATCGAGAAGACATCCAGCATGCCCTGCAGCGAGGCGGCATCCGGCACCGGGCCGATCACATGCATCCCCGCCTCGGTCAGCGCGCCGCGCAGGAATTCGCGGCGCGCGGCGCCGGGTTCGCCCACCAGCACGGTGCGGCCCTGCAGGCGGGCATTGTCATTGGACACGAGGATCTCCTGGGACGATCAAGAACGGCCGACAAAATCAACCATCCTCCCAGAATATTTTCCAGTATTAAAAATGGAAGGAATATCATTTCTTGTCCGGATTGAGGGGCCGCTGCAACCTCACCCCGGCACCACCGGCGGCGAGAGGTAGCGCTCGCCGCTGTCGGGGATGACGATGACGAAGGTCTTGCCGGCATGTTCCGGGCGGCGGGCCACCGCCAGCGCCGCGGCCAGCACGGCGCCGCCCGAGGTGCCGGCCAGCAGCCCTTCCTCCCGCGCCAGGGCCTGCGCCGTGGCGCGCGCCTCGGCGACGCTGATGGCGACCGTCGCATCGACCACGCCGGCGTCGTAATTGGCCGGCAGGCCCTGCGGGTCGACCTCGGTCACCTTGTGCACGCCCTCGATGGTCTCGGCATAGGGATGCTCGGCGGAGGGGACGGAATCCGGGCTGGGCTCGGCCACCACCACCTGCAGCCCAGGCTTCAGCCCCTTCAGGTAGCGGCCGGTGCCGGAGATGGTGCCGCCGGTGCCGACGGCGCCGACCAGCACGTCGACCGCGCCGTCGGTGTCGCGCCAGATCTCGGGCCCCGTGGTCTCGGCATGGATCGCGGCATTGGCCGGGTTGGCGCGCTGGTCGGTGAAATAGGCCCCCGGATTCTCGTCCTGGATGCGCTGCAGGATGATGTCCAGCGCGCCGGGCACGAGGAACTCGTTGTTGTCGATCAGCACCACCTCGGCGCCGTATTGGCGCAGGATGTTGATCTTGTCGGCGCTGATCACGTTGCGCAGGTAGAACTTGCTGCGATAGCCGCGCGAGGCGGCGATGGCGGCCAGGCCGATGCCGGTGTTGCCGCTGGTGACATCGACCAGCAGGTCGCCCGGCTGCAGCCGGCCGCTGCGCTCGGCCTCGCGGATGATGCCCCAGGCGGTGCGGTCCTTGATGCTGCCGGCCGGGCTCAGATACTCGATCTTGGCGATCAGCCGGGCCTCGACCTGCCACTTGCGGCGGATGCGGTGCAGCTCCAGCAGCGGCGTGTCGCCCACCAGCTCGGAGAGGGTGCCGTGGATCCTGGCCATGCTGTTTCTCCTGGAAGGGATGTGTGGTTCAGGCCGGCGCCAGCGCCAGGCGGCGCGCGGCGCGCTGGCCCGGGGCGTCGCCGAGCAGCGCCCGGGTATAGGGCTCGGCCGGGCGCTCGAAGAGCGCCTCCGCCGGGCCCTGCTCGACCACGCGGCCGCGATGCAGCACCACGACATGGTCGGCGACCTCCCGCACCACGGCGAGGTCGTGCGAGATCAGCAGGTAGCTGACGCCGAGCTGCCGCTGCAGGTCGCGCAGCAGCGCCAGGATCTGCGCCTGCACCGCGGCGTCCAGCGCCGAGACCGGCTCGTCCAGCACCACGAGCTCCGGCCCGATGGCCAGCGCGCGGGCGATGGCGACGCGCTGCCGCTGGCCGCCCGACAGCGCCGCGGGACGATTGCCCGCCAGCCGCGCCGGCAGGCCGACGCTGTCCATCAGCGCCGCGACGCGGACCCGGCGCGCCGCGCGGTCGCCGAGGCCGAAGGCGCGCAGCGGCTCGGCGATGGTCTGCTCCACCGTGAAGCGCGGGTCGAGCGAGGCGTAGGGGTTCTGGTAGACCACCTGGACGCGGCGGCGGAAGCCGCGCAGCGCGGCGCCGCGCAGCCCCGCGACATCGGCGCCGTCGAAGCGGACGCGGCCGGCCGAGGGCGTCTCCAGCCCCAGCATGATGCGCGCCGTGGTGGTCTTGCCGGAGCCGCTCTCGCCGACGATGGCGGTGGTGCCGCCGCGCGGCACGGCGAAGGAGACGCCGTCCAGCGCCGTCGCCGCGCCAAACCGCTTGGCCAGGCCTTCGACGATCATCAGCGGGAGGCCGGGCGGCATCGGCCGCGGTGCCGGCGCGGATGGCCGCGCGGCCGCCAGCAGCGCCGCGGTATAGGGGTGGCGCGGATTGGCGAAGACGTCGCGCACCGGGCCGGCCTCGACCACGCGGCCGCCGCGCATCACCAGCAGCCGGTCGGCGCGGTCGGCGGCCATGCCCAGGTCATGGGTGATCAGCAGCACGGCGACGCGGCGGCGCTGGATCAGCCCCTCCAGGTGGTCCAGCACCTGGCGCTGCACCGAGACGTCGAGGCCGCTGGTCGGCTCGTCGGCGATCAGCAGCGGCGGGTCGTTGGCCAGGCCGATGCCGATCAGCACGCGCTGGCGCATGCCGCCCGACAATTCATGCGGGAATTTCTGCGCGATCCCTTCAGGGTCCGGCAGCCCGACCTCGGCGAGGATTTCCGGCACGCGGCGCCAGGCCTCGGCGGCGGCGACGCCATGCACGGTCAGCGCCTCCGCCAGCTGCGCGCCGATGCGCTGGATCGGGTCGAGCGACAGCCCCGGCTCCTGCGGCACATAGCCGATGCGGCGGCCGCGCAGGGCGCGCCAGTCGCGCTCGGCGAGGCCGGTGACGGGACGGCCGTCGAGCAGGATGCGGCCCTCCAGCCGGGCGCCCGCCGGGGTCAGCCCGGCGATGGCGGCGGCCAGCGTCGACTTGCCGGAGCCGCTCTCGCCGACGATCGCCAGCACCTCGCCCGCATGCAGCGCCAGGCTGACGCCCTCCAGCGCCGCGACCGGCGCCTGGCCGCGCGGGCGGTAGGTGACGCGCAGATCCTCGACCTGCAGCAGCGGCGGCATCAGCGCGGCCCCCCGCGATCCTGCCCGCGATCCTGGGCATGGCGCGCCAGCTGGTTGGCCGCCAGCACCACCAGCAGCACCACCAGCCCGGGCAGCGTCGTGTACCACCAGGCGACGGCCAGGTAGTTGCGGCCCTCGGCGATCAGCAGCCCCCATTCGGGCTGCGGCGGCGGCGCGCCGAAGCCCAGGAAGCTCAGCGACGAGACCGCCAGCACCGCCGAGCCGAATTCCAGCGCCGCCAGCGCCAGCACCGGCCCCGCCGCGTGCGGCAGCACATGGCGCAGGATGGTGGCGGGGATGCCGACGCCGGCGGCGAGCCCGGCCTCGACGAAGACGGCGTGGCGCCAGCGCAGCGCCTCGCCGCGCGCCAGCCGGGCGAAGGCGGCCACCGCGGAGAGGCCGACGGCGACGGCGATCTCCACCGTGCCGAAGCCGAGGACGGTGACGATGGCCATCGACAGCAGCAGCGAGGGGATGGCCATCAGCACGTCGACGGCGCGCATCAGCACGGCATCCAGCCGGCCGCCGAAGAAGCCCGCCAGCAGCCCGATCGGCGCGCCGCCGAGGAGGGCCACCAGCACCGCGAGCCCGGTCGCCTGCAGCGAGGTCGCCGATCCATGGATGGTGCGCGCCAGGATGTCGCGGCCCAGATGGTCGGTGCCGAACCAATGCGCGGCCGAGGGCGGCTGCAGCGCCTGCAGCGGCACGCCGCGCAGCGGGTCGGTCGCGGTGAACAGCCAGGGCGCCAGGCCCCAGCCGAGGACGAGGGCCAGCAGCGCCGCGCTGGCGAGCGCCAGCCAGGGCAGCGGGCGGCGCGGCGCGGCGATCGCCGCCAGGGTCAGCGGATCGGCCATCTCAGCCGGCCTGGCGCTGCTGCAGGATGCGCGGGTCGAGCAGCGGATACAGCAGGTCGACCAGCAGGTTGACCAGCACGAAGCTGGCCGCCGCCAGCAGCACGACGCCCTGCACCACGGGGATGTCCTTGACCGCGACGGCGCCCTGCGCCAGCCGGCCGACGCCCTCGCGCGAGAACACCGTCTCGGTGACGACGGAGCCGGCCAGCAGGTTGCCGGTGATGATGCCGGCCATGGTCAGCAGCGGCACCGCCGCATTGGGCAGCACATGGGTCAGCAGCAGCCGCGGGCGGGAGACTCCCTTGGCACGGATCGCCTCGGCGAAGGGCTGGCCCCAGGCGGCGGCGAGCGAGCGGCCCAGCACCTGGGCGATGGCCGCCGAGGTGGGCACGGCGAGCGTCAGCGCCGGCAGCACCAGCGACTGCCAGCCCTCGTTCCCCATCGCCGGGAACAGGAAGAAATGGAAGGACAGCGCCTGCAGCAGCAGCAGCCCGATCCAGAAGGTGGGCAGCGAGACGCCGAGCGCGGGCGCCGCCAGCAGCGCCGCGCGCAGCCAGCCCGCCTGGGCCAGGCTGCCGGCCAGGGCCAGGCCGATGCCGCCCACCAGGGCGAGCGCCAGCGCCGCGGCGGCCAGCGTGGCGGTGGCCGGGATCGCCTGCGCCAGCAGCGCCGCGACCGGCTGCCCGGTCTGGATCGAGCGGCCGAGGTCGAGATGCAGCGCCCGCCACAGCGCGATGCCGTATTGCACCACCAGCGGTTGATCCAGGTTGTACTCGGCGCGCAGCGCCGCGACCTGCGCCGCATCCGCCAGGCTCTGCTCGGCCTGGTTCAGCATGATGCTGACCGGGTCGCTGGGCAGGATGTAGAGGATGGCGAAGGCCAGGGTGAAGGCGGCCCAGAGCACCAGCGCCGACTGCCCCAGGCGGCGGGCGACATAGCCGGGCGGCGGCAGGCGGGTCTGGCGCGGCATCGCCCTCAGCGCCCGAGCCAGGTGTCGTAGAGCTGCAGCCGCGACGAGGCCTCGTAGTCCAGCCCGTGCACGTTCTTGCCCGTGGCGATGACAGTGGACAGCTCGACCAGCGGGATGACATGGCCGGCCTCGATCAGCGCGCGCTCGGCCTGCGCCACCAGGTCGCGGCGCCTGGTCGGATCGAGCTCGGCGCTGGAGGCCTGCAGCAGCGCGTCGACCGGGGCGGCGGCGCGGTTGTTGACGTTGCGGCCGCTGCTGCCGAAGACGGCGCGCAGGATGTCGGGATCGGCCCGCGTCAGGTTGAAGAATTGCAGCTGGTAGCTGCCGCTGTCGCGGAGGGCGGTGACCTGGCTGATCGTCGTGCGGTTCAGCTGCAGGTCGATGCCGACGGCGCGCAGCTGCTGCTGCACCAGCTCGAGGAAGGGCGTCGACTGCCAGTAGGACAGGCGGATCACCAGGCGCTGGCCGTCGCGCTCGCGGATGCCGCCCTGGCCTGGCCGCCAGCCGGCTTCCTCCAGCAGCTGCCGGCTGCCATCCGGGTCATGCGCCAGCAGCGCCGAGAGATCGCTGTAGAGCGGCGTGGTCTTCGCCAGCACCGCCGAGGCCGGCGCCTGGAAGCGCGAGATGATCGATTGCAGCTCGGCCCGGTTCACCGCCTTGACGATCGCCTGGCGCAGCAGCGGATCGCGCAGCAGCGGGTCGGCCTCGTTCGGGAAGAAGCTGTAGACCAGGCCGGGATTGGCCCGCGCCAGCACCGGCAATTGCTGCGCCAGCAGCAGCCGCTCGTCCTGCGGCGGCACGCTGGCATTCACGTCGATCTGGCGCGACACCAGGCTGCCGGTGCGCACGCCGGATTCCGGGATGACGCGATACTCGATGCCCTCCAGATGCGCGCGCCCCTGGTGCCGCGCCAGCGCGGAAGGCCAGGCGTAGTCGTCGCGCCGGTTCAGCCGCACCTGCTGGTTGTGGACGAAGCGGGCGACGGTGAAGGGGCCGGAGCCGACCAGCTGGCCCTGGCAGCGTTCCTCGGCGCTGCGCGCCAGCGTCGCCGGCGCCAGCAGGCCCAGGCTCATCGTCGAGGTGGCCTGCAGGAACTGGATGTTCGGCGCGGCGAAGGCGACGGTGACGGTCCGGCTGTCGGGGATGCGCACCTCGCGCAGCCCGGCCAGGTAGCCCGCGCCGAGGCTGGCGCGGGCGCCGAGCTTGACGATGCCTTCCAGATTGGCCTTCACCGCCGCCGCGTCGACGGGAGTGCCGTCGCTGAAGCTCGCGTCATCACGCAATTGGAACGTGAATTCAAGATTGTCCGCGCTGACGCTCCAGCTGGCGGCAAGCCAGGGCACCAGCGCGCCGGTGTCGGGCCGCTGGTCGGTCAGCGAGTCGGTGATCTGCCGCCCGACATTCAGCGAGTTGTTGTTGCCTGCCTGCTGCGGATCGAGGCATTGCGGGTCGGTGTCGATAGCGATGCGCAGCACGCCGCCCGGCTGCGGCGCCGGCTGGGCGCCGGCGGGAAGGGTCGCGAGCGCCAGGACCGCGAGGGCGGCGGGCGCGAGGCGGAAGGGGCGGAGAGGCACGGCATCACCTCATGCGATGGCGTTGATGGCGGGGACGCCCACCACCCCCGCACGGGGCGAGGCATTATGGCGACGTATGATCGTGAATTAGGAGAACATGCGAATATAAGTGAGTCAATTGCCCGTCGCCTGCTTCCGGCGCGCCGCGTGCCGATTGGCCGGGGCGGCCAGGCCCAGATTTTCCCGCAGGGTGCGGCCGGCATAGGCGGTCTGCGCCAGGCCACGCGCCTGCAGCCGCGGCACCAGCTCGGCGGCGACCGCGTCGAAGCCGCCGGGCAGGTAGGGTGGCATGATGTTGAAGCCATCCGCCGCGCCGCTGTCGAACCATTCGGCCATGCGGTCGGCGACCTGGTCGGCGGTTCCCACCAGGATGCAATGGCCGCGCGCCCCGGCGGCGCGCAGCGCCAGCTGGCGCAAGGTCAGCCCCTCGCGCGCGGCGATGCCGGCGAGCAATTCGGCGCGGCTCTTGATGCCCTCGGTGGGCGGCAGCGGCGGCAGCGGCGCGTCCAGCGGCCAGCCGGTGACGTCGTGGCCGAGCTCCAGCGACAAGCCCTGCAGCGCCAGCGGCAGCGAGACCGCCTCCTGCAGGTCGCGATACAGCGCCGCCGCCGCTTCCGGCGTGGCGCCGATGATCGGCTGCACGCCGGGCATGATGGCGATGGCGTCGGGATCGCGCCCGGCGGCGGCGATGCGCGCCTTCAGCCCGCGATAGAAATCCTGCGCGGCGTCGAGGCTTTCCTGCGCGGTGAAGATGACCTCGCCGACGGTGGCCGCCAGGTCCTGCCCGGCCTTGGAGGAGCCGGCCTGGATCAGCACCGGATGGCCCTGCGGCATGCGCGACAGGTTCAGCGGCCCGCGCACCGAGAAATGCGGCCCGTCATGGTTCAGCGCATGCAGCCGGTCGGCATCGAGGAAACGGCCGCTGGCCTGGTCGCGCAGCAGCGCGCCGTCTTCCCAGCTGTCCCAGAGCCCGCGTGCGACCTCGACGAATTCGGCGGCGCGGTCGTAGCGCGCCTGATGGTCGGCGCGCCCGTCGCGGCCGTAATTATACGGCGCCGTGGCGTTGGAGCTGGTGACGATGTTCCAGGCGGCGCGCCCGCCGCTGATATGGTCGAGCGAGGCGAATTGCCGGGCGAGGGTATAGGGGTCGCCATAGCTGGTGGTGGCGGTGCCGGCCAGGCCGATATGCCGCGTCACCGCCGCCAGCGCCGAGAGCAGGGTCAGCGGCTCGAACCGCGCCGCGACCGAGGGCGTCGAGCTCGGCCCCACCGAGAGCGAGTCGCCGAGGAAAAAAAGGTCGAAGCAGGCGGCCTCGGCCTGCTGCGCGATGCGCAGCATGACGGAAAAATCCTCGCCGCCGGGATGCGCGCCGGGCAGGCGCCAGCCGCCGATATGGTGGCCGGCCATGGGGGCGAAGACGCCGAGCCGGAGGCGGCGCGGCGGCAAGGTGGCAGCAGGCATGCGGGTTCTTTCGAAGCGGGGAGGCTAGCCTAGCACCCAGTGGCCCGGCGTCACCTCGCGCAGCGCGGCATCGGGCGCGAAGGGCGCGGCCGTGTAGGTCAGGCGCTGCCGCGCCGCCTCCAGGTCGGGATCGGGCAGCGGCATGGCGCTGAGCAGGGCGCGGGTATAGGGGTGGCGCGCATCCTCGAAGACCGCGGCGGTGGGCCCGGTCTCGACGATGCGGCCGCGCAGCATGACGGCGACGCGATGGCTGAGATGGCGCACCATGCCGAGGTCATGCGCGATGAACAGATAGGACAATCCGCTGTCCTGCTGCAGCTCCAGGAAGAGATTGATGATCTGCGCCTGGATCGAGACGTCGAGGGCGGTGATCGGCTCGTCGGCGACGATCAGCCGCGGCTTCAGCGCCAGCGCCCGCGCGATGCCGATGCGCTGCCGCTGGCCGCCGGAGAATTCATGCGGATGCCGGTCGAGATGGCCGGGATCGAGGCCGACGCGGCGGAATAGCGCCGCCACCTGCTCGCGCAGCGCGGCGGCATCGGGGGCCAGCCCATGCGCGCGCAGCCCCGCGGCCACGCTGTCGCCGACGCGGCGGCGCGGGTTGAGCGAGGCGAAGGGGTCCTGGAACACCATCTGCAGGCGCGGTCGCAGCTGGCGCAGCGCCTCGCCGCGCAGCGCGCCGATCTCCTGCCCGTCGAAGCGGATGCGGCCGCGATCGGCCTGCTCCAGCCGCAGCACCAGCCGGCCGATGGTGCTCTTGCCGGAGCCGGATTCGCCGACCAGCCCCAGCGTCTCGCCCGCGCCGATGCGGAAGGAGACGCCGTCGACGGCGTGCACGACATGGCCGTCGCCGCCGCGATAGCTTCGCGCCAGGTCATCGACCTCGAGCAGCGGCGGGCTCATGCCGCGGCCTCGGCGGCCAGCGCTGCGCGCAGGTCGTACCAGGCGGCGACCAGGTGGCCGGGCGCGCCGTCCGGCACCTGCGCCAGCGGCGGCACCTCCTCGAAGCAGCGCGGCGTGGCGAAGCGGTTGCGCGGCGCGAAGGGATCGCCCGGCGGCGGTCGCGTCATGTCCGGCGGCTGGCCGGGGATCGAGGTCAGCCGGCTGCGATGCGCCGCCCCCGCGGCGCCGGGCAGCGATTGCAGCAGGCCGAGCGTGTAGGCGTTGCGGGTGTCGTGGAACACCGCGCGCACCGGGCCACGCTCCAGGATGCGGCCGCCATACATCACCTGCACCGTCTCGGCGATGCCGGCGACGACGCCCATGTCATGCGTGATCCAGATCATCGCCATGCCAAGTTTCTTGCGAAGATCCCGCATCAGGTCGAGCACCTGCGCCTGCACCGTGACGTCGAGCGCCGTGGTCGGCTCGTCGGCGATCAGCAACTTCGGCTCGCAGGCGATGCCGATGGCGATCATCACCCGCTGCCGCATGCCGCCGGAAAACTGGTGCGGGTAGTCGCGGGCGCGGCGCTGCGGCTCGCGGATGCCGACCAACTCCAGCAGCTCCAGCGCGCGGCGCGTGGCGGCGGCGCGGCCGAGGCCATGGCTGGTCAGCGCCTCGGCGATCTGCTCGCCCACGGTCAGCACCGGGTTGAGCGAGCTCATCGGGTCCTGGAACACCACGCCGATGCGGCGGCCGCGCAGGGCGCGCAGGGCCGGCTCGTCGCGGCCGATCAGCTCCTGCCCTTCGAAGCGGACGCTGCCGGAGACGATGGCGCCGGCGCCGCCGCGCGCCGCCAGCAGGCCGAGCAGCGCCAGCACATGCACGCTCTTGCCCGAGCCGCTCTCGCCGACGATGCCCAGCGTCTCGCCGGCCCGCAGCGTGTAGCTAACGCCATTGACCGCGCGCACCGCGCCGCCCGGCGTCGGGAAGTGCACGGCGAGGTCGCGGATCTCCAGCAGCGGCGCTGTCGTGTCTTTGGTTGTCATCAGCGGGTCCCCCGCGGGTCGAGCGCGTCGCGCAGCCCGTCGCCGATGGCGTTGAAGCCGGTGACGGCCAGCGTGATCATCAGCCCCGGCAGGATCGCCAGCCAGGGCGAGGAGACGAAATACTGCTGCGCCTTCTGCAGCATGTTGCCCCAGCTGGCGACCGGCGGCTGGATGCCGTAGCCCAGGTAGCTGACATAGGATTCGAGCAGGATGGCGCGCGCCACGATCAGGGTGGCGGCGACGCAGAGCGGGGCGGCGATATTGGGCAGCAGCTCGTCCAGCAGGATGCGGCTGTCACGCAGGCCGAGCGCGCGGGCGGCGGTGACGAAGTCGCGCTCGCACAGCGCGCGCACCTCGGCCTGGATCAGCCGTGCGACGCCCATCCAGGCGGTCAGCCCGATGATCAGCGTGGTGGTGGCGATGCCCGGGCTGGTCAGCGCCGCCAGCGTCAGCAGCAGGAAGATCGAGGGGAAGCAGAGCATGCCGTCGACGAAGCGCATCAGCACGGCGCCGATGCGGCCCTGGTAGAAGCCGGCGACCAGCCCGACCGTGCCGCCGACCAGCAGGCTGAGCAGCATCGCCAGGCATCCGATGGCCAGGGAATAGCGCCCGGCGCTGAGCACGCGCGCCAGCAGGTCGCGGCCGAGCTCGTCGGTGCCGAGCCAGTGCGGACCGGAGAAGGGCAGCAGGAAGCGCGCGCGCATGTTGATGCGCAAAGGATCGAAGGGCAGCAGCGCCGGGCCCAGCAGGCAGGCCAGCACCAGCAGCAGCACCAGGGCGGCGCCGGCCGCGGCCATGCGCCGGCGCAGGAAGCGCGCCAGCAGGCCGGTGCCGGGCAGCGCCGGTTGAAGGATGGTGGCGCTCATCGCCGGCGCAGCCGCGGATCGGCCAGGCCGTAGAGCAGGTCGGCCAGGAGATTGCCGAGGATGACGAGGATGGCGGAGAAGGTCAGCATGCCGAGGATCACCGGATAGTCGCGGTTGGCGATGGAATCGTAGAAGAGGCGGCCCATGCCGGGCCAGGTGAAGACCGTCTCGGTGACCAGCGCGCCGCCGAGCAGCGAGGGCAGCTCCAGCCCCAGCAGCGCGATCATCGGCAGCCAGGCGTTGCGCAGCACGTGGCGCACCACGACGCGCCAGGGCGCGACGCCCTTGGCGCGCGCGGTGCGCACATAGTCCTGGCCCAGGCATTCCAGCACGGCGCTGCGCATGTAGCGGCTCCACACCGCGGTATTAACCAGGCCGAGCACGAAGGCCGGGCCCAGCAGATGGTGCAGCGCTACCAGCCAGCCGCTATCGCCGACCGGCGCGGCATTGCCCGCCGGGATCCAGCCCAGCCGCTGCGAGAAGACGTAGATCACCAGCAGGCCGAACCAGAAGGTCGGGATCGACAGGATGACCATGGTGGCGAGCGTCGCGCCGCGGTCGAAGCGGCCGTGCTGGCGCAGCGCGCCGAAGACGCCGAGCAGCAGGCCCAGCGTCATGGCGATCAGGCTGGCCGCCAGCATCAGCTTGAAGGTCTGCCCCATGCGGCCGGCGATCACCGACAGCACCGGTGCGTCGTCGCGATAGGAGCGGCCCCAGTCGCCGACGACAAGATTGCCGGCCCAGCGCAGATACTGCAGCGGCAGCGGCTGGTCGAGGCCGAGCTGGCGCTCGATCCGCTCGATATCCGCCTGGGTCATGCCGGGGGAATCGGTGAATTGCGACAGCGGCCCGCCCGGCGTCAGGTGCAGCAGGGAGAAGCCCACCATCGAGACGATGCCGAGCAGCACGAGGCTTTGCGCCAGCCGCGACCAGATCCGCCGCAGCATCAGCTGCGCCAGCGCCATTCGCGCAGGTTCCAGAGATTGACGCGATAGCTGAGGTTCGGCTTGTAGCCTTCCAGCCGCGTCTTGACACCCTCGAAGACGACGCCCTGGCTGAGCGGCAGGAAGGGCAGGTCGCGGCGGATGATGTCCTGGATCTGGAAGTAGCGCTGCTTGCGCGCGTCGCGGTCGAGCACGGCGACACCCTCGCGCAGCAGCCTGTCCACCTCCGGATTGTCGTATTGGAAGGTGTTGATGCCGACGCCGCCGCGTGCCTGGATCGCCCAGCTGCCGAAGCGGTTGCTCGGGCTGGGGTCGGAGGCGATCGGCACGATCATGCCGACGATGATCGACTGGAACTGGCTGAGCCGCCAGAAATCGCCCCAGAGCGTCGCCGAGGGCGCGTTGCGGATGGTCATGTCGACGCCGATGTCGCGCCAGTCCTGCTGCAGCAGCTGCTGGAACTGCTCGCGCAGATGGTCGCCGGCGATGGTCGAGTTGGTGAAGGCCAGGCGCACGCCGTTCTTCTGGCGGATGCCGTCGGCGCCGGGCTTCCAGCCGGCCTCGTCGAGCAGCGCGCGCGCCGCGTCGGGGGCGTAGCGATGCGGCGTCAGGTCGGGCTTGTAGGCCCAGGACTGCTTCGGCAGGAAGGATTCCGTCGGCTGCCGCACGCCGTTCGGATAGATGTCGCGATAGATGGTCTGCTTGTCGAGCGACAGGTACAGCGCCTGGCGCACCGCGAGCTCGGCGAATTGCGGCAGGGCGTTGTTCAGCGCGATCATGTCGACGAACTGCGTGTCGGTGCGGTTCAGCGTCAGGCCCGGCGTGCGCGCCACCTCCTCGGCCAGGTCGGGCGCGATGCCGGGGATCATCGCGGCGTCGATGGCGCCGGTGATGAACTGCGTCTTCACGCTGATCTGGTCGGGGATGTACTTGATGATGACCCGCTCGAGGAACGGGCCCTCGCGGTAGTAGCGATCATTGGCGACCAGCGCGACATAGTCGCCCGGGCGGCGCTCGTGAAAGCGGAACGGGCCGGTGCCGACGGGGCGGTTGTTGAAGGCCGGGTCGGTCGGGTCGGTCACCTGCGCCAGGATGTGGCGCGGGCCGATGGTCATCCAGGCCAGCAGCGCCAGATAGGGGGCGAAGGGCGTCTCCAGCCGCCAGCGGATCTCGTGCTTGCCCACCACCTCGATGTCGCGCACCAGCTCATGCCCGTGCCGGCTGGAGGCAGGGTAGTTCGGATCCTTGATGGTCTCCAGCGTGAACTTCACGTCCTCGGCGGTGAAGGGCGCGCCGTCGTGCCAGAGCACGTCGCTGCGCAGCTTGACGCGCCAGGTCAGGCCGTCGGCGGAGAGGCCGCCATTCTCGACGCTGGGCACCTCCGTCGCCAGGTCAGGCGTCAGCCCGCCCTCGGGGTCGAGGCCCCAGAGCGTGCTGAAGATGTTCAGGTGGACGCTGTCATCCACCTCGGTGCGGCGCTGCAGCGGGTGGAAGCGTGTCGGCTCCTGCGCGACGCCGATCACCACCTGGCCGCGGCGCGCGCCGGCGGCGGCGGGCGTCTGCGCCAGCGACAGGCCGGGCAGGGTGCCGGCGCCGGCCAGCGCCGCGGCGGCGGCGGACCAGCGCAGCAGGCTGCGGCGGCCGGGTTGCGGCGCGGGGCCAGCAGGGTCGGAGGGCGGGCGGGACAGCGTCATGGATCGGCTCCGGATGCAGCGGCCCTGCGCGCGAGCCAGTGGCTTGCGGCGGGCAGCGCCGAATGGGCGGAAAGGGTGCGCGCGCGCTCGCGGCCGGGTGGCCCTGAAGGGCTGCCAGGCGGCCGACGTCACGCGGCGCGACGGGGAAGGGGAGGGGCGCCTAGCGGCGCGCGTGGCAGGGCCCGGATGGGCGACAGCAAGGCTTCATCGAGACTCCGAACCCGGCGGACGTCGCCGCCGGCTTGGCCGTCAGCTTATTAAGCGGTTTAAAATAGGGCAATGACGATTCAACGACATTGAACGCAATAATTGGATTGGCGACTTCCGCCGCATCCTGAACCGCTGACCAGCGGTGGCCCGTTCACCGAGGGGCAAGGCTGTTTGGCACGACCAGCTTCGGGCATATTAATCACATTATAGAATCGCATTATCAGAATTATGCCTTGCTAACCACGTCCGAAAATGCGCTGTTCGGGCTTGGGCGCGGCCGGCTGCCGTGCGCCTGAAAGTCGGGACCGTGACCACCGCTGCCGTGACCGCCGATTGGCGTGCGCTGTTCGACCTGCCGGAAGGCCGCATCTATGCCGATGCCGCCTTCATGACGCCCATTCCGCATGCCGTGCGCCAGGCCGGCGAGATCGGGCTGGCGCGCAAGTCGCGCCCCTGGGAATTGTCTCGCGCCAGCTTCTACGACGAGGTCGAGGCCTTGCGCGCCGAGGCCGCCGCCTTGATCGGCGCGACGCCTGGCGACATCGCGCTGGTCGCCGCCACCAGCTACGGCATCGCGACGGCGGCGGCGAACCTGCCGCTGCAGGCGGGCGAGGCGGTGCTGACCTTGCAGGAAGAGCATCCGTCGCAGCTCTTCGCCTGGATCCGCGCGGCAGAAGATGCCGGCGCCATGCACGAGGAATTGCCGCGTCCGGCCGATGGCGACTGGAGCGCGGCGCTGCTGCGCCGGCTCGACGCGGCCGGCCCGCGCATCGCCGTGCTGGCGCTGACGCCGGTGCATTGGACCGATGGTGCCACGCTCGACCTCGAGGCGATCGGTGCCGCGGCGCGCGCCCGCGGCATCGCGCTGGTGCTGGACGGCACGCAATCGGTGGGCGTCCGGCCGCTCGATGTTCGCCGCGTGCAGCCCGACTTTCTGACCTTCGCCACCTACAAGTGGCTGCTCGGCCCCTATGGCTTGGCGCTGCTCTATGCCGCGCCGCATCGCCAGGAAGGCCGGCCGTTGGAAGAGCATGCCTTCAGCCGGCGCGGCGCCGACACGCTGAGCAACCGCTATGGGCGGGAGCTGCGCTTCATGGCCGGCGCGCGCCGCTACGACATGGGCGAGCGCGCCAATTTCATGACCGTGCCGATGACCACAGCCGGCATCGCCCTGCTGCGCGGCATCGGCGTGGATGTGATCGAGGCGCGGCTGCGGCAGCTGACCGACCGCCTGGCCGAAGGTGCTGCACGGATCGGCCTGCGCGCCGCGCCGCATCGGGCAGCGCATCTGATCGGGCTGGGTGGCGAGGGCTTCGACGCCGCCGCCGCCGTCGCCACGCTGCGCGCCCGGAACATCCATGTCAGCGCGCGCGAGGACCGGCTGCGCATCGGCCTGCACATCTACAACGACGAGCGCGATGTCGACGCGCTGCTGCAGGCGCTGGCCGAGATCCGCGCCGCAACCCCGAGGTGATCATGCGTCTTCCCTCTCTTCGTCGCGCGGCCCTGGCGCTGCTCGGCGCCACCTTGCTGCAGGCCGCCACGACGGTCGCCGAGGCGAGCCCCACCATCGAGCGGATCCGTGCCCGCGGAGAGCTGGTCTGCGGCGTCAGCCAGGGCTCGGCCGGGCTGTCGCTGCCGGATGGCCAGGGTGTCTGGCGCGGGCTGGATGCCGATTACTGCCGCGCGCTGGCCGCCGCCGTGCTGGGCGACGCGGCCAAGGTGCGCTTCCAGCCGCTGAGCTCGGCGCAGCGCTTCCCGGTGCTGCAGGCCGGCGAAATCGACGTGCTGTCGCGCAACACCACCTGGACCTCGGGCCGCGACGGGCCGCTCTCCCTGTTGTTCGTCGGCACCATCTTCTATGACGGCCAGGCCTTCATGGTGCCGGCGCGGCTTGGCGTGAAAACAGCCCGGGAGCTCGGCGGCGCCACGGTCTGCGTGCAGCCGGGCACGGTGAACGAGCAGAATCTCGCTGACTATTTTGCCGCCAACAAGCTGGCCTATCGCTCGGTGGTGATCGAAAGCCTGCCGGAGCTGGAAGCCGCCTTCTATGCCGGGCGCTGCGACGTCTATCTGTCGGATGCCTCGACGCTGGCCGCCAGCCGCGCCGCCCGCGCGCCGCGTCCGGCCGATTTTGTCATCCTGCCCGAGCGCATCAACAAGTCGCCGTTGTCGCCGGTGGTGCGCGCCGATGATGTCGCTTTCTTCCAGGTCGCGCGCTGGACGCTGAACGTGCTGGTCAATGCCGAGGAGCTCGGCGTCAGCAGCGCGTCCGTCCAGGCCGATCGCGCCTCGGCCAATCCGGAGGTGAAGCGGCTGCTCGGCGTCACCCCCGGCATCGGCAAGGCCTTTGGCCTGAACGAGGAGTGGGCGGCGCACGTCATCGCCCAGGTCGGCAATTACGGCGAAATCTTCGCGCGCAACCTGGGGCCGACGACGCCGCTGGCCCTGGAGCGCGGGCAGAATGCGCTGTGGCGGGATGGGGGGCTGCTCTACGCGCCGCCGATCCAGTGAGGCCATGACGCCGCGGCAGACGCGCCGCGACGCCTGGCTGGGGGCGGGCATCGGGCTGCTGCTGCTCGGCCTGCTCTGGTGGCTGCTGCAGGCGGCGCTCGACCGTCGCGGCTTGCGGCTGGATTTCTCGGCCCTGGGCGCGCGCGCCGGCTTCGCCATGGCCGAGGGGCTGCTGGAGGTGACCCCCGACAGCAGCGCCTGGCGCGCCATCCTGGCCGGCCTTCTCAATACCCTGCGCGTCGCGCTTTGCGGCGTGGCGCTGGCGCTGCTGCTCAGCCTGCCGCTGGCATTGGCGCGGCTGTCGCGCGCCCCGCTGCCGCGCCAGCTCGCGGCCTGGGTGATCGAGCCGCTGCGCAACACGCCGCTGCCGCTGCAGCTGTTCCTCTGGTACGGGCTGCTGCTGAACCTGCCCGGGCCGCGCCTGGCCTGGAATCCGCTTCCCGGCCTGTTCCTCAGCAATCGCGGCCTGGCGCTGCCCTGGTGGGAAGCCGGTGCGCTGCGATTTCCTGCCTTGCAGGGCTTCAACATCGAGGGCGGGCTGCTGCTCAGCCCGGAATTCTGCGCCCTCGCCTTCGGCCTCGGCGTCTTCCACGCCGCCTATCTGGCGGAGGTGCTGCGCGCGGGAATCGCAGCCGTCCCACCGGTTCAGGCGGAAGCGGCGGCGGCGCTCGGCCTGCCGCGCCGGATCAGCCTGCGCCGCGTCATCCTGCCGCAGGCGCTGGGCTTCAGCCTGGCGCCGGGCAGCTGGCAAGTGCTGCAGCTCGTCAAGAACGCTTCGCTGGGCTTGCTGATCGGCTATCAGGACCTGGTCGGCGTCACCGGAATCGCCGTCAACCAGACCGGCCGCGGGCTTGAGGGGCTGCTGCTCGTCGTCCTCGCCTATCTCGCGCTGAATTATTTTCTGGCGACGCTGCTGAAGCTGGCGGGTCATGAAGGACGCAGCGCTCTGCAGCCGGCGATGCCAGCGCCGCTGCCGCGCGACACTGGATGGCGCCGCGCGGTTGGCTTTCTTCCTGGCGTGCTGCTGCTGCTCGCGCTTGGATATTGGGGCGTGGCGCAGGCGGCCTTCACCGGCGGTGCGCAGGCCTGCGCGGCCGCTTCCGGCGCCTGCTGGGCGTTGCTCGCCGAGAAGTTCCGGCTGATCCTTTTCGGCAGCTATCCGCTGGCCGAGCAATGGCGCCCGGCTCTGGCCACGCTGCTGCTGGGCCTCGGCCTCGTGGCGACCGGCTGGGTGGCCCTGCGCGGTCGCTGGCGGCTGCTGCTGGGCTGGGTCGCGCTGCTACCGCTCTGGATCTGGCTGATGCGCGGCGGCGGGGTCCTGCGGCTGGTGTCGGATGCCGATTGGGGCGGGCTGCCGCTGACGCTCGGCCTGGCGGCGCTGGCCCTGGCGCTGGGGGCGGTGGCCGCGCTGCCGCTGGCGCTCGCCCAGCGGTCACGCCACCTGCCGCTGCGCGTCGCCGCCGGCCTGTTCATCGCGCTGTTCCGCAGCGTGCCGGTGGTGGCGCTTCTGCTCGCCGCCAGCCTGCTGGTGCCGCTGCTGCTGCCGCCTGGCGCGGGGGGCAGCCGGCTGGCGCGCGCGCTGGTGGCGCTGGCCGGCGTCACCGCGGCGCAGCTCGCCGTCGTGCTCGGCGCCGCGTTGCAGGCGCTGCCGCCGGGCCAGCCGGAGGCGGCGCGCAGCCTCGGCCTGTCGGCGCCGGCGACGCTGCTGCTGATCGAGCTGCCGCAAGCGCTGCGCATCGGCTTCCCGGCCACCGTCAACGTCTTCGTCTCGACGGTGAAGGACACCTCGCTGGTGCTGGTGGTCGGGCTGCTCGACCTGACCGCGACGCTGCGGCTGGCGGTGCAGGAGCCGCAATGGCGCGCCGCCGCGCCCGAGGCCTATCTGCTGCTGGCCGCCGCCTATTTCTGCCTGTGTTTTCCCCTGGCCCGGCTGGCCGAGGCGCTGCGGCATGGCCCGGCGCGGCCGGCCGGCGCTGACGATCTTCCAAGACACTGACGGAGGAGAAGCCGCGCCGCCTTGACCCAGCCGGCGCGGCCGGGTGTCAGGCGGCGGCGGCCTTCAGCGCCTGGTCGAGATCGGCCAGGATGTCGTCGGCATGCTCGAGCCCGATCGACAGCCGCACATAGCCCGGCGTCACGCCGGTCGCCTGCTGCTCGGCCTCGGTCAGCTGCGAATGCGTGGTGCTGGCGGGGTGGATCGCCAGGCTGCGCGCATCGCCGATATTGGCGACATGGTAGAACAGCTTCAGCGCGTCGATGAAGCGCGCCCCGGCCTCGCGCCCGCCGGCCAGCTCGAAGCCGACCAGCCCGCCCTGGCCCTGGGTGAGATACTTGGCGCTGCGCGCCGCCGCCTCGCCCTGGTGATGGCCGGGATGGATGACGCGGGCGACTTCGCCGCGCTGGGCGAGGAAGTCGGCGACCAGCGTGGCGTTGCGGCTGTGCTCGCGGATGCGCAGCGCCAGCGTCTCCACCCCTTGCAGGATCAGGAAGGCGTTGAAGGGGCTGAGGGCGGCGCCAAGGTCGCGCAGCAGCGTGGTGCGCGCCTTCAGCACATAGGCGATGGGGCCGAGGGGCTTGGCCGCCTCCACCCATTTCGCGCCGTGATAGGACGGGTCGGGCTGGTGCAGCGCCGGTTGCCGCGCCGGGTGGTCTTCCCAGGGGAAATTGCCGCCATCGACGATGATGCCGCCGATGCTGTTGCCATGGCCGCCGATGAATTTCGTCAGCGAATGCACGACGATGGCCGCGCCATGGTCGAACGGGCGGATCAGCAGCGGGGCCGCGGTGTTGTCGACGATCAGCGGGATGCCGAGCGGCCGGCCGATCGCCGCCACCTCGGCGATCGGGAAGACCTCCAGCTTCGGGTTCGGCAGCGATTCGGCGTAGTAGGCGCGGGTGCGGTCATCAGTCGCGCGGCGGAAATTCTCTGGGTCGCGCGGGTCGACGAAGCGCACCTCGACGCCCTGGTCCTTCAGCGTGTTGGCGAAAAGATTCCATGTGCCGCCATAGAGATCGGTGGAGGCCACGACATTGTCGCCGACCCGCGCCAGGTTCTGCACGGCGAAGGCCGAGGCCGCCTGGCCGGAGGCGACGGCTAGCGCCGCGGCGCCGCCTTCCAACGCCGCGATGCGCTGCTCCAGCACATCCGTCGTCGGATTGCCGATGCGCGTGTAGATATTGCCCAGCTCCTGCAAGGCGAAAAGCCGCGCCGCCTGGCCGGCATCGTCGAACTGGTAGGAGGTGGTCTGGTAGATCGGCACCGCGACCGCCTTGCTGGCGGGGTCGCGTCGCCAGCCGGCATGCAGCGCCAGCGTCTCCGGATTGCGATAGGTCATGGCGTTCTCCTGTTGCGGCTTGGTCGCGCTCAGTCGCGGGTGAAGGTCACCGGCACGCTGTATTCATAGGATGGCAGGTCGCCGAGCGCGGTCCGCGCCGTGGCCAGCAGGTCGCCCTGCGGGCGCCAGTCCTGGCCGATACCCTGGACCCATCGCTGCGTCGGCGTATAGGCCTGCCAGTCGGGCGTGGCGGCGCCGCGCGGATGGCCGTCGCGGGCGAAGCCGGCCCAGATGCCGCTGATCTTGTCGCGCAGCGTCTCCAGCCCGCGATCCTCGCCGACCAGGGCGCGCGCGGCCTCCAGCGTGCCGAAGATGAAAGGCACCTCGCCGGTATGCGGGGCGCCGAGCACGCCGCCGCGCGCCGGCGCGGTCCAGTTGAAGGAATAGGCATGCACCGGCGCGCTGGCCTGCAACGCCTGGCGGTCGGCCAGCAGCGCGGTCGGCAGGCGATAGTTGTAGTCGCCGGCGATGGCGATCAGCAGCTGGCTCGGCGTGGCGGCAGGCGTGACGCGGCGATAGGCCGCGATCACCGCCTGGGTCCGCGCCGCGTCGATGCGCAGGAAGCGCTGCAGCCGGGCGGCGAGCTGCGCCTCGGTCAGCGCGAAATTGCGCGGGTCGCTGGCCAGGAAGAAGGTGGCCTCATGGGTGGTGGTGCCGATCAGCAGCGGGATGTCGCGGCTGAAATCGCTGGCTGCCGGATCGAAGGGATGCTGGGGGAAGACGACGCCATCCAGCGTCGGGCGAATTTCGGCAATGCCACCGTTTGCCGCAAGGACCTTGCCATAGGCCGCCAGCAGCTTATCGACCGGCACCTCGCGCAGCCGCGCCGCGTCGCGCGCCGACCAGCCGAATTCCTGCAGCAGCGCGTGTGCCGAGCGCGCCGCGTTCTCGGGTGTCGCCAGCCGCCAGGCACCGGAAGCGCTCTGGATCGCCGCGCGGTGGAACAGCCCGCGCGCCGCCGGCGCCGCCAGCAGCGTCGCGACCTTCGCCGCGCCCCCTGACTGGCCAAAGATCGTCACGTTCCCTGGATCGCCGCCAAATGAGAGAATATTATCGCGGACCCAGCGGAGGGCGGCGATCTGGTCGAGCACCGCCAGGTTGCCGCTGCCCTCCGGCAGGCCGTCCTGCGCCTCGCCAGTGAAGAAGCTGCCGAACAGGTTCAGCCGGTGGTTGATGCTGACCACGACGACATCCTGTCGCCGGGCCAGCCAGCTGCCGTCGAAGCCGGCCGAGGTCCCGGCGCCGGAGGAGAAGGCGCCGCCATGCAGCCAGAGCAGCACCGGCCGCTTGCGCGCCGTGCTGGCATCGGGCGTGTAGACGGCCAGCGTCAGCGCATCCTCGCTCTGCGGGGCGCTTGACCAGTACCAGGCGAATTCGGCGGGCGGCGCCGCGCCGGCCAGCTGCGGCGCCGAGGCGCCATGCGTGGTCGCATCACGGATGCCGCGCCAGGGCGCCGGCGGCTCGGGCGGCGCGAAGCGGCGGGCGCCGCCGGTTGCCGCGCCATAGGGGATGCCGCGGAAGGCGAAGGCCTCGCCGCTGGCCACGCCGCGCAGCCGGCCGGCGGTGGTGGCGACGACAGGGGCGGCGGCCTGGGCGCGGGCCGAGCCTGCGCCTGCGATCAGCGCGGCGGCGGAGAGCGTCGCGCCGGCGCGCAGCAGGTCGCGCCGGCCGTGGCGCGCCACGGGGTTCTGGTGAGACATGGTCATCTCCTGAAGCGGAGCGGAAGGAGGCAGGAAGGACGGCGAGACCCGGTCAGCGACAGCGCCGACACGGCGCCGGCGGGCGGCCATGCTCAGGCGGGCAATCCAACGGGGCGTGACGCGGCATGCTGCCGATCTCCGATGCGCTTCTCGTGCAGCGGCATCATGGCCGATTTCCACGCATTGTCCATGGCGCCTTTCCAATAACAACGATCCTAAGTCGCGTTTATAGCGCGTTCGGCGGGGTGTCAGAAAAATTCAGCGACACGAATCTGCATTTTACCGTTTCCACAAACATTAAAGTCGTGAAAGAATTCGGCCGGAGGGCCCGCGGCGGCGCGGCGAGGCGCAGGAACCCGGGCGAGGCGCCCGACCGGGTCGCTGCCCCCGCCCCGGCGCCACGCGGGAAAACCCTCCCCCAACGAGAAACCAGCTTCTGACGAGGATCCCTTTCATGCGCAGCATCCTTCTCGCGACGGCGGCGGCCCTGGCGCTGCAGCTGGGCGCCCCGGCCGGCGCCCTGGCCCAGGCGCCGACACCGGCCGTCGCCCCGCAATCCCGCCCCAGCCCCGTCGTCGACAGCGCCTGGCTGGCCGAGCGGCTGCAGGACCCCAAGGTGCGGGTGCTCGAGGTCAGCGTGAATCCCGGCCTGTTCGAGCGCGGCCATATTCCCGGCGCCGTCAACCTGTCCTGGCATCGCGACCTGGTCGACACCGTGCGCCGCGACATCGCCAGCCGCGAGCAGATCCAGGAGCTGCTGCGCCGCGCCGGCGTCGAGCAGGACAGCACCGTCGTGCTCTATGGCGACAACAACAACTGGTTCGCCGCCTGGGGCGCCTGGGTGCTCGATATCTATCGCGTGCGCGACGTGCGCATCCTCGATGGCGGCCGCGCCAAATGGGAGGCCGAGGGCCGCCAGGTCAGCACCCGCGCTGCCTCGCCGCGCGCCGGCAGCGTGACGCTCGCCGCTGAGCCGAACAGCCGCCTGCGCGCGCGCCTGGCGGACGCCGTCGCCATCGCCGAGAAGCGCAGCAGCGAGGCGCTGCTCGACATCCGCTCGCCGGACGAATTCTCGGGCAAGATCTTCGCGCCGCCGGGCGTGCCGGAGCTCGCCATCCGCGCCGGCCATATCCCGGGCGCGGTGAACGTGCCCTGGGTGCAGGCCGTGCGGCCGGACGGCACCTTCAAGAGCGTCGAGGAGCTGCGCGCCCTCTATGCCGCCGTCGGCATCGATGGCAGCAAGCCGATCGTCGTCTATTGCCGCATCGGCGAGCGCAGCAGCCATTCCTGGTTCGTGCTGTCCAAGCTGCTGGGCTACGAGGTTCGCCAGTATGACGGATCCTGGACCGAATACGGCAATGCCGTCGGCGTGCCGGTGAACAACCTGGCCGGCACGGTCTGGGGTGCGCGCTGACGCCTTCGGCGGATGGAGCCCCCGCCTGCTCGGCCTCACGGCCGGGCTGGCGGGGTTGGTCGCCATCTGGTGGTTCCTGGTGCGCGGCGGCACCGGGCCGCTGATGGCGCTGATCCTGGGCGGCCTGGTCGGCCTCGCCATGCAGCGCGGCCGCTTTTGCCTGCTGTGCCTGACACGGGATTTCGTCCATGGCGGCGATCCGCGTGGATTGCTCGCGGTGCTGGCGGCGCTGGCCACGGGGCTGCTCGGCTATCTCGTGGTGCTGACCAACTGGCTGCCCAATCCGGCGGTGCCGGGCCTGCCGCCGGATGCGCATGTCGGGCCGGTCTCCTGGGTGCTGGTGGTCGCGGGCCTGTCCTTCGGCCTCGGCATGGTGCTGTCGGGCGCCTGCATCGCCGGCCATCTCTACCGGCTGGGCGAAGGATCGTCGCGCGCGCCGGTCTCGCTGCTGGGTGCTGCGATCGGCTTCGGGCTCGGCTTCCTGAGCTGGCCTTCGTTGTACGAGACGACGCTGCGCGATGCGCCGGTGGTCTGGCTGCCGCATCACCTGGGCTATGCCGGCAGCGCGGCGCTGGCGCTGGCCGTGCTGGGTGTCGCCGCCTGGCCGTTGCTGCGCCGCCTGCCGGCCCGTCCCGCCCGAGCCGCCGCGCCGGATGCGGCGAGCCTGCTGCGCGCGATCTTCGTCACCCGCTGGCCGGCCTGGAGCGGCGGCGTGCTGGTCGGGCTGCTCGGCGCCGTCGCCTATCTGCGCGACGAGCCGCTGGGCGTCACCGCGGCGCTGGGCGGCGGCGCGCGCGGGCTCGGCACGGCGCAGGGCTGGCTGCCGGCGCGCATCGGCGGGCTGGACGGCTTCGCCGGCTGCGCCACGGCGCCCGACGCGGTCGGCGGCAACCTGGTCTTCGTGCTGGGGCTGGTCGCGGCCTCGCTGGCGGCGGCGGGCCTGGCCGGGCAGTTTTCCATCGCCCGCAGCAGCGCACGGCAACAGGCGCAAAGCCTGCTGGGCGGGGTGCTGATGGGGTGGGGGGCGATGACGGCGCTGGGCTGCACCATTGGCGTGCTGCTCTCCGGCATCATGGCCGGGGCGCTGTCGGGCTGGGTCTTCGGCGCCGCGGTGCTGGCGGCGGTCTGGGGCGGGCTGTGGCTGACCCGCCCCAAGGCTGTCTGACGCCGGCGCCGCGCTGCCTTGAGTCATGGCGCCGGTTCGGGAAGAGTCCTCCCGGCCATCCCGGGCCCGGAGGAACCGAAAGAGATGTTCGAGGAATGCGCCTGGTTGAACCCGCCGCCGGCCTGGTCGGTGACCGCCGAGGGGCTGCGCGTCACCACCGCCCCCGGCAGCGATTTCTGGCGGGAGACGCATTACGGCTTCACCCGCGACAGCGGGCATTTCTTCGGCCGCGCAATGGAGGGTGATTTCACCGCCACGCTGCGCATCCGCGGCCGCTATGCGGCGCTCTACGACCAGGCGGGCATCATGCTGCGCCGGGGGCCGACAGCCTGGATCAAGGCAGGGATCGAGCTGTCGGATGGCGAGGCGTTGCTGGGCAGCGTGCTGACGCTGGGCCGCTCCGACTGGGCCACCGGCGCCTTCCGCGGCGATGCCGGCGAGCTCTGGCTGCGCGCCACGCTGGCGGGTGGCGTGCTGCGGCTGCAGGCCTCGGCCGACGGGCGCCGCTGGCCGCTGCTGCGGCTCTGCGGCTTCCCGGGCGAGGGCCCCTGCGCGGTCGGGCCGATGGCCTGCAGCCCGGAAGGGAGGGGGCTGGAGGTGCTGTTCTCCGACTTCACGGTGACGCCTCCGCTGAGCCGGGACCTGCACGACCTGGCCTGAGGACGCAACGTCCGCAGGCCGCGCGGCATTACCCCGCTGGGGCGCCCGGCAGGCGGGCGCGGCCAGGCTGCAGGAAAATGCTCCCCGATGGATGTACTGCTGGATCTGCCGGCCGCGGCGGAAGCCGTCCGCCTGCTCAAAGGCGCCCAGGCGGTGGCCGCCGGGGCCGCGCTGCAGGCCGGCGCGCTCGACACGCCGGGGGCCTTTCCGAGCGCCGATGTCGCGGCGCTGGCGCAGGCCGGCCTGCTGGTGGCGCCGCTGCCGCCGGAGCTCGGCGGCGCCGGGCTCGGCGAGGGCGTCGATGGAAACCTGCTGCTGGCGGAAGTGCTGATGGCGATCGGCGAGGGCAGCCTGCCGCTCGGCCGGCTCTACGAAGGGCATGTCAATGCGCTGCAGCTGGTGCTGGGCCATGGCAGCACGGCGCAGCAGCGCCAGGCCGCGGCGGCGGCGGCGGCCGGCGAGCTGTTCGGCGTCTGGAACACCGACGATCGCCAGGACCCGTTGCGGCTGCTGCAGGATCGGCTGCAGGGCGCGAAAATTCTCGCCTCCGGCGCCGGGCATGTGACGCGGCCGCTGGTGACGGCGGCGACGCCGGCGGGGGCGGTCATGCTGATCCCGCCGATGGCGCCGGGGCAGGGCGCCGACCTGTCCGGCTGGACGGCGCAGGGCATGCAGGCCTCGGCCACCGGCCGCGTCGATTTCAGCGGCATGCCGGCGCCGCCGCCGATCGGCGGGCCGGGCGATTACCTGCGCGAGCCCGCCTTCTCCACCGGCGCCTGGCGCTGCCTGGCGGTGCAGGGCGGCGGCATGGCGGCGCTGCTGGCGTTGCTGCGGCAGCATTTGCTGGAGACGACACGCGACGAGGACCGCGCCCAGCGCCAGCGTTTCGGCGAGGCTGCCATCGCGGTGCAGACGGCGCGGCTGTGGATCCTGCAATCGGCCCGGCTCTGCGCCATGCCGCATGACGTCGCCGGCGTGGTCGCCGCGGTGAACCTGGCGCGCCGCGCCGTCGAGCAGGCCGCGCTGACGCTGCTGGAGCTGGTGCACCGCTCGATCGGGCTGATGGCCTTCCTGCGCCCGGCGCCGGTCGAGCGCATCGCCCGCGACCTGGCCACCTATCTGCGCCAGCCGGCGCCGGACCGCGCGCTGGAGCTCGGCGCCGCCACGCTGCTGCGGCAGGACCGGCTGCCGTGGTGATCCGCGCCGACGGTTTCTGGGCGCAGGCGGAGGCCTTGCCGTCGCGGTCGCTGGACGAGATCCTGGCGCCGGGCGGCGTGCTGGTGCTGGCGCCGCATCCGGATGACGAAAGCCTGGGCTGCGGCGGGCTGATCGCGGCGGCGGTCGCGGCGGCGCGGCGGGTGCGGGTGGTCTTCATCTCCGATGGCGCGGCCTCGCATCCTGCGCATCGCGCCGTCGGGCTGCCGGCCCGGCGCGAGACGGAGGCGCGGCAGGCGCTGCGCCGCCTCGGCGTCGCCGATGGCGCGGTGTTCCTCGGCCTGCCCGACAGCCGCGTGCCCGGCGCCGGCCCGGCCTTTGCCGAAGCGGTCGCGCGCATCGCGGCCGAGGCGACGGCGATCGATGCGGGCACGGTGCTGGCGACCTGGGCGCATGATCCGCATGGCGACCATCAGGCCTGCGCGGCGATGCAGGCGGCGCTGCCACCCGGGCGACGCCACCTGGCCTATGCGGTCTGGGGCCATGCGCTGCCGCCCGAGACGCCGCTGCCCGGGCCGCCGCGCGGCGCCTGGCTGGATATCGCGCCCTGGCTGCCGGCCAAGACCCAGGCGATCCAGGCGCATCGTTCGCAGCTGGGCGACCTGCCCGAAGGCTTCGCGCTGGATGCCGCGATGCTGGCCCGCGCCGCCCGCCCGGCCGAGCTGTACCTGGAAGCCCAGGCCAGCCCGTCGCGCTAAGCTGAGGTATATTCTACGGAAAATCGCAACTCCGCCGGTCTATTTCTTTCGCCGCGTGGAACTGGCGGCGGCCGCGCTGGTTCCTTGACAGCACGCGCCCTTCCATCCGGTAGGTCAGCACGTCGCATCGGGGATCGACGCCATGGCCATCATGGTCGGCACTGAAGCAGGCCTGCCCTGCCTCGTCGAAAGCCTTTTGCTGCTCGAGCAGGATGCCATCGCCGCCTATGACCAAGGCATGGCCCGGCTCGACAATCCGGTGGCCCGTGCGGCCGTGGCAAGCTTCCGCACCGATCATGACCGGCACCTGGCCGCGCTGACGCTGCTGGCCGACCGGCTGCCGCGGCAGCCGCTGCCGGAGGGAAGCGCCACGATGCCGCTGACGGCGCGCCAGGCGTCGCTTTCTGCGCTGGCCGGCGATGGCGCCATCCTCACGGCCATGCGCGGCAAGGAGGATGACACCGCCATCGCCTATGAGCGCGCGGCGCAGCATCCGGCGGCGACGCCCGAGGCGCAGGCGGTGTTTCGCCGCGCCCAGGCCGATGCGCTGCGCCATCGCGACTGGATGGCCTATCCGGGCTGATACGTCCGGCGTGCCGCGCGACCCGTTTCCGCTGCAATGCCAGGAGGCAACCGAGCCCATGTTTATGCGCATCGACAAGCTGCAGACCGAGCTGCCCGCGCCCCGCCGTGCCGACCCCAATGCCGCCGCCGCCCTGCAGGAGCTGCTGGGCGGCAAGTATGGCGAGATGTCGACGCTGGGAAACTACCTGTTCCAGAGCTTCAACTTCCGCAGCAAGAGCAAGCTGCGCCCCTTCTACAGCCTGGTCGCCAGCATCACCGCCGAGGAGATGGGCCATGTCGAGCTGGTCAGCCATGCCGTCGCCATGCTGGCCAATGGGCCCGACAACGACGATGACGAGGTGAATGGCGGCGATATCTCCGGCGCGCCCTTCGAGGCGATGAAGGACATCCGTTCCTTCGCCAGCTTCGCCTCGGCCGGCGGCGGCGCCTTGCCGGTCAACAGCAATTCGATGTCGTGGAATGCCGACATGGTGACGACCACCGGCAATGTGGTGGTCGACCTGCTGCATAATTTCCACCTGGAATGCGGCGCGCGGCTGCACAAGCTGCGGGTCTACGAGACGCTGACCGATCCCACCGGCCGCGAGGTCTGCGGCTATCTGCTGGTGCGCGGCTCCGTGCATGCGCATGCCTATGCGCTGGCGCTGAAGCAGATCACCGGGGTCGAGCTGGAAAAGTTCCTGCCGACGCCGAACATTCCGCTCGACAAGATTCCCGAATGCCAGAAATACCTGCAGGAAGGCTCGCATCGCCGGCTCTATACCTGGAGCCCCGCCGACTACAAGGAGATCGCCGGCATCTGGGGCCAGGGCGAGCAGGCGCTGCCGGGCGATCCGCCGGGCGCGCTGGAAGTGGTCGACGGCCTGCCGGAAGGCGGCAAGATCCATCAGCTCAGCGGCATTCCCTCCGCTTTCACCCCGGATTACGCGCCGGAGGAGATGATGGAAATCGCCAGCAAGCTGTACAAGGCGTCGCGCTGATCCGCGCTCAGCGGAACGGCGGCTCGTCGAAAGCGCGCAGCTTGCGGGAATGCAGCGCCGTCAGTTGCTGCCGCAGGATGCCGAAGGTGGCGATGCCGATCGCCAGGTGCTCGCTGACCGCGCGCTGATAGAATGCGGTGGCAGCACCCGGCAGCTTGATCTCGCCGTGCAGCGGCTTGTCGGAAACGCAAAGCAGCGTGCCGTAGGGCACCCGCAGCCGATAGCCCTGCGCGGCGAGCGTGCCGCTTTCCATGTCCACGGCGATGGCGCGGGAGAGGTTGATGCGCAACCGCTCCTGCGACCAGCGCAGCTCCCAGTTGCGATCGTCGTAGGAAACGACCGTGCCGGTGCGCAGGCGCCGCTTCAGCGCCTCGCCCGCCTCGCCGGTGACCTCGGCCGCGGCCTGCTGAAGTGCCACCTGCACCTCGGCCAGGGCCGGCACCGGGATTTCCGGCGGCAGCAGGTCGTCGAGGATGCGGTCGCGGCGCAGATAGCCATGCGCCAGCACGTAGTCGCCGATCTCCTGGCTCTGCCGCAGCCCGCCGCAATGGCCGATCATCAGCCAGCAATGCGGCCGCGTCACCGCCAGATGGTCGCTGATCGTCTTGGCATTCGACGGGCCGACGCCGATATTGACGATGGTCAATCCGTCGCGGCCCTCGCCGCGCAGCAGGTGATAGGCCGGCATCTGGAAGCGCTGCCACGGCGCCTCGGCGACCAGCGTGGCGGCGGTCGCCGCGTCATGCTCGTGGGTGATGCTGGCGCCGCCGGGCAGCACCAGCCGGGTATAGTCGGTGCCGGGTCGCTTCAATTCGACCAAGGCCCAGTCGACGAACTGGCCGATATAGCGCTGGTAGTTGGTCAGCAGGATCCAGGGCTGCACGCTGCGCCAGTCGGTGCCGGTGTAGTGCTGCAGCCGGCGCAGCGAGTAGTCCACCCGTGCCGCGTCGAACAGCGCCATGGGCCGTGGCGCGCCGTCGCGGAACCGCCATAGCCCGTCGGCCACCTCGTCGCCCACCGCCGAGAGCATCGGCACCGGAAAATGCCGCGCAAGCTCCGCCGCCGAGACGCCGCCGCGCGCCAGCTCGTCACCGCCCTCGAGCACATAGGGGTAGGGGATCTCCTGGTCGCTCGGCCCGACCTCGAGCGTCGCGCCGTATTCCTCCACCAGCGGGCGCAACTGCTCGAGCAGATAGGCGCGGAAGGCGGCGGGCTGGGTGATGGTGGTCGCATAGTCGCCGGAAACCTGCAGCTTGGCCCAGGCCCGGCGGGTCTGCGGCGGCGGCCCTTCCGGCGCCCAGCGCAGCCACAGCCCGGGATAGCGGAAGCGCGCCCGTTCCTCGGGCGTGGGCGGGATGCGCTGGTCGATGAAACGGTCCAGCGCGGCGCGCTCGGCGGCGATAGCGGCCTCATAGAGGGCCTCCAGCCGGTCGACGGCGGCCTCGGCGGAGGCGCAGGGCAGGGCGGCAGGGTCTCGGCTCATGCCGCCGATCATAGGCCGCGCCCGCCGGGCAGCCTACCACCTGCGCGCAATCTTCACGCGGCTGCGTCGTCGAACAGCGCCTCGCGGAAGGTGAGACCGGCAGCCGGCGGCCGCAGCACGTCTTTCTCGCGCAGGATCGGCAGGATCTCCTGCGCGACGCGGGGGAAGGAATTGCCACCCTTCAGCACGAAGCCATCGGCCGCGCGCGCCTCGAACCAGGCGGCCATCTCGCCGGCGATGTGCGAGGGCGTGCCGATCAGCGTCAGATGGCCGAATTCGAAGACATCGGAGAGGAAGCGGCGCAGCGTCTGGTCCGGGCGGCTGAGATATTTGCGCAGCAGTAGGCCGCGGCTGCGGCGACGCTCCACCTGGCGCAGCGCGGCTTCCCCGGGGATGGCCTCGGCCGGGATGCGCTCGTCGAGCTCCAGCGTGTCGATGCGGAACAGCGGCGCCTCGCGCACCAGCTTGTCGCGATAGGCGAGCAGCGCGCGGTCGGTGAACTGCGCCTGGTAGAGATCCTCGGCCTCGGCCTGGCTGTCGGCGACGAAGATGTTCAGCCCAGGCAGGATCTTCAGCTGCGCGGCGGGGCGTCCGGCGGCGACGGTGCGACGCTTGAGCTCGGCATAGAAATCGGCGCCGGTCTCATGGTCGGGGGCGGCGGCGAAGACGATCTCGGCATGGCGGGCGGCGAAGTCCAGCCCTTCGTCGGAGGCGCCGGCCTGGACGATCACCGGCCGCCCCTGCGGCCCCGGGGGAATGTCCAGCGGCTCCTTCACCTTGAAGAACTCGCCGGCGAAGTTGGTGTCGCGGATCTGCTTCGCATCGAAGAGCGGGCCCTGCGCGCCATAGCTGACCGACCCCGGCAGCCAGCCATCCCACAAGCGATAGGCGACCTGCATGAACTCCTCGGCCTTGCGGTAGCGCTCGGCCAGCGGCAGCAGCGTGCCGTCGCCGAAATTGCCCTCGCCGTAATAGGAGGTCACGACATTCCAGCTGGCGCGGCCGTCGCTGATATTGTCGAGCGAGGTGAAGTAGCGCGCGACGTTGTAGGGCTCGTTGAAGGAGGTCGATTCGGTGATGATCAGCCCGAGCCGGCTGGTGTGCTGCGACAGCGCGCTGAGCAACGTCAGCGGCTCGAAGCCGGGGCGTGGCCGCACGCTGCCCTTGGAGATGTCGAAGCCGAGAAAGTCCGGCTTGAAGATGGCGTCGAAGCCGGCGCTTTCGGCGAGCTTGGCATGGGCGATGAAATTGGCCAGGCCCAGCCGCCGCGGGTCGCGCTGGCGCTCCGGATTGCTCTGGTACAGCGCGTTCGGGTCAGCGAAGGCGACCAGGATCATGCGGTCTTGACGGCGGGACATCAGTTCTCTGTCTCCTGATCAACCAGGAAGGATTCGCGGGATGCCGCGGCGGGGCGCGGAATGGAATCGAGCAGCAGCCGGGTATAGGCCTCGCGCGGCCGGCTGAAAATCTGCGCGACCGGGCCCTGCTCGACCACTTGGCCGTGGCGCAGCACGGTGACGCTGTCGGCCAGCTGGCGGATCAGCGCCAGGTCGTGCGAGACGAAGAGATAGGTCAGGCCGAGCTGCGCCTGCAGGCGGAACAGCACCTCGACGATGCCGGCCTGCACGGTGACGTCGAGCGCTGAGGTCGGCTCGTCCAGCACCAGCACCTTCGGCCGCAGGATCAGCGCGCGGGCGATGGCGACGCGCTGGCGCTGGCCGCCGGACAGCGCGCCGGGGCGGCGGCGCAGCACCTGCTCGGGCAGGTCGACGGCGCGCAGGGCCTCGATGACCTGCGCCTGGCGGTCGCCGCGATGGCCGACATCGTAGCGCTGCAAAGGCTCGGCGATGATGCCGCCGACGCTCCAGGTGGGATCGAGCGAGGTGAAGGGGTTCTGATAGACCAGCTGCAGCTCGCGCCGCAGGCCGCGCAGCCGGTCGGGCGCATCGGTCGCGACCGGCGTGCCGGCGACGGCGATATGGCCGCGATCCGGCCGTTCCAGCCCGAGCAGCAGCCGCACCAGCGTGGTCTTGCCGGAGCCCGATTCGCCGACCAGCGCATGCGTCGTGCCGGCCGGCACGCCGAAGGAGACATCCTGCACCGCGCGGACGCTGCGGCCCTCCGCCTGGAAAGTCTTCGAGACGCCGTCGACATGGATCGCCTCGCCGGCGCCGGGCTGTCGCGCTGTCGCAGCGCGGAACCGCTCCGGATTCAGCGCCGGCACATCCGCCTGCAGCCGCCGCGCATAGGCCGAGCGGGGCTGGCGGAAGACCTGGTCCGCGGTGCCCCGCTCCTGCACCTGCCCGTCCTTCAGCACCACCACGTCATGCGCGCGCTCGGCGGCGATGGCCAGGTCATGGGTGATCAGCAGCAGGCTGATGCCGAGCTCCGCCTGCAGCGCGCCGAGCAGGTCGAGGATGCGTTTCTGGATGGTGACGTCGAGCGCCGAGGTCGGCTCGTCGGCGACGATCAAGGCTGGGCCTGGCAGGATGGCCAGGCCGATCAGAACCCGCTGCAGCATGCCGCCGGAAAGCTGGTGCGGATAGGCGTCGTAGAGTCGCGCCGGATCGGCCAGGCCGATGCGGGCGAAGGTCTGCAGGATGCGCGCGCGCCGCGCCGCGACATCGGGCAGGTCGAGCAGCCGCGCCGCCTCCTGCGCCTGGGCGCCGATGCTGCGCACCGGGTTCAGCGCGTTCTGCGGGTCCTGCGGCACGAAGCCGATGGCGCGGCCACGCAGGGCGCGCAGCCGTGCCTCGGGCAGCGCCAGCAGGTCCTGGCCCTGGAACAGGATGCGGCCGCGCGCCGTGCCGCTGGCGGGCAGCAGGCCGCAGAGCGCGCGGGCGATGGTCGACTTGCCGGAGCCCGATTCGCCGATCAGCGCCAGGCTGCGGCCGGCGTGCAGCGTGAGATCGACGTCGTGCACGGCGGGCTTGTTGCCATAGGCGATGGACAGGCCGCGGATGGCGAGCAGATCGGCCGGCGGGGAGACAGCGTTCATCGGGGCGTCCCAGGCATCAGGCCGCGTGGCGGATCCAGCGGCTGATGCGGTTGATGGCCAGCACCGTGACGACGATGACCGTGGCGGGGGCGAAGACCAGCCAGGGCGAGCTGGGATAGTCCTTGCCATTGGCGACGAGCAGCCCCCAATCGGCCGCCGGCGGCGGGTCGCCATAGCCGAGGAAGGCGAGGCCGGCGATGGTCAGGATCGAGGTGCCGAATTGCAGCACCGCCAGCGCGACGACGGAGCGATAGGCGTTGGGCAGCACATGGCGCAGCAGCACATGCGCGGCGCGGCCGCCGACCAGCACCGAGGCCTCGACGAAGACGGCGGTGGAGGTCTTCATCACCTCCGAGCGCATCAGCCGCGCGAAGACGGCGACGGAGGCGACGCCGGTCGCGACGGCGACATTGATGGTCTGGAAGCCGAAGGCGCTGACGATGACGACGGCGAGCAGAAAATTCGGGATGGCCAGCAGCATGTCGATCAGCCGGCCGATCACGGTGTCGACCCAGCCGCCGAGGAAGCCGCTGGCAAGGCCCAGCAGCCCGCCGATGGCCAGCCCGATCAGCGTCGCGATCAGCGCGCTGGTCACCGAAGACCAGGTGCCCTGCACCACGCGGGCATAAAGGTCGCGCCCCAGGTGATCGGTGCCGAACCAGTTTGTCGCTGAGGGTGGCAGCAGCTTCTGCGCGGTGAGGCCGAGGAAGGGGTCGTGGCTGCTGAACAGCGACGGCGCCGCCGACCAGGAGACGACGAGGGCCAACACGGCGAAGGCCAGCAGCACGGCGAGCGGCTGCGCGCCGATCCAGGCGAGCGGGCGCGGCGGAGACAGCGTCGTGGCGCTCATGCCAGCCGCTCCGCCGTGTCGTCGCGGGCTGCCGTGTCGCGCCGGCGCAGCCGCGGGTCGAGCAGCGGGTAGAGCAGGTCGGCCAGCAGATTGACCAGGACGAAGACCACGGCGGCGAGCGAGACCACTGATTGCAGCACGGGGAAATCCTGCGTCACCACGGCGCTCTGCACCAGGGAGCCGACGCCCTTGCGGCCGAAGATGGTCTCGGTGATCAGCGAGCCGCCCAGCAGCTCGCCGATGCTCAGCGCGATCATCGTCACCACCGGCAGCGCGGAAGGCCGCAGCTGGTGCCGCAGGAAAAGCTGCGAGCGGCGCAGCCCGCGCGCCTGGGCGACAGCGAAATATTCCTGGCCGGCCTCGTGGTCGAGATTGGCGATCAGCACCTCGGCGATCTGCGCCGAGACCGGGATGCCGAGCGCCAGCGCCGCGAAGAAGGTCGCGGCCAGGCTGTTCGGCTGGGTGATGCGGAACAGGCCGAGCTGGAAGGCGAAGACCTGGATCAGCACCAGGCCGATGACGAAGCTGGGCACCGAGAGCGACAGCGCCGGCAGCACCCGCGCCACGCCCTGACCCCAGCGCCGTGGCAGGTTCTGCGAGGCATAGGCGATCAGCAGCGCCAGCAGCAGCGCCACCAGCATGGCCGACCCCGCCAGCAGCAGGGTGGAGGGCAGCGCCTCCAGCAGCATGCTGGAGACCGGGCGGTTGGAGCGCAGCGAGATGCCGAGATCGCCGAGCGCGAAACGCGAGATCGCCATCCACCATTGCTCGAGCACCGGGCGGTCCAGCCCGTAATGGGCGATGATCGGCGCGATCTCCTCCTCGGTGAAGCCGTTCTCCGGATCGAGCAGCATGTTGCTGATCGGATCGCCCGGCAGCACCGAGATGATCAGGAAGGTGAAGCTGTAGGCCAGCAGGATGACGACCAGCGCCTGGCCGATGCGCCGCGCCGCCTGCGAGAGGGAGGTGTTGCGGGTCACGGCGCGGCGGCCTTCAGCCCTCGAGCCAGGCGCCGTAGTAGAGCGCGTAGCCGGCGCCGCTATAGGCCTCGCCCTTCACCTTGGCGGCCTGGACGTAGAGGCGCTGGTTCAGCTGCGCGGTCGGGATGAACAGCCCCTGCTCCAGCACATAGCGCTGCGCTTCCTTCAAGGTCTCAGCGCGGGCCCTGCGGTCGACGGCATGGGCGATGTCGCGGGCCAGCCGGTTCAGCGTCTCGTTGCTCTGGCCCAGCTTGAACCAGTTGTCGCCCTTGTCGGCATCGGTCAGCACATTGCCGACCACGCCGGCATCGAGGAAGCTGCGGCTGACCTCGCGCAGCGGCACGCTGTCATTGTTGCGCACCCTGGCGTTGAAGGTGGCGATGTCGACCACCTGCAGCCGCGCGGCGATGCCGACCTTCTGCAGCTGCTGCACGATGACCTCGTCGACCTGCTTCGAGGTATTGACCCAGGGGCTGGCGAAGAGGTTGAAGCGCAGCTTGTCGGCGCCCTTGGCACGAATGCCGTCGGCGCCGCGCTGCCAGCCGGCCTCGTCCAGCAGCCGGTTCGACTTCGCCGGATCATAGGCCAGCAGCGCGCTGAGATCGGCGGCCTCCGGCACATTCGGCTGCAGCAGGGTGGTGACCGGCTTCCAATCCTCGGTGAAGACGGTGTCGAGGATCTCCTGCCGGTCGATCGCGTGCTGCAGCGCCTGGCGGACGCGGACATCGTCGAAATGCGGGGCGCAGGTGTTGACGCTGAAGCCGCTGACGAAACCGAGGCTATCCGGCGCCACCACGCGGATGCCGCGCGCCTTCAGCGGCCGCAGCTCATGCGGCGCGATGTTCAGCGCGATCTCGGCCTGGCCGGATTGCAGCGCGGCGGCGCGGATGGCGGCGTCCTTGACCACCTTGAAGGTGATGCGCTCCAGGCTGGCCGGGCCGGAATGGGCGATGGCCTGCGGGCCCCAGCGATAGTCCTGGCGGCGGCGCAGCACGACATTGTCGCCCTCCAGCCAGGATTCGACGACGAAGGGGCCGCTGCCGAGCTGCTTGTCGAGATTGCCGAGCTCCTCGGCCTTCAGGTTCAGGCTGGCCACCGAGCGCAGCAGCGTCTTGTGGTAGCCCAGCGTCGGGATGAAGCTGAGCGTCGGCCCGGTGAAGCTGACCTTCACCCGGCGGTCGTCCAGTGCCTCGACGCCCTTGTAGGTGGTGGAAGGGAACAGCCCGAGGCGGCCGACGCCGCGGCTGGTGTCGCCGCGCGCCCAGAGCTCGATATTCGCGGCCACCGCCTGGGCGTTCAGCGGCGATCCGTCGGAGAAGGTCACGCCGTCGCGCAGATGCAGGATGAATTCCGTCTGGCTGGCATTCTCTTCCCAGCGCTCGGCGATCCAGGGGGTGGCATCGCCTTTCTCGTCGACATGCACGAGCTTGTCGGCGATCTGGCCCCAGACGATGCCGGTATAGGTGTCGACCTTCTCGTTCAGGCCCCAGCCGCTGTCGAGCGAGCTGATCAGGAAGGTCAGCTCGCCACCCGCGCGACGCTGCGCGGCGCCCTGGGCGAAGGCGGGCGCGGCCAGCATGCCGGCGGAGCCGGAGAGCAGCTGGAGCAGCGCGCGGCGGTCGATGGGCATGGTGGTTCTCCTGGCGAGGTCCGTCCGGTCGCCGCTGCCCGCCAGAGGGGGAGGGCAGCGGCGCAGGCGACCATAATGCACGATTTCATTAAGCGCTATAAGTGGAATGCACATTTCTGCACTAACATCAGAAGTGTTATTGTGCCGCCGATCAGCGGCTGCGCAGATGCGGGTTGAGGCAGTCGTTCAGCCCTTCGCCCAGAAGGTTGAAGGCCAGCACTGTGACGATCAGCGCGATGCCGGGCAGGCCGCAGACATACCAGGCCTCGATCAGCTGCTCGCGGCCGCCGCCGATGATGGTGCCCCAGCTCATCACATTCGGATCGCCGAGGCCCAGGAAGGCCAGCGCCGCCTCGGTCTGGATCGCATGGGCGATGGTCAGGCTGGAGATGGCGATGACCGGCGGCAGGGCGTTCGGCAGGATCTGCGTCCAGAGCAGCCGCAGCGTGCCAATGCCATAGGCCTCGGCCGCGAGGATGAAGTCGCGGCCGCGCAGCGACAGCACCTGCGCCCGCACCAGCCGCGCCGTCGCCGGCCAGGAGACGATGCCGATGGCCAGCACCGCGGTCGCGACCGAAGGACGGAAAACCGCGACCAGCACCACCGCCAGCACGAAGGTCGGCACCGTCTGGAACAGCTCCGTCAGCCGCATCAGCGCCGCGTCGATGCGCCCGCCATAGAAGCCGCCCAGCGCGCCGACCAGCGTGCCGAGCACCGTCGCGATCAGCGTGCTGACCAGGCCGACCATCAGCGAGACCCGCGCGCCGGAGACCAGCCCGGTCAGCATGTCGCGCCCCATCACGTCGGAGCCGAGCGGATTGGCCGGGTCCTCGCCGGGCCAGAGCATGGGCGGCGCCGCCATCTCCCACGGGTCGCCGGGCCAGAGCAGCGGGCCCGCTGCTGCCAGCAGCAGGATGGCGATGAGCAGCAGCAGGCCGAGGGCGCCCTGGCGGTGCATCAGCAGCCGGCGCAGCAGGCCGGGATGGCGCGCGCTCATGCCCGGCTCGCGCCCGGCGCCACGCGCGGATCGACCAGGCCGTAGAGCCGGTCGATGGCGATGTTGACGATGACGACAAGGATCGAGCTGAAGAAAAGGATGCCGAGCAGCAGGTTCAGGTCGCGCGTGCGGATCGCCTCATAGGCCAGGCGGCCGAGGCCGGGCCAGGAGAAGACGGTCTCCACCAGCACCGCGCCGCTGAGCAGCGAGGCGGCCTGGTAGCCCGCCATGGTGACCATCGGCAGCAGCGCGTTGCGGAAGGCGTGGTTGATGGTGATGCGCCATTCGCCGGCGCCCTTGGCGCGGGCGGTGCGGATGAAGTCGGCGCCGTGCAGCTCCAGCATGGCGCTGCGCACCAGCCGCGCATAGACGGCGAGGTAGAAGGTGCTGAGCGTCACCGCCGGCAGCACCAGATGCGCCGCGATGTCGCGCAGCAGCGCCCAGCCGCTGTGCCCGGCGCCGATGGTCAGCATGCCGCCCGAGGGCAACCAGCCGAGCCGCGCCGAGAACAGCACGATGGCCATCAGCCCGAGCCAGAAGGTCGGCACCGCGTAGCTGAGCAGCGTGACGCCGGAGACCACGGTGTCGAGCCAGCCGCCGACACGCCGCGCCGAGAGGATGCCGGCCAGCGAGCCCAACAGGATCGCCAGCAGCAGCGCCGAGACCATCAGCAGCAGCGTCGGCGGCAGCCGGGTCAGGATCAGCTCCCGCACCGGCAGGTTGAGGCGGTAGGAATGGCCGAGATCGAGGCTGGCGAGCTGTCCGAGGTAGCGCAGGTATTGCAGCCAGACCGGCTGGTCCAGGCCGAAGCTGCGGCGCAGCTCGGCCATGGTCTCGGGCGTCGCGGCGCCGGCCTCGCCGGCCAGGACGTCGACGACATCGCCAGGTGCCAGCTGCAGGATCAGGAAGTTCAGCGTGGCGATGCCGAACAGCACCGGCACCACCTGCAGCAGCCGGCGGAGCAGCGGCGGCATGCCGCCGCTGGCCTCGGCCTTCAGCGCGCCGGCGCCAGCCATGCATCCTCCAGGCCGGCGAACATGCCATCGCCTTGCGGGCGTTCCTTGCGGAAGCGCGCGGTGGAGACGGTGGTCCAGGTCAGCTCCACCAGGTCGAGGATCGGCGCGTCCTCCTGCACGATCTCCTGCCAGCGGGTGACGAGGGCACGGCGCTTCCCGAGATCGCCTTCGGCGGCGGCGGCTTCCATGATGCGGTCGAGCTCGGGGTTGGAATAGCCGGAGCCGTTGGTCCAGGGCGCGCCCTTCACGATGTTCTTCGTCCAGTAAAGGCGCTGCACGCCGAGCGTCGGATCGGGCAGCTTGTGCAGGCTGGAGGTCATGATGTCGTAGTCGCCATCGGTGTAGACGCGGCGCAGATAGGCGGCCGAGTCCTCGATGATCAGCTCCAGCTCAATGCCGATGCGGGCCAGCGCCTGCTTGATGAACTCGCCGGCGCGGTTGGATTCCAGGCTGTCGCCGCTGCCGGAGACCAGGTTGATGCGGAAGCGCTTGCCATCGGCGCCACGCTTGAAGCCGGCGGCGTCGAGCAGCTCCTCGGCGCGTTTCGGGTCGAAGCCCTGCGGATTGCCGCGCGCATAATACTGGCTGACGGAAGACGGGATCGGTCCCGTCGCCGGCTTGCCATAGCCCTGCCAGACCAGCCGCACCAGCGCCGCACGGTCGATCGCATGCGACAGCGCCTGGCGCACCCGCTTGTTGCTGACATAGGGGCGCCGCACATTGATCTGCGCCAGGAAGATCGAGGCGAGGAAGCGGCCGTCATCGGTGTTGATCGTGTACTTCGCCGCATCCGAGAAGCGGCGCAGGCTGGTCACCGGGATCAGCGAGCCGATGGTGACGTCGATCTCGCCCGCCTCCAGCGCGACGCTGCGCGCCACCGGATCGGGGATGAAGCGGAACAGCACGCCGTCGAGATAGGGCTTGCCCGGCTGCCAGTAGTCGGCGTTGCGCTCCAGCGCGACATGGCTGCCGCGCACCCATTCCTTGAACTTGAAGGGCCCGGTGCCGATCGGCGCGACATTCGCCGGGTTCTGCAGGACGTCGGTGCCCTCATAGACATGGCGCGGCAGGATCTGCGCGCCATAGGTGTTGATGTAGTTGAACAGATAGGGCGCCGGCGCCGAGAGGCGGATGGTCACCGTGTGATCGTCCGGCGCCTCCACCGCCGTCACATTGGCGAAAACGGCGCGGCCGAAGGGATGCAGCTTCTTCCAGACTTCCAGCAGGGTGAAGCGGACATCGGCGCTGGTGAAGGGCTTGCCGTCATGCCAGCGGACATTGCGGCGCAGGTTGAAGGTGACGCTGAGCCCATCCTCCGCCGTGTCCCAGGATTCGGCCAGCGCCGGCACCGGCTTCAGCTCCAGATCGTAGCTGACCAGGCCTTCGAGGATCTTCGACGAGACCATGCCGATGTTCATCGTGGTGATGAAGGCGGAGGTCAGGATCGGCGGCTCGGCCACCACGATGCGCGCGGTGCCGCCGCGCGTCGGCGTGGCGGCATGCGCGGCATGGCCCTGCGCCAGGGCCATGCCCGGCAATCCAGCAAGGCCGAGGCCGGCCAGCATCAGGTCGCGTCGGTTCATCGGAGGGTGCTTTCGCGAAAGGGCTGCGCGCCGCGGCGGGCGCGGGAAGGGGGGTGGGCCATGCGGCTATCCGGCCGCCTGCGCCGCGGCGGGCAGGCGGGCCAGCGCGCCCTCGATCGGCTGCGGGTCGCGCAGCAGGTGCAGGATCGGACAGTTCTGCTGGACCGCGGCATGCAGCCGGGCCAGGTCGGCCTCCGGGGCGGGCGAGTCCAGCGCGACGGTGTAGCGCAGCGCATGCGGGTTGCGCGGCACCTGCTCGAAGCCCGGCTGGCCGCTGCGCGGGTCGATCTGGCCATCGACCTGCACCTCGACCCGGTTCAGCGGGATCTGCAGCAGCGCCGCCTGGATCAGGAAGGTATGGGTCAGGCAGCTGCCCAGCACGCCCAGCTGCAGCTCCGGCGAGCTCGGGCCCAGGTCATAGCCGGCGAAGCTCTCGGGGCTGTCGCTGATCAGCTGGAAGTCGCGGATGCGGATGCGGCGGATGCCGCTGCGGCCCTCGGCGCGGACCTGGGCGCGCAGCGGCTGCGGCGCGGCATCCGGCCGGGCCGCGCGGTCGCGCAGGCGGAACAGCGCGTCGCGCTTCTGGGCGAGGTAGTCGATCAGGCTGGACATGGCGGGCTCCGGGGCAAGGGCTGCGCGGCCTTGGCCCAGACCAATCAATTAGCGGTCCATAAAAGTCAATATCGTAAATACCTTCACCAAACCGTATGATAGCGCGAGTGTCGCCCGCCCGGCCGGGACGCAGGTGCCGCTCCGTTGAAAGATAAGCCGTCCAAACAGCATCTTGCTGTCCCTCGACCCGTTGGCAGGCAGGGCCGGGGCGCGCCGGCGGCCAGCCCCCGGGGTCCTGCCAAGGGGTCAGGGCACACGTGGACGTGGCCATTAAGCACGAATCATTGTCGCTAGAACGTTGACGCACGAAATCATAGGGTGATTAATAGCCGCCCCGGTGCCGGCTTGGCGCCCGTTGCCGACCCCACCCTGTCCGACACGGCGGCACCGCCGCCGCGCGCCCTGAGCCGGAGTTCCGCGCCATGCGCTACCGCCTGAGCCTGCTCGACAAGAGCCCGATCCCCGCCGGCGCCAGCGCCGCCGAGGCGCTGCAGAACACCCTGGCCCTGGCGCAGCGGGCGGAGCAGCTCGGCTATCACCGCTTCTGGGTGGCCGAGCATCATGGCAGCCCGGGCCTCGCCAGCGTCGCGCCCGAGGTGCTTTCCGCCTTCATCCTGGCGCGCACCAGCCGCATCCGCGTGGGCTCCGGCGGCGTCATGCTGCAGCACTACGCCCCCTACAAGGTCGCCGAGACGTTTTCGCTGCTGGCGACGCTGGCGCCGGGCCGCGTCGATCTCGGCGTCGGCAAGGCGCCGGGCGGGCTGCCCTTCTCCACCCGCGCGCTGCGCGGCGACGCGCAGGATTTCGCCGCGCGCTTCGCCGAGCTCGAAGGCTTCCTGGCGCGCAGCCTGCCGCCCGAGCATCCGCATGCCGCGGCGCAGCTGACGCCGTCGCCGCCCGAGGCGCCGCAAAAGATCCTGCTGGGCGCCAGCGCCGACAGCGCGGCGCTGGCGACGCGGCATGGCTGGCTGTTCTGCTATGCCGGGCATCTGAATGGCGACGATGCCAAGCTGCGCGACAGCCTGGCGCGCTACCGCGCCGACAGCGGCCAGGCGCCGCTGCTGGCGCTGCATGTGCTGGCCGATGCCAGCCGCGCCGAGGCCGAGCGCCGCGCGGCGAGCTTGCGCACCTACAAGGTGCATCTGCCGAACGGCCAGAGCTTCAACCTCGGCACCCGCGCGGCGGCCGAGGAATATGCGCGCCAGGCGGGTGCCACGAGCTGGCGCATCGAGGAGGTGCGGCCCAGCCTGCTGGCCGGCAATCCGGACGATATCCATGCCGCGCTCGGCGCGCTGCAGCGCGAGCACGGCATCGCCGAGTTCATCCTCGACACGCCGGCCACCGCCTTCGCCGAGCGCGCCGGCATGCTCGACCTGCTGGCCCCCGCGCGCCAGCCCGTCGCCGCCTGAGCAAGGACATCCTGCCATGACCGACAAGAAGATTCCGCTGGGCGTCATGCTGCATGGCGCCGGTGGCCATATGAACGCCTGGAAGCATCCCGCCGGCCCGGCCGATGCCAGCGTCAACCTGCGCTTCTACATCGACAGCGCGAAGAAGGCCGAGGCTGCCGGCATCGCCTTCGCCTTCGTCGCCGACGGCCTCTACATCAACGAGAAGTCGATCCCGCATTTTCTCAACCGCTTCGAGCCGATCTCCATCCTGTCGGCGCTGGCGACGGTGACCGACAAGATCGGCCTGGCGGGCACGGTCTCCACCTCCTACAGCGACCCTTTCACCGTGGCGCGCCAATTCGCCTCGCTCGACCTGATCAGCGGCGGCCGCGCCGGCTGGAACGTGGTGACCTCGCCGCTGGAGGGCTCGTCGCGCAACTACGGCCGGCCGCATCCCGAGCATGCGCTGCGCTACAAGATCGCCGACGAATATCTGCAGGTGGCGCAGGGGCTTTGGGATTCCTGGGAGGATGGCGCCTTCCCGCGCAACCGGGAGACCGGGCAGTTCTTCGATCGGACGAAGTTCCGCCGCCTGGACCATGATGGAAAATACTTCCGCGTCGAGGGGCCGCTGAACATCCAGCGCTCGCCGCAGGGCCAGCCGGTGATCTTCCAGGCCGGCTCGTCGGAGGATGGCATCGACCTGGCCGGCAAGTATGCCGATGCCGTCTTCACCAACGCGCCCTCCTTCGCCGAGACGCATCGCTTCCGCCAGGCGGTGCGCGCCAGCGCCGCGAAGCATGGCCGCGATCCCGGCCAGACGAAGATCATGCCCGGCATCGGCCCGATCACCGGCACGACGCGGGCCGAGGCCGAGCAGAAATACGCGGCTATCCGCGACCTGCTCAGCATCGACGAGGCGCTCGCCTATCTCGGCCGCTTCTTCGATCATCATGATTTCTCGGTCTATCCGCTGGACGCGCCCTTTCCCGAATTGGGAGAAATCGGCGCCAACAGCTTCCGCTCCACCACCGACCGCATCAAGCGCGACGCGCGGGAGAAGGGGCTGACGCTGCGCCAGGTGGCGCTGGCCTCGGCGACGCCGAAGCCGCATTTCATCGGCAGCGGCGAGGAGGTCGCCGACGAGATGATCCGCTGGATCGAGGAAGGCGCCGCCGACGGCTTCATCCTGGGCTTCCCGGTTGTCGCCCAGGGGCTGGACGACTTCATCCGGCATGTGCTGCCGGTGCTCGAGGCGCGCGGCCGGCACGACCCGGTGCTGCGCGGCGCCACGCTGCGCGAGAATCTCGGCCTGCCCTATCGCGCCATCCGCGCCGCCGCGCCGGCCGAGCCCGCGCTGGCGGAGGTGTCGTGAGCGCCACGCTGCTGCGACCCGGGCCGCTGGCGCGCATCGCCGAGGGCATCGCGCCCTTCGTCGCGCTGCGCCGCGACCTGCACCGCCATCCGGAGCTCGCCTTCGCCGAGCACCGCACCGCCGAGACCGTGGCGCGGCTGCTCGCCGGCTGGGGCTATCGTGTCGACACCGGCATCGCCGGCACCGGCGTGGTGGCCACGCTGCAGCGGGGCGAGGGGCGCCGCAGCCTGGGCCTGCGCGCCGACATGGATGCGCTGCCCATCGCCGAGCAGACCGGCCTGGCGCATGCAAGCCGCAATCCGGGAGCGATGCATGCCTGCGGCCATGACGGGCATGTCGCCATCCTGCTCGCCGCGGCGCAGGACCTGGCGCAGCATGGCGATTTCGATGGCCGCCTGACGCTGATCTTCCAGCCGGCGGAAGAGACCGGCTCCGGCGCCAAACGCATGATCGCCGAGGGGTTGTTCGACCGCTTCCCCTGCGACGCCGTCTTCGCCCTGCATTCCTGGCCCGGCGAGGCCGAGGGCCGCTTCGGCTTCGTCGAAGGCCCCGCCATGGCCGCGGTCGACCTGGCGCTGATCAGCATCCGCGGCCGCGGCGGCCATGGCGCGTCGCCGCAGGAGACGGTGGACCCCGTTGTCGTCGCCGCGCATGTCATCACCGCGCTGCAGACGGTGGTGTCGCGCAACCTCGATCCGCTGGACATGGCGGTGGTCACTGTCGGCGCCATCCATGGCGGCGAGGCGGCCAATGTCATCCCCGACAGCGTCGCGCTGAAGCTCACCGCACGCAGCTATCGCGAAGCCGCCCGCGCCTTGCTGGAACGGCGCATCCCCGCTATCACCCGCGCCCAGGCGGAAAGCTTCGGCGCCACGGCCGAGGTCGAGTATCGCCGCGGCTTCCCGGCGCTGGTCAACCACGCGGCCGAGACCGCTTTCGCCCGCGACGTCGCGCGCCGCCTGCTTTGCGACGACGCGCTGCTGCCCGGCTTCCGCCCGCGCACCGCCAGCGAGGATTTTTCCCACATGCTGGAAGTGCGGCCTGGCAGCTACATCTTTCTCGGCGCGGGCGAGGGGCCGTCCCTGCACAATCCGCGCTTCGATTTCAACGACGCTCTCCTGCTGCCCGGCGCCGCGCTGTGGTCCGGCCTGGCCGAGGCGTTCCTCTCCCCCGCCTGACGAGAAGGCATCCCATGCGCGACCGCATCGTCTCCACCACGCCGACCGATCCGCGCGCGCAGCCGCTGGTCGCGGCGCTGATCGAGGAATGTGACAGCCGCTACGGCGATTTCTTCGAACCTGCCGGCGCCGTGGTCGAGCTGAACCGCTACCCGCCCGAGGCCTTCGCCCCGCCGCATGGCCATTTCCTGCTGCTGCTGCGCGATGGCGAGACCATCGGCGGCGGCGCCTTCATGCGCTACGACGACGAGACCGCCGAGTTCAAGCGGGTCTGGACGCGGCACGACCTGCGCCGCCAGGGCCTGGCCAGCACCGTGCTGGCGGCGCTGGAGGCGGCGGCCCGCGCCCAGGGCTATGCGCGGATCTACCTGACCACTGGCTTCCGCCAGCCGGAAGCGGTGGGGCTGTACCGGCGCCGCGGCTATACCGCGCTCTACGACCCGACGGCCGACCTGCAGGCGCTGCGCAAGCTGCCTTTCGAGAAGCGGCTGACCGTCGCGGCCGAGCCCGCCCTGGCCTGAGGGCCGCGTTTTCCCCATTGCCGCCGGGGCCTGAAATCACCTATCGGGAATGTGTAAAACATTCCTGATGGATGGCGTGGATGCTGAATTCGGCGATTTCCCGGCGCGGCCTCGGCGGACTCCTGGCGCTCGGCGCCCTGCCGGCCAGCGCGGTGGCCCAGCCGGCGGCAGCGGTGAAGACCGTGCTGACCATCGCCACGGCCACCACGCCGAGCTCGGCCGACCCGCATTTCTACGCCTTCCAGCCGAACTTCAATCTGGCGCTGCATGTCTTCAGCCGGCTGGTCGAGCGCGACGCCCGGCTGCGCCCGATCCCCGGCCTGGCGCTCAGCTGGACGCCGGTCGAGGACAAGGTCTGGGAGTTCAAGCTGCGCCCGGGCGTGAAATGGCATGACGGGCGGGACTTCACCGCCGACGACGTGGCCTTCACCATCGCCCGCATCCCGACGGTCACCGGCAGCCCGGGCAGCCTCGCCGGCTATGTCCGCCCGATCATCCGCGTCGAGGTGGTCGATCCGCTGACGGTGCGGCTGCACACCGCCGGGCCGCATCCCTCGCTGCCCAACGACCTGACCTTCGTCGCCATCGTCTCGCGCCATGCCGGCGAGGGCGCGGCGACCGAGGACTACAACAGCCGCCGCGCGGCGATCGGCACCGGCCCCTACAAGCTCGCGGCCTTCCAGCCCGGCAGCACGGTGGAGCTGGTGCGCAACGACGCCTATTTCGGCGGCGCCGAGCCCTGGGAACGCGTGGTCTTCCGCATCATCCCGCAGGCCGGCGCGCGCAGCGCCGCGCTGCTGGCCGGCGATGTCGACCTGATCGACGAGGTCTCCTCCAACGACGCCCAGGCGCTGGCGCGCGATTCCCGCGTGCAGGTGGTGGAGACGCAGAGCACCCGCCTGACCTTCATGCAGCCGAGCTTCGCCCGCCCCGGCGAGCTGCCCGACATCACCGATGCCGACGGCAAGTCGCTGGCGAAGAACCCGCTGTTGGACTTGAAGGTTCGCCAGGCGCTGTCGCTCGGAATCGACCGCGCCGCGCTGGTGGAGCGGGTGATGGAGGGCCGCGGCACGCCGAGCGGGCAGTGGCTGCCGGCCGGCTTCTACTCGGCCAATCCGGCGGTCGGCGTGCCGGCCTTCGACGCCGAGCAGGCGCGCCGCCTGCTGGCCGAGGCCGGCTTCCCGCGCGGCTTCCGCCTGGTGCTGCACACGCCGAACGACCGCTTCGCCAATGACAGCCGCATCGCCCAGGCGGTGGCCCAGATGTGGACGCGGATCGGCGTGACGACGGTGGTCGACGCGCTGCCCTATGCCGCCTTCAGCGCCCGCGCCAGCCGCCAGGAATACGGCGTCTGGCTGCACAGCTGGGCGAGCTCGACCGGCGAGGCTTCCTATTTCCTCAGCAATGTCGTCAGCACCGTCGACCGCGCCAAGCGTGCCGGCGCCAACAATTGGAGCCTCTATTCCAATGCGGCGCTCGACGCGCTGACGGAAAAGTCCTTCACCATCCTCGAGCCCGGCGCGCGGGAGAAGGTGCTGCAGGAGGCCGTGCAGGCGGTGGCCGACGACCTGCCGATTATCCCGCTGTTCCACCTGTCGCTGGTCTGGGGCCTGCGGCCGGGGCTGCGCTTCGAGCCGAATATGAGCGGCTACACCGCGGCGACCATGGTGCGCCGCGGCTGACGGCCGGCGCGCACCCATCGCGGCGCGCCTTCTGCACGAATCAGGATGGCTGTTTATATATTTAACGCATAGGAAAATGTGAATAAGGTTCACCGTTCCGGCGCCGTCATGCCGGCGGAAGGAGCTATTCCATGCCCCTGCCCATTCCCCCATCCAGGCCAGCGCGCCGAAGCAGGGCCACGGCGCCGTTGCTGGCGGCGGCGCTGCTGCTGCTGCCCGGAATCGCCGCGGCGCAGAGCCTGAGCTTTGCGCTGAAATCGGCGCCCTCCACCAGCGATCCGCTGTTCCACAACCGCGTGGTCAACAACAGCCTCGCCGCGAATATCTTCGACCGGCTGGTGCACCAGGACGAGCGGCAGCAGCTGGTGCCGGGCCTGGCCACCGCCTGGCGCGCTATCGGCGACAACGCCTGGGAATTCACCCTGCGCCCGGGCGTCCGCTTCCAGGATGGCAGCCCCTTCGGCGCCGAGGATGTGGCGGCGACCCTGGCGCGCATCCCGCGCGTGCCGAACTCGCCCTCGGCCTTCACCATCTCCACCCGCGCCATCCGCCAGGTCGAGATCGTCGATGCCCACACGATCCGCTTGCACACCGAGGGTCCGGCGCCGCTGCTGCCGAACGATCTGGCCATCGTCAATATCATCTCGCGCCAGGCGCTGGCGGCCAGCACGGCCGACTTCAACAACGCGGCCCCCGCCACCATCGGCACCGGCCCGTTCCGCCTGATCCGCTTCACCCCGAATGAGGGCGTGGTGCTGCAGCGCTTCGACGGGCATTGGGGCGAGGCGCCGGCCTGGCGCGATGTCCGCTTCCGCTTCATCGCCAACGACGCCGCCCGCGTCGCCGCGCTGCTGGCCGGCGATGTCGACGCCATCGAGAATGTGCCGACCGAGGAGCTGGCGCGGCTGTCCGGCAATCCGGCCTTTCGCGTCAGCAGCGCGGTCAGCAACCGCATCCTGTTCCTGGCGCTCGACCATGCGCGGGCCGAGAGCCCGCAGGTCACCGATGCCGCCGGGCGGCCGTTGCCCGCGAACCCGCTGCGCGACCTGCGGGTGCGCCAGGCGATCTCCAAGGCGATCGACCGCCAGGGCATCGCCGAGCGCATCTTCCTGGGCGAGGCCGAGCCCGCCGGCGGGCTGATCGCCGAGGGCTTCGGCGGCGCCAGTCCCGAGCTGCGGCCGGAACCTTTCGATCCCGAGGCCGCCCGCGCCCTGCTGCGCCAGGCCGGCTATCCGGAGGGCTTCACCCTGGTGCTGCACGGCTCGCACGACCAGTATCCCAATGCCGGCCGCGTGCTGCAGGCGATCGGCGCCATGCTGACGCGCGTCGGCATCCGCGCCAGGGTCGAGCTGCTGCCGGCGGCGATCTTCAACGCGCGCTCGGCGGCGCCGCATCACGACTACGGCGTCATGCTGCTGGGCTGGGGCGCCGGCACCGGCGAGGTCTCCTCGCCGCTGCGCGCGCTGCTGGCCAGCGTCGATCCGGCGCGCGGCCTCGGCTCGGCCAATCGCGGCCGCTACGCCAATCCGGCGCTGGACGCGCTGCTGCAGCAGGCGCTGCGCAGCCTCGACGGCGGCGCGCGCGAGGGGTTGCTGCGCCAGGCCAGCGCCCTGGCGGTGCGCGACCTCGGCGTCGTGCCGCTCTACTACCAGCGCAATGCCTGGGCGACGCGGGCGCCGCTGCGCTACGCGGCGCGGGCCGATGAATACTCCCTGGCCCGCAGCGTCCGCCCGGCCGCCGATTAGGCCGGGGCTGCGGTTCGTCGTTTACACATCAAGAATGCTTAAATACAATTTACCACGAACCGTGAACGCATATGGGCGCCCGGCGCCCTTCGACCAGGATGAGGGCCGCGCCGCATGTCGCTTCCCACGCTGTCCAAGGTCCTTGCCGGCGTCCTGCTGCTCGGCGCGCCGGCGCTGGCCGCCGAGACGCCGGTGCCGGGCGGCCACCTGACCTGGGGCGTGACCACCGAGCCGGTCTGCTTCGACCCGCACCGCTCCTCGCAGCAGAACGCCTTCATCGCCATCTGCCACTATATCGATTCCCTGGTCGGCAAGCGCGCCGATGGCAGCTATTCGCCCTGGCTGGCACGCAGCTGGACGGTGTCGCCCGATGGCCGCGAATACAGCTTCGCCCTGCGCGAGGATGTCCGTTTCCACGACGGCGAGGTCTTCGACGCCGCCGCGGTGAAGGCCAATTTCGACCATGTTCGCGACCCGAGGAACACCACCAACACCGCCCGGCCGCTGCTGTCGCTGGACCGGGTCGAGGTGGTCTCGCCGTATGTCGTGAAGTTCGTGCTGAACCGGCGCGATTCCGGCTTCCTCGAGGCCACATCGAGCGTGAAGCTCGGGCTGATCTCGCCGAAGCGGCTGGCCAGCGGCGAAGGCCTTTGCAGCGGCGGCGCGCGGCGGGCCGGCACCGGCCCCTTATCGAGCCGGCTGATCGTCTGCGACGAGCCGGTCTCGGCGCTGGATATCGGTGTGCAGGCGCGGCGCGGCACGGCGCTGCTGCTCATCTCGCATGACCTGGCGGTGGTGAATGACCTGGCCGATCGCGTGCTGGTCTTCCAGGCGGGCAAGCTGGTCGAGCAGGGCGCCGCCGAGACGGTCTTCGCCACGCCGCGCCACGCCTATACGCGGGAACTTCCCGCGGCGCTGCCACGGATCTAGGGGAAGGGTCGTGACGCTGACGCCCATCACCCGCCCGATCGAGGCCGCCGCCGCGCTCTGGCGGCGGCTGCGCGACGAGGCGGAGCAGGCCTGCGCGGAATCGCCGCTGCTGGCGCCGCTGTTCCTCGGCAGCGTGCTGCACCAGCCCGACCTGGCCTCGGCGATCTTCCACCGCGTGGCGGTGCGGCTGGACGCGCCCGCGCTGCCAAGGCCGGTGCTGGAGCGCGCCTTCCGCCGCGCCGCGATCGCCACGCCGGTGATCGAGGCCGGCTTCTGCGCCGATCTTCTCGCTGTCGTCGAGCGCGATCCCGCCTGCCTGCGCATCCTCGAGCCGGTGCTCTACTTCAAGGGCTTCCACGCGCTGCAGACGCATCGCCTGGCGCATTGGCTGTGGCATTGCGGCGAGCGCGACTTCGCGCTGTATCTGCAGAGCCGCGCCTCGGAGGTGCTGCAGACCGACATCCACCCGGCGGCGCGCATCGGATCGGGCATCCTGCTCGACCATGCCACCGGGCTGGTGATCGGCGCGACGACGGTGATCGAGGATGCGGTGTCGCTGCTGCAGGGCGTGACGTTGGGCGGCACCGGGCATGATGGCGGCGACCGGCATCCGAAGATCCGCCGCGGCGTCATCATCGGCGCCGGCGCCACCATCCTCGGCCCGATCGAGGTGGGGGCAGGGGCCCGCGTCGCCGCCGGTTCCGTGGTGCTGGCGCCGGTGCCGCCGCGGACGACGGTGGCCGGGGTGCCGGCCCGCATCGTCCGCCGCGCAGCACCCGGCGCCGAGGCGCTCAGCGGCGACGAGATCCTGCGCGAGGTCGGCTACAACGCCTTCGACTACAACATCTGAGCGCCCGCCTCAGCCCGGCAGGAAATCGGCCACCGAGAAATAGCGCTCGCCGGTGTCGTAGTTGAAGCCGAGCACGCGCGCGCCGGCCGGCAGTCCGGGCAGCTTCTGCGCGATCGCCGCCAGCGTGGCGCCGGAGGAGATGCCGACCAGCAGCCCCTCCTCCCGCGCCGAGCGCCGCGCATATTCCTTGGCGTCGTCCGCGGCGACTTGGATCACGCCGTCGAGCAGCGCCGTGTCCAGCACCGCCGGGATGAAACCGGCGCCGATGCCCTGGATCGGATGCGGCGCCGGCGCGCCGCCGGAGATCACCGGCGACAGCACCGGCTCCACCGCGAAGACCTGCAGCGACGGCCAGGCCTGCTTCAGCACGCGGGCGCAGCCGGTGATATGGCCGCCGGTGCCGACGCCGGTGATCAGCGCGTCGAGCCCTTCCGGAAAGTCCGCCAGGATCTCCTGCGCCGTGGTGCGGGCATGCACTTCGGCATTCGCCGGATTCTCGAATTGCTGCGGGATCCAGGCGCCGGGGATCTCGGCCTGCAGTTCCTTGGCGCGCTCGATGGCGCCCTTCATGCCGCGCTCGCGCGGCGTCAGCTCGAAGCGCGCGCCATAGGCCTGCATCAGCCGGCGCCGCTCGATCGACATGGAATCGGGCATGACCAGCAGCAGCGCATAGCCTTTGACGGCGGCGACCATCGCCAGGCCGATGCCGGTATTGCCCGAGGTCGGCTCGATGATGGTGGCCCCGGGCTTGAGCGCGCCGCTGGCCTCGGCCGCCTCGATCATGGCCAGCGCGATGCGGTCCTTGATCGAGCCGCCGGGATTGCTGCGCTCCGACTTGACCCAGACCTCGGCGCCGGGGAACAGCCGGGCCAGGCGGATATGCGGCGTGCGGCCGATGGTCTGCAGGACGTTGTCGGCTTTCATCGGGGTCTCCTCGGTCTGGTGGGCAGGCGGGGCATGCAAGCCGAGGCGGCGGGTCCATGCAACGTGCAATCGCGTTGAACCTCAAAATCTACGATCCTGTCCAGCGATTAAAGTCGGGCTCAAGCCGCGGCGACATGCCCTGTCGCCGCGCTAGTTCGGGCAGCGGTCCTCCCGGCTCCAGTGGCGCGGGATACGCGGGCCGTTGAAGCCCGGCCGTCCGTCGGCGACGCGCTGCAGCAGGTCGCGGATCTCGGCGGCCACCAGCGTCACGCTGCGCGGGGTGGAATTGCCGCTGTGGCCGGCGATGTCGTCCAGGTCGACGATCCTGGCGTCCGGGGCATGGGCGGCGACCTCCATCACGCCGCTTGCGCCGGGGCTCAGCAGCTGGTCGAAGCAGTTCGGCATCAGCAGCAGCCGCGCCTTGATCGAGCGGGCGGCGGCGCGCAGATCGCCGTTGAAGGGCGGCGTCTTCGCGATGTCGTGGTCGACGATGGCCCAGGTGCGATAGACCCAGTCCCGCGCATCGGTGGCATTGCCCAGCTGCTCCGTCGTCGTCGCGTAGAACCGCTCGACCGAAGCGCGATCTTGGAACATCGCCGCGAAGGCATCGGAGGAGAAGCCGAAGGCGTTCTGGATATTGACGCCGATGCCGGTGCCGCGTCGCGGCGGGTCATTCGCCGGATAGGCGCCATCCTGCCACTTCGGATCCAGCATGATCGCCTGGCGCGCGGCTTCCCAGACGAAGTTGGTCTGCCGCGTCGCATGCGCCTGCGGCACGATGGGGATCACCGCATCCATGAAATCCGGATAGCTGACGGCCCATTGCAGGCTGCCGATGCCGCCCATCGAGATGCCGGTCACCGCGACCAGGTGGCGGATGTTCAGGCATTCCGTCAGCATCCGGTGCTCGGCCTGCACCATGTCGCGGATGGAGAAGCGCGGGAAGCGCATGTTCAGCCCCGAGCGGGTCGGCGAGGTCGTCGCATTCGGATCGGTCGAGGCGACGCCGAGCGTGTCGGGCTGGATGACGTAGTAGCGGTCGGTGTCGAGCGCGCGGCCGGGCCCGGCCAGGAAGCTCTGCGCGTCGCGATTGCCGCGCAGCCCGTGGATCGACAGGATGGCGTTGCTGCGCTCGGCATTCAGCGTGCCATGCGCGATGAAGGTCATCCGGACATTCGGGATGACGGCGCCGCTCTCGAGCTTGAGCTCGCCAAGCTCGCAAGTCTGCACCGGCGGCGCCTGCGCGGCCGCCAGGCCGGGGGCCGTCGCCGCGGCCAGGGCCAGCAGGCCGAAAGTCATGCGCCGCAGCCATGGATGTCGCGCGCCGCGCCGATGCGGATCGTGCCAATCTTGCATGTTGTCGTCCTCCCCAGGGTCTTCTGACGGCCCCGGGAAGGACCCTAGGATCAGCCCCGCCGCGCATCAATCGAAGACGCAACGACCAGGGCTGGAATCCGGCGACGGCTGCGGCGGCTCAGCTTGGCGGCGGCGCCGGGAAAGGCGCCGGGTCGGCGAAGCGGCGGATGATGTTGGTGACCAGCTTCGCCGCGACATTCTCGTAGCCATCGATCGGCAGGGCGCCGATGAAGTTCATCGAGCCGACCGAGAAGACCGCGCCGCCGCCCGGCGTCTCGAAGAAGGTGAGGTCGGAGCGGATGATGTCCTCCCGCGCCGCCGGCCAGGTGTGGTCGCGCCGCTCTTCGTTGACCGGCTGATAGGTTGGGTCGGTCAGCACGGCGCGGCCGATGATCAGCGCATGGCGCGGCGTGCCCAGCGAGACATCGGCGCGGTCGAGCTCATGCCCGGCAGCGCCGCCGCCCATCAGCCCGCGCTCGCCGAGCGGCGCGCCGGGCTCGGAGATTTCCTCGATGCCATCGCGCATGAAGGCGACACGCGGGTCGCGGATGGCGTCGAGGAAGGCGTAGGGGTAGCCGATATATTCGCCCTGGGTGCTGAAGCCGACGCCGACCAGCTGCTGCGGCGGCCGGCCCAGCCGGCGCCACAACCCGCCATAGCTGCCATCCTGCGCATGGTAGCTTTCGCCGGGCAGGGTTTCCCACAGCCGGATGCCGCCCTCGGCGCGGCGCAGCTCGAAGCTCCAGGGGCCGGTGCCATGCGGCACGACCTTCCAGTAGAAGCCGTTGCCGCCGAGATACATGAAGCGCCCGCCCTGGCCGAGATAGGCCTCCAGCGCGTCGAGCGTCTCCACCGTGTGGTATTCGGGATGCTGCCCGGTCAGCACGACATTGTAGTTGGCGAGCAGGCCTGCGCCTTCGGCATGCACGTCGTGGTCGGTGATCACCTCGAAGTCGATGCCCTTGCGGGTCAGCAGGTCGGTGACGTAGCTGTCGGCGGAAATCCAGTACAGGCCGGAGCCATCCTCGCTCGGATCGACCAGGTGGATCTGGTTGACGCGCTTGTCGATCATCGGCCGGCGCATGCTGGACATCACCACGCCGCTGCCGTCGGAATGGAAGTTGTAGGGCGAGACGCCATATTCCGGATGCCCGTCCGGCGCCTGCGGCAGCGCGCCCCATTCCAGCGAGCGTGGCGTGATGCGCGCCTGCCGCCCGGCCTTCTGGTACTGGCTGTAGACGGTGTAGCTGAAGGTGGGCGCCAGGAAGGCGACCTTGGCCTGGCTGCCCGGCACCTTGGCGCGCACATGGAAGACGATGTTGTCGCGCACCGTCCTGCCGTCGCGCTCGATCTCGAGATGCAGGGCGTAGACGCCGCTTTTCCAGTCCTCCGGCACGACGAAGGACAGCGAGGGCTGCCACGCCGCGTCGCCGATATCGTCGTCGTGGAAATGGATCGCGCCGTATTGCGACGGGTCCTCGGTCCAGCGATGCACGTCGCCGCGCCAGGTCGAGCCGGTCATCGCCCGGGTCGGCAGGTTGTGCAGCACGCCATGCGCGGCCTGCGCGCCGATATCCTCGATGCGATCCGTCTGCATCGCCCGCGACAGATCCCATTCGGCGATCGTCGGCCCGGCATCACCGGCAAGAATCCGCGGCCGCTCGACCTTGCCATTGAAATGCGCGCGCGCCGGGCCGTCGCGGCGCCCGGCGGCGATGGAGGCGGCGCCGTCGCCGCCGGGGAAAGCCGAGGCGGCGACAGAAACCTCGGCCGCCTCCACCCGATCCAGCCGCGGCTTCAGCGGGCGCTGCCGCAGCTGCAGCCGTCCCGAAGCGTCGATGGTGCAGGACAGCTCATGCCAGGCACGCTCGGTCAGCGGCACGGCGCTGCGCAGCAGCGTCTCGCCGCCGGGCGTGGTCACGCGGCACCAGGCGCCGTCCTCGCCGATGCCGAGCGCCAGCGCATGGCCGCCGCCGGCCCAGGCCAGCGCGACCTGGTCGCCGGCGGCCAGCCGCGTCGGCCAGACGGTGGCCGCCAGCGTGACCGGCCCGGCCGGCAGCGCCAGCCTCGGCACCTCGCCCCAGGACCCCAGGAAGACGTCCTGCTGCGTGCCCTGGTGCTCGCCTTCCAGCGGCCAGGCGGCGGGCACCTCGCGATAGCCGGGGCCACGCGGATTGGGGTCGCCGCAGAGCACGCGCGCGACGCGGGCCCGATAGGCGCCGCCGCCCTGCAGCGAGATCATGACGTTGATGGTCTCGCCGGGGCGCACGCTCCAGCGGTCGACATAGCCGGTGATGGCAAGCATGGTGCAGGGGCCTCAGGCGCGTCGCATGTTCCAGAACAGCGGCAGACCCTTCAGGATGCCGCTGAGCTCTTTCTTGTAGACGGTCGGCTGGTAGAACAGGCCGAGCGGCACATAGGGCACGTCGATCAGCGCCTGGCGCTGGGCGCGGATGCCGATCGCGCGCTGCGCCTCGGCATCGGGGGCGGCGAACCAGGCGTCGCGCAGCGCTTCCAGCTGCGGGCTGGTCGGCCAGCCGAAGGTGGCGCGCTCGCCGCTGCCGCGCAGGAAGTTATGCGCCGCCGGGTTGAGATGCGTGACGCCGGGCGAATAGGTGCAGAACAGGTTGTAGCCGCCCTTGTCGATGGTGTTCTTGTTGGCCATGCGCGTCAGCATGCTGCCCCAGTCCATCACCTGGTAGTCGAGCGTGATGCCCAGGCGCTTGAACAGGTCGGCGGTGACGTCGCTGGTCGCCTTGATCGAGGGGAAGTCGGAGGGCGCCATCAGCAGCACCCGCTCGCCCTTGTAGCCGGCATCCTTCAGCGCCTGGCGCGACTGCTCGATGCTGCGGCTGCCATCCAGCGCCTCCAGCCCTTCGCTGTTGGCCATGACGCCGCCGGGGGCGAAGAAGCCGATGCCGTCCTTCCACAGCGTGCGGTCCTCGCCGGCCACCGCGATCATGAAGTCGCTCTGCTTCACCGCGCCCAGGATAGCGCGGCGGATCGCCGGATTGTCGAAAGGCGGGATCATGGAATTGAAGCGCATCACCGCGATGGCGCCGTAGGGGTCGAGCACCTCGACATTCAGCCGCGGATTGCGCTTCAGCCCCGGCAGCAGGTCGTAGATCGGCTGTTCCCACCAGTCGATCTCGCCCTGCTGCAGCGCGCCGGCGGCGGTGCTGGCATCGGGCATCACCTGCCATTCGATGCGGTCGAAATTCACCGCCTTCGGCCCGGCCAGCAGGCTGGCCTCGCCATCCTTGCGCGGCACATAGCCGTCGAACCTGTCATAGACGAGCTTCGAGCCCGAGACATGCAGGTCGGCGCGGAAGCGGAAGGGGCCGCTGCCCACCAGCTCCTTCACCGGCGGCACCGGGTTGTCGGCCGCCGCCAGCCGCTCCGGCATGATGAAGGCGACGATGGCGCCGACCTTGCCGAGCGCCGTGGGCAGCAGCGGGAAGGGCGCCTTCAGCCGCCAGCGCACGGTGCGGTCGTCGGGCGCCGACAGCTCCTCGACGATGGCCATCAGCGACACGCCGAAGGCGTCGCGATGCGCCCAGCGGCGCAGGCTGGCCACCACGTCGCGGCCGCGCACCGGCTCGCCGTCATGGAAGCGCAGGCCCTCGCGCAGCCGCATGGTGACGAGCTTGCCGTCGTCCTCGATGGTGTGGCCTTCCACCATCTGCGGCCGCACCACGCCCTCGGCATCGATGCCATAGAGCGTGTCATAGACCAGAAAACCGTGGTTGCGGTTGACCAGGCCGGTGGTGATGGTGGGGTCGAGGATGGCGGCATCGGCCTGCGGCACGAAGATCAGCGTCTTCGCCCGCGCCACGCCCTGGGCGCGGGCCAGTCCGGGCACGGCAAGCGGGGAGGCGGCAGCACCGAAGGCCAGCGTGCTGCGGAACAGGTCACGACGATGCATGGCAGGTCTCTCCAGGGATGGTGGCGAGTCTGGCTGTTCCCGAGCGGCGATTCGGATTCTTGTTATTCGGCGGCGAGGCGCGACGTCGACAGGTCCTTCTCGACCTCGGACAGGGTGCGCTCGAACAGGGACAGGGTTTCGTCGATGCCGGCCTCGTCGATGATCAGCGGCGGGCAGAAGCCGATGGTGTCGCCCATCGCGCGGATCACCAGCCCGTTCGCCAGCGCCGCGGCATCGAAGCGCGCGCCGATCTTCAGCGCCGGGTCGAAGGCGGTCCTGGTCGCCGGATCGGCCACCAGCTCGACGCCGATCATCAGCCCGGCGCCGCGCACCTGGCCGACGATGCCCGAGCCGGCGGCGATGGCATCGAGCCCGTCGCGCAGCCGCGCGCCCATGGCGCGGACATGGCCGACGACATCCATCTCCTGGTAGATGGCCAGCGTCTCCAGCGCGACGGCGACACCGACCGGATGGCCGGAATTGGTGAAGCCGTGGCCGAAGATCTCGCCGCCCTCGTTCATCCTGGCCAGCGCGTCCTGGATCGGCTTGCCGAGCAGCACCGCCGATATCGGGAAGTAGGAGGAGGAAATTCCCTTGGCCATGGCAGCCATGTCGGGCGTCATGCCGACGGTGATGCTGCCCCACATCTCGCCGGTGCGGCCGAAGCCGCAGACGACCTCGTCGGCCAGCACCAGGATGTCGTGCCGGCGCAGCACCGCCTGGATCGCCGGGAAATAGCCGGCGGGCGGCACGATGATGCCGCCGCCGGCATTGATCGGCTCGGCGATGAAGGCGGCGATGGTGTCGGCACCCTCCTCCAGGATCATCGCCTCCAGGCTGTCGGCCAGGCGCGCGACGAAGGCCGCCTCGTCCTCGCCTTCCCGCATGCCGTGGTACGGATCGGGGCAGAGCGTGTGCAGGAAGCCCGGCAGCGGCAGGCCGAATTCGCGATGCATGCGCGGCAGGCCGCACATCGAGGCGGCGACGATGGTCGAGCCATGGAAGCCGCGATCGCGCGAGATGATCTTGCGTTTCGCCGGCTTGCCGTGGACCGCGTGATAGACCCAGGCCAGCTTGACCATGGTCTCCGTCGCCTCGGAGCCGGAGGTCGCGAAATAGGCCTGCGCCTCGGGGATCGGGCCCATCGCCACCAGCCGCTCGGCCAGGTCGATCGTGGCCGCCGGCGTCTTGTGGTTGAAGGTGTGGTAGAAGCCGAACTTGTCATAGGCCTCGGCCGCCGCGCGCTTCAGCCGCGCATTGGAAAAGCCGAGCGAGGTGCACCACAGCCCGGCCATCGCCTCGACATAGCGCTTGCCATGGCTGTCGAAGACATGGATGCCCTCGCCGCGCTCCATGATCAGCGGCCCGCGCTCGGCATGCGCCTGGGCGTTGGTCTGCGAATGCAGGTGGTACAGCACATCCCGCGCTTCGGCGGAATTGGGCAGCGGCATCGGCATGCGGGCGCTCCTGGGGGCAGCGGCGGCGGTCGGTAAATTGGCCTGACCAATTTGGCCTGGGCACTTTCCGCGCCCCGGTTCCGCTTGTCAAACCCTTAAAGCGGGTGCTTCAAGCCGCGCATGCCCCCCGAGATACTCCCCGGCACCGTCCTGCGCAGCTTCGAGACCATCGCCCGGCAGATCGCCGCGCTGGTGCAGACCGACCATCCCGTGGGCAGCCGCCTGCCGGCCGAGCGGGAGCTCGCGAGACGCTTCGGCGTGTCGCGCCCGACCATCCGCGAGGCGATCCTGTCGTTGCAGATGGCCGGCATGCTGGAGGTGCGCAAGAACAGCGGCGCCTATGTCGTCAGCCGGCAGGAGACGCCGGAGGTCCGCGCGCTGTCCGGCTTCGGCCCCTTCGAGAATCTGCAGGCGCGGCGCATGATCGAGCCGCAGATCGCGGCGCTGGCCGCGCAGCATGCGACGCCGCTGCAGCTGGCCGCCATGGCCGCGACCCTCGCAGAGATGCGCGGCGACCATGCCCGCGGGCTGGAGGCCGATGCCGCCGACCACCGCTTCCACATCCTGCTGGCCGAGGCGACCGGCAATGGCGTGCTGGCGCAGATGGCCGACCAGCTGTGGCGTGGCCAGATCGACAGCGGCATCTGGCAGGAAATCCACCGCTACATGCCGATGGAGCAGTATCGGAAGACCTGGCTGCGCGACCACGAGGCGATTTTCCGCGCGGTGGAAGAGCGCAAGGCCCGCGCCGCCTCGCTCGCCATGGCGCGGCACCTGGCCAATATCCACGACGCGCTGATGACGACGACCAATGCGCGCGGCAGGGCGCCGCTCGCGGATTAACTCGCCGCCATCCGCGGCCGATCCGGCTGGGGCTGGCCCGGATGTTGCTGCATGCTGCGCGACATCACTGGGAGAATGGGTGGATGCGAATGAAGACGCCGCCGCTGCGCCGCGTGCTTGCCGGCGCCGCGGTCATGCTGGCGCTGAATGCGGCGGCGCCGGCGCGGGCGCGGGATCTGACGATCGGCGTGACCTCGGCCGTCACCGCGCTCGACCCGCATTATCACAACCTCTCCTCCAACTTTAACGTCGCCCTGAACATCTTCGACCGGCTGATCGACCAGGATGCGCAGCAGCGGCTGGTGCCGGGGCTGGCGAGCGCCTGGACCGCGATCGACGACACCACCTGGGAATTCACGCTGCGCCCCGGCATCAGCTTCCACGATGGCAGCCCCTTCGGCGCCGAGGATGTCGCCGCCTCGCTGCGCCGCGTGCCCGCCGTGCCGAACAGCCCGGGCTCCTACGAAGTCTATACCCGCGCCATCACCGAGATCATCGTCGTCGATCCGCTGACGCTGCGGCTGAAGACGGCCCAGCCGGCGCCGCTGCTGCCGGTCGACCTGTCCTCGGTCGACATCATCTCCCGCGCGCATGAGAAGGCCTCGACCGCCGATTTCAACAGCGGCGTGGCGACCATCGGCACCGGCCCCTATCGCTTCGTCGCCTATGCCGCCGGCGATCGCCTCCAGCTGCGCCGCAACGACGCCTATTGGGGCCGGGCGCCGGCCTGGGAGAACGCCACCATCCGCATCATCCCCGGCAGCGGCGTGCGCATCGCCGCGCTGCTGTCGGGCGACGTGCAGGCCATCGACAACGTGCCGCCGACCGATGCGCGGCACCTGGCGGCGAACAGCGCGGTGCGGGTGGAGAGCACGCGCTCCAACAGCGTGCTGTTCCTGCACATGGACCAGTTCCGCGACCAGACGCCGATGGTGACCGACCGCGCCGGCCAGCCGTTGCCGCAGAACCCGTTCAAGGACATTCGCGTGCGCCGCGCGCTGTCGCTGGCGATCGACCGGCGCACGCTGACGGAACGGCTGATGGAAGGCGCGGCGGCGCCGGCCAGCCAGCTGCTGGCGGATGGCTTCTTCGGTGTCAGCCCGCGGCTGCAGCCCGATCGCCACGATCCGGAGGCAGCGAAGAAGCTGCTGGCCGAGGCCGGCTATCCGAACGGCTTCTCGCTGACCATCGCCGGGTCGAACAACCGCTACCTGAACGACGCCAAGGTGGTGCAGGCCATCGCGCCGATGCTGATCCGCGTCGGCATCGAGGCCAAGGTCGCGACCTTCCCCTGGTCGGTCTTCATCACCCAGGCCGGCGCGCCGCATTACGCCTACAGCCTGTTCCTGGCGGGCAACAGCGCGACCACCGGCGAGGCCTCCTTCCCGCTGCGGGCGCAATTCGCGACCGTCAATCGCGAGACCGGCATGGGCTCCTCCAACCGCGCCCGCTATTCCAACCCCGAGGTCGACCGTGTGCTGGCCGAGGCGATGCGCACGGTGGACGACCGGCAGCGCGAGGCGCTGCTGCAGAAGGTCGCCGAGATCGCCATGGCCGATCAGGCGGTGATCCCGCTGTTCTACCAGAACAACGTCTTCGCCACCCGCGTCGGCTATCGCTACACGCCGCGCTCGGACGGCTTTCTCTCCGCAGCCATGGTGACACCGGAATGAGTGCCGAGACGACAATCAAGGTCGCGCTGACCTGCGCCGATTACGCGCGGCTGCTGCCGCTGGCGCGCGGCGAGGTTCGCCCCGAGGGCATCGAGCTGACGCTGACGCTCGGCCAGCGCGGCTCCTGGGCCGATCGCAACCTGATGCTGCGCCGCGCGCTGAACGATCCGACGGTGCAGGGCGGAGAGTCTTCGTTCTGCCGGCATGCGATGCGCATCGCCCAGGGCGATCGCAGCCATGTGGCGCTGCCGGTGTTTCCGCTGCGCGGCTTCACCATCCGCGACCTCTATGCGGCCCAGGGCAGCCCGATCACCCGCATCGCGCAGCTGGCCGGCAAGCGCATCGGCATGTATGGCTGGGCCAATAGCGGCGCGGTCTGGTACCGGCACCTGCTGGCGCTGCACGGCGTCGACATCGCCGCCGTGCAGTGGTGCATCGGCCCGGTCGACGACCCGATGCCCGCCACCAGCCCCGAGATCCTGCCGCCCGGCGTCACCACGCCGCCCGAGGGTGGGTCGCTGTCGGCAATGCTGCTGGCCGGCGAGCTCGACGCCGTCTTCAGCCCGCCGAAGCCGCGCGCCTATCACCGCAGCCGCGGACCCATCGTGCGCCTGGTGGCCGACTGGCGCGCCGCCGAGATCGACTATTTCGAACGGACAAACATCTTCCCGACCTCGCATCTGGTGGTGATCCGCCGCGCGCTGTGGGAGGCGCATCCCTGGGTGGCGCCCGCGCTGACCCAGGCCTTCATCGCCGGCAACGACGCCTTCACCGCGGCGCAGCGCAATTTTCCCTATGCGACGCCCTGGCTGGAAGATGAGCTGGAACAGGTGGAAGCGCTGCTCGGCGAGGATTTCCATCCCTATGGCTTCGAGACGAACCGGCATCCGATCGCGGCCTTCGCCGACCAGGCCTATGATGCCGGCATCATCGGCAAGCGGCTGTCGCCGGAAGAGCTCTTCGCCGAATATCTCGACAGCGCGGCCTGAGGAGGGACGCTCATGGATCTGGGACTGAACGGGAAATGCGCCCTGGTGACCGGCGGCGCGCGCGGCATCGGCCGGGCGATCGCCGTCAACCTGCTGGCCGAGGGCGCCCGCGTCGCCTTCTGCAGCCGCTCGGCCGAGCCGGTGCGCGAGGCGGAGCGGCAATTGCGCGAGGCCGCCGGCGCCGACCGCGTCTTCGGCTTCGCCGCCGATGTGGCGACGCCGGAGGGGGCGGCGGGCTTCGTCGCCGACAGCGCCGCGGCGCTGGGCGGCATCGACCTGCTGGTGGCCAATGTCGGCGGCAATGCCGGCGGCTATCTGGAGGAAAGCAGCCACGCCGACTGGCAGCGCACCTTCGCGCTGAACCTGTTCCATGCGGTGGACAGCATCCGCGCCGTGGTGCCCTTCATGCGCCAGCGTGGCGGCGGCAGCATCGTCGTGGTGGCCTCGATCTCCGGCTGGAAGCCCGGCGGCAAGGCGCAATATGCCACGGCCAAGGCGGCGGAAATCCAGCTGGCCGCGTCGCTGGCGCCGGAGCTCGCTGCCGACAGGATCCGCATCAACACCGTCAGCCCCGGCTCGATCCTCTATGAGGGCGGCGGCTGGGACCGGCGGATGCAGCGCGAGCCGGCGGTGATCGAGGATTTCATCGCCCGCGAATTCCCTGAAGGCCGCATGGGCAGCGCCGAGGAAATCGCCGATGTGGTGACCTTCGCGCTGTCGCGCCGGGCGAGCTGGATGAACGGGGCGCATATCCCGGTCGACGGCGCGCAGGGGCGGCCGTCGATCGGCTGACGCGAGCGGGCTGGCCGGGTCAGGCCAGCGCGTCGCCGCGGGTCCATGGGATCGGCAGACCCGCGGCATGGCCGGCCGATCGCTGAATTACATAATACATATTATGGGCAGCGGAGCGGCCGGCCGGGGCCCGGCGGCGGCGCAAGACCGCCGCCGCCGGGCCGCGCCCTCAATACAGCCGGGCAGCGCCGGTGGGCGCGGCCTCGGCGGCGCCCTTCTCCAGGATCTCCCGCATGGCGCGGCCATTGGCGTCCCACCACTTCGCCAGGATGCCGACATCCCAGCCGATGCAGAAATGTTGCACGCCCATGGCGAGATACCGGCCGGCATGGCTCGGATCCTGCAGTTCGACCCGCGGATGCAGGCCGAGCTTCAGCGCGGTCTCGATGGTCCGGCGCTCGGCCGCCTGCACCTCCGGATCGTCGCCCTGGCCGGGCTTGCCGATGCTCATCGAATAGTCGGAGGGGCCGAACTGCACCATGTCGATGCCGGGCACCGCCAGGATGGCGTCGAGCTCGTCGAGGCAGGATTTCTTCTCGACCATGATGGCGATGACGACGTCGTTCAGCGCCTCGACATAGCTCGGCTTGCCGACCTCGAGGATCGAGCCGACGTCGCGCCGCATCCCCACGCCGAGCCGCCCGACGCCGCGCGAGCCAACCCTTTCGGGCGTCTCGGCGCGCACCGCGGCGACGGCGGCCACGGCATCCTCGACGCTGCGGATATCGGCGAAGAGCACGCTCTGGAAGCCCGAGCCGATCGCCCGCATCGCCTGGTGCGTGTATTGCGTCTGCTCGATCTTGATCATGCCGCCCAGATTGGCGAGCTCGAAGGCGCGGCCGAGATTGTCCAGGTCGTGCAGGTCGAAGGGCGCGTATTCGGCGGTGAACTCGATGTAGTCGTATTGCTGCGACTGGCCGACCAGCTCGACCAGCGTCGGCCAGGTCGACAGCAGATGGGTGCCCACCGTGGGCTGCCCGGCATTCAGCTTTTCACGCAGCAGGTTGCGACGCATTCGACGACCTCCCCTTATGTCTCTCTTGGCCATGAGCGGCGACAGCAGGCTCGCGGATGTCCGATCCGACGGCAAGCCAGGATCGCCCGTCACCCCTCCTCCATCGCCCGTCGCCCCTTCAGGGGCGCGGATCGGCTGGCATGCGGCGGGCGCATGGATTGGTTCCGGTTTTCGGCCCTGGCGCGATTGCCTCGCCACGATCGCGGGCGGTATATTCCACCAGATGGATGCACGGGGCTCGGTCCCCGCCGTCATCCGCCGCGCCCGCGCGTGGCAGGCGGCCAACAATGGGGAACGTTCCAACAGATCCCTCCTTGTTGTGAGACCCGCATCTTGAAACATTCCCTCGCAGGGCCGGCCAATCCAGGCATGGCGCACCGTCCCGGCCTCGCCGGCCGGCTCTGGCTGCTGGTCCTGGGCGTGGTCATCCTGCTCGCCGGCCTGGCCTTCGCGGTCGGCGGCGGCAAGCTCGTGCTGCTCGGCGGCAGCTGGTACTTCCTGCTGGCCGGGCTCGGCCTGCTGGCCGCGGGCGGGCTGGTCGCCCTGCGCAAGCCGGCCGGCGGCCTGCTTTTCGGCCTGGTCTTCCTGGCCACCATCCCCTGGGCGCTGTGGGATGCCGGGCTGCACTACTGGCCGCTGGTCTCGCGGCTGCTGGCGATCGGCGTGGGCGCCACCGTCGTCGCCCTCTCCTTCCCGCTGCTGCGCCGCGCGGCGGGCCGCAGCCCGGCCTATGCCGCCTCCTTCGGCCTGGCCGCGGTGCTGGCCGTGGCCTCGGGCCTGGCGATGGCCGCCATGTTCGTGCCGCATCCGACGGTGGTCGCGACCCGCGCGCCGGGCCTGACGCCGGTCGCCCCGGGCACCGAGCAGCGCGACTGGGCGCATTACGGCAACACCGCCGGCGGCAGCCGCTTCGCGGCGCTGGACCAGATCAACCGCGACACCGTCTCGCGGCTGCAGGTGGCCTGGACCTACCACACCGGCGACACCCCGATCAGCCCGGGCGCCAATGGCGCCGAGGACCAGCAGACACCGCTGCAGGTCGGCGACCGCGTCTTCCTCTGCACGCCGCACAACAACGTCATCGCGCTCGACGCCGACACCGGCCGCCAGCTCTGGAAGGCGGAGATCAACGCCACCTCCTCGGTCTGGATGCGCTGCCGGGGCCTCGCCTATTTCGACGCGACCGCGGCGCTGCAGCAGCCGACGGCGCCGGGCTCGACCCCGGTGACGGCCGTCACGGTCGCCGCCGGCGCGCTGTGCGAGCGCCGCATCCTGATGAACACCATCCGCGCCGAGCTGATCGCGCTGGATGCCGATACCGGCGCCTTCTGCCCCGATTTCGGCACCAATGGCCGGGTCGACCTGAAGCTCGGCATGGGGGCGGCGGCCGATCCCAGCTACGTGCTGACCTCGGCGCCGACGCTGGCGGGCACCACCGTGGTGGTCGGCGGCCGCGTCGCCGACAATGTCAGCATGGACATGCCGGGCGGCGTGATGCGCGGCTTCGACGTGGTGACCGGCGCGCTGCGCTGGGCCTTCGACCCCGGCAACCCGGCCATCACCGGCCTGCCGCCGGAGGGGCAGAGCTACACCCGCTCGACGCCCAATGTCTGGGCGCCGATGTCTTACGACCCGGCGCTGAACACGGTGTTCATGCCGGTGGGCAGCCCCTCGGTCGATCTGTGGGGCGCGCGGCGCACGGCGCTCGACCATCGCTACGGCGCCTCGATGCTGGCGCTCGACGCCACCACAGGCCAGGAAAAGTGGGTCTACCAGACGGTCCATAACGACCTCTGGGACTTCGACGTGCCGATGCAGCCGAGCTTCATCGACTTCCCGAAGCCCGGCGGCGGCAGCGTGCCGGCGCTGGTCTTCGGCACCAAGGCCGGGCAGCTCTATGTGCTGGACCGCGCCACGGGCCAACCGCTGACCGAGGTGCGCGAGGTCCCCGTCAAGCCCGGCACCATCCCGAACGAGCCCTATGCGCCGACGCAGCCGCGCTCGGTCGGCATGCCGCAGATCGGCGCGCAGACGCTGACCGAGGCCGATATGTGGGGGGCCACCCCCTTCGACCAGCTGCTGTGCCGCATCGCCTTCAAGTCGATGCGCTATGACGGGCTCTACACCGTGCCCGACACCGACCTGTCGCTCAGCTTCCCGGGCTCGCTCGGCGGCATGAACTGGGGCGGGCTGTCGGTCGATCCGAACAGCAACTACATCTTCGTCAACGACATGCGGTTGGGCCTGTGGATCCGCATGACGCGGGCCGAGGCGACGCCGGACGGCGCCGTCAACACCGGCGGCGAGAGCGTCAACACCGGCATGGGCCTGGTGCCGATGCAGGGCACGCCCTATGCCGTGGACAAGAACCGCTTCCTGTCGCCGCTGGGCATTCCCTGCCAGGCGCCGCCCTACGGCACCATGACGGCGATCGACATGAAGACGCAGCAGATCGCCTGGCAGGTGCCGGTCGGCACGGTCGAGGATACCGGGCCGCTGGGCATCAAGGTCGGCCTGCCGATCCCGATCGGCATGCCGACGCTGGGCGGCACGCTGGCCACCCAGGGCGGGCTGGTCTTCATCGCCGGCACCCAGGACTTCTACCTGCGCGCCTTCAGCAGCGCGACCGGCGAGGAGGTCTGGAAGGCCCGCCTGCCGGTGGGCAGCCAGGGCGGGCCGATGACCTACCGCTCGCCGCGCACCGGCAAGCAGTATGTGATGATCTCGGCCGGCGGCGCCCGCCAGTCCGACCAGCGCGGCGACTACGTCATCGCCTACGCCCTGCCGGATTGACACGGACGGGGCGGGATCGGCGCCGTGACGGGCGCCGATCCCACCTGCCCTCTTGACGGCGGCCCCCTCGCCGTCGTCCCTCTCTGCCGCATCGCAGCATCCTTCCCTTGCCGAAGCCGGAGACCGACCGCCATGGACATCGCCCTGTTCAACCTGATGTCGCAGAATCGCGCCGACGAGACGCCGGCCGAGATCCTTGGCATGACGGTCGAGAAGGTGCGCATGGCCGAGCGCCTGGGCTTCGACGCCGCCTGGTTCGCCGAGCACCATTTCACCAGTCACTCGGTCTGCCCTTCGCCGCTGATGATGGTCGCCCACTGCGCGGCGGTGACGAAGACCCTGCGCCTGGGCCCGGCCGTCGTCGTGCTGCCGCTGCACCACCCGCTGCGCGTGGTGCAGGAGGTCGGCATGCTGCAGGCGCTGACCGGCGGCCGCGTCAATCTCGGCCTCGGCACCGGCCACCAGCCGCATGAATTTCTCACCTATGCCATCCCGATGGCGGAGCGGACCGCCATCCTCGAGGAAGGCTGGGACCTGATCGAGCGGGGGCTGACCACCGGCCGGGTCGCGCTCGATGGCGCGCATTACCAGGTGCCCGACGCCCCCATCGCCGCCTATCCGGGCAAGATGCCGCCGCTGTTCCTGGCGGGCGGCGAGCCGCGCCTGCTGGCGCGGGCCGCCCGCGCCGGCGCCTCGCTGTTCATCAGCCAGGGGCATCGCCGCGCCTCGGCGGCGCTGGGCATGCGGGAGAAGCTGCTGGTGGCGCTGCGCCAGCACGGCCTGCCCGATTCCGCGCTGAAGCTCGCCATCCAGCGCTATGTCTTCGTCACCGACGACCCGGCCGAGAAGCGCCGCGCCGCCGAGGGCATGCTGCGCTTCATGCGCACGACGCTCTCGCTGCGCGACGCCGTGCCGCCGCGCGACGGCGCCTTCATGCGCGAGCTGCCCTTCGAGGGCGAGCCCAGCATCGACTGGCTGCTGGAGAACGCCCCGATCGGCTCGGCTGAGCAGGTGACGGCGCGACTGGTCGAGGATTTCCACGCGCTGCAGCCCGTGCATTGGAGCCTCTACATGGGCTTCTCCGGCCTGCCGGCGCCGCGCGTCCTGGCCTCGCTGGAGCGCTTTGGCCGCGAGGTGCTGCCGGTGCTGCGCCAGCTGGCGCCGGCGACGGTGGAAGAGCCCGTCGCCGGCTGAGGATCAGCCCTTCCGCCGCAGCCGGTGGGCGCAGCCCATCAGCACGGCGGTCAGCAGGATGGTCAGGGTCGAGACCGCGGCGATGGTGGGGTCGATGGCGAAGCGCAGATCGTCCCACATCCGCCGCGGCAGGGTGACCGCGCCGGTGCCCGACAGGAACAGCGCCACCAGCAGCTCGTCGAACGACGTGATGAAGGCGAAGAGCGCGCCGACGATCACGCCGGGGCGGATCAGCGGCAGCGTCACCTGCCAGAAGCTGCCCCAGGGCGTGGCGCCGAGGCTGAGCGCCGCCTGCTCCAGCCGCGGGTCCAGGCCGGAGAGGCTGGCGGTGACGCTGGTGACGACGAAGGGCATGGCCAGGCAGGCATGCGCCAGGATCAGCCCGATCGGCGAGCCGACCAGCCCGTAGCGGGCGAAGGCGTAGTAGACGCCGATGGCGATGACGATGCTGGGCACGATCATCGGCGACAGGATCAGCCCGGTCACCACCCCGCGCGCCGCCTTGGGCAGCCGGGCCAGGGCCAGCGCCGCCAGCGTGCCGAGGCTGGTCGAGATCACCACCACCACCGTCGCGACCCACAGGCTGAGCCAGCTGGCCGCCAGCCAGGAATCGCTGCCGAGGAAGGCGCGGTACCAGCGCAGCCCGAGCGCCGGCGGCGGGAAGGTGAGGTAGGCGGCGGAGGAGAAGGAGACCACCGTCACCAGCAGGATCGGCGCCGCCAGGAACAGCAGCACCAGCCAGCCGAGGGTGCCGGAGAACAGCCCGCCGGTCAGCAGGCGCATGAAGGCCGCGCGCCTCATCGCGCGCTCATCCGGAAGGCGCCGCCGCCGAGGCCGCAGATCTTGGCGAAGACGCCGATGATGACCAAAGCGGTGGCCAGCAGCACCGCCGACAGGCAGGCGGCATAGGCCCAGTTCAGCTGGTCGACCTGCTGCGAGATCAGCATCGACAGCGTGGTGTCGCGCGGCCCGCCGACGAGGGCCGGCGTGATGTAGAAGCCGAGCGAGAGGACGAAGACCAGCAGCGTCCCCGCCGCCACCCCGGGCAGCGACAGCGGCAGCACCACCTGGCGGAAGGTGCTCCAGGGGCTGGCGCCGAGCCCGGCCGCGGCGCGCAGCAGCGAATGGTCGATCTGCCGCAGCGTGTTGGCGATGGGCAGGATCATATAGGGCAGCAGGATATGGATCATGGCGATCTGCGTCGCCAGCGGCGTGTTGAGGATGCGCAAGGGCCGGTCGAGCAGGCCCAGCGCCAGCATCGCCTCGTTGACCAGCCCGTGCCGGCCCAGCAGCACCATCCAGGCATAGGAGCGCACCAGCACGCTGGTCCAGAAGGGCAGCAGGATCAGCAGCAGGATCAGCGGCGCCATCCGCCGCGCCCGCACCAGCAGCAGCGCCACCGGATAGCCCAGCAGCAGCGTGCCCAGCGTCACCAGCACCGCCAGATACAGCGTGTTCCACAGCACGCGCTGGAACACCGGATCGTCGCCCAGCGCCTGGAAATGCACCAGCGTCCAGCCCGGATCGAGCACCGCGCGGCTGAGCATGCCCAGCACCGGCAGGGCGTAGAAGGCCAGCATGAAGGCGACCGGCGGCAGCGCCAGCAGCCAGGGCGCCAGCGGGCCCAGGCGCAGGCGGGCCGGGCGCGTCGCGGCCAGCGGGGGTGAGGCAGCCCCGGCGTCGGACAAGGATGCGTCAGACAAGGATGGTGTCCTCCGCCGCCCAGCCGATCTCCGCGGTCTCGCCGGCGGCGCGGCGGCGGATGGCGGCGCCCGAGGCCTCCTTCAGCACCAGCCGCGTGCCGCCCGCGGCCTCCAGCAGGTAGCGGCAGCGCTCGCCGGCGAAGATCGCCTCGCGCACGGTGACGGACAGGCGGTTCTCGCCGGGCGCGGGCGGCGCGCCATCGACGAAGCGCAACCGCTCGGGCCGCGTCGTCAGCATGATCTCCGCGCCCGCGGCCGGCAGGCTGCCCGCCAGCGCCTGCAGCCGCGTGGCGCCGAACTCGGCGACGACGCGCCCCTGCTCGATGCCGCGCATCACCGCCGGGAAGAAATTGGACTCGCCGATGAAGGAGGCGACGAAGCGGTTGGCCGGGCGGTCGTAGAGGTCCTCCGGCGTGCCGATCTGCGCCACCTGCCCGTTCTCCATCACCGCGATGCGGTCGGACATGGTCAGCGCCTCCTCCTGGTCATGCGTGACATAGACGAAGGTGATGCCGAGCTCGGCATGCAGCCGCCGCATCTCCAGCTGCAGCGTCTCGCGCAGCTGCTTGTCCAACGCGCCCAGCGGCTCGTCCATCAGCAGCAGCCGGGGTCGGAAGACGATGGCGCGGGCAAGCGCCACGCGCTGCTGCTGCCCGCCCGACAGCTGGCGCGGATTGCGCCCGCCCAGGCCGGGCAGCTGCACCAGCCGCAGCGCCTCCTCGACCTGCCGCATCCGCTCGGCCTTGGGCACGCCGCGCTGCTTCAGCGGGAAGCCGATATTCTCGGCGACCGTCAGATGCGGGAACAGCGCGTAGCTCTGGAACACCATGCCCAGGTTGCGCCGGTGCGGCGGCACGCCGAGCATCGACTGGCCATCGATCAGCAACTCGCCGGCGCTGGGCTGCTCGAAGCCGGCGATCATCATCAGCGTCGTGGTCTTGCCGGAGCCGCTCGGCCCCAGCAGGGTCAGGAACTCGCCCGAGCGGATGTCGATGGACACGCCGCGCACCGCGCCGTGTCCACCATAGTTCTTCTCCAGGCCGCGCAGGGTGACGGCTGCGCCCGCCCCGGCCAGCACCGTTGCCACGCCGTCCATCGGCGTCAGGTCAGCAGCCAGCGGTTGAAGCGCGCCAGCACCGCGTCGCGGTTGTCGACCCACCAGCCGTAGTCATAGGGCACCAGCTGCGACTTGATCTCCGGCGCGCTGGGCAGGATGGCCAGGCGCTCGGCCGGGACATATTCGACCGACTTGCTGTTGACGAAGCCATACGGAATTTGCAGGGAAACGCGCGCCTGCGGCACCGCCATGGTGGAGAAGGCGATGAACTTCATGGCGTTCGCCGCGTTGCGCGCGCCCTTCGGCACCGCCCAGCAATCGCGCTTCAGCAGGCCCTGGCTCCAGCTGATGGCGGCGGGGACGCCGGCCGCCTGCAGCGCCGCCATGCGGCCGTTCCAGACGCTGGTCATGGTGACCTCGCGGTCGGTCAGCATCTGCACCGGCAGGGCGCCGGTGTCCCACCACTTCACGACCTCCGACTTGATCTTGTCGTAGCTGGCGAAGGCGGTGTCGACATTGATCGGATAGATCTTGTCGGCGGGCACGCCCGCGGCCAGCAGCGCGAATTCCAGCTCCGGCGTCTGGCCGCTGGTATGGCCGCCCAGCGCCCGCTCGCCGCCGAACTTGCGGGTGTCCCAGAAGTCCTTCCAGCCCACCGGCACGGCGCCCTTGAAGGCGTCGGTGCGATAGGCCATCACCTGGGCCCAGACCAGCATCTCCAGCCCGTATTCGAAGCGGTACTGGCTCTCGACGCCGCCATCGACGATGTCGTAGTCGACCGGCTCGAAATAGTCGCCACGCTTCTGCAGGTTCAGCACCGTGCCGCGGCTGAGCTGGCACAGGTCCCATTCGACATTCTTGGTCTCGACCATGGCGCGGACCTTGCCGCTGTCCGAGCCGCTGACGTCGCGCACCTGGATGCCGCAGAGCCGCTCGAAGGGCTCGAAATAGGCGAGGCGCTGGGTCTCCTGCATGGTGCCGCCGAAGGTGGCGACGCGCACCTCGCCGCGGCCCTTCAGGATGTCGGGCACGTTGGTCACGTCGGGCAGCGCCGCCTGGGCCTCGGCGCGGCCGGGCAGCAGGAAGGGCGCCGCCAGCCCGGCGGCGAGGCCCAGCGCCGCGCGACGGCCGATGGTGGTGGTGGGCGGAAGCTGGACGCGGGCACGGTCCTTGGGGACGGTCATGTCACACCTGCCTTCTCGCAACGGGGAAAGTCGGAAGCCTTCAGTAAGCCAGCAGATTGTCGCGGAACTGCGCGTGCTCGTAGGCCTTGCGCACCAGCCCGCGATCCTGCAGCGCCGGCACCAGCCCGTCCTCGATCTCGGCCAGGGTCCGCCGGCTGACATTGGGCATTGACAGCAGGAAGCCGTCGCCGCCCACCTCCTGCATCACCTCGGCCATGCGGCCGGCCACCGCATCCGGCGTGCCGACCAGCTCGACCGACAGGTCGACCGGGTTCCAGTCGGCCATGGTGGCGCGGATCGAGCGGCCGGCGGCGCGCTTGCGGAACTGGTCCAGCGTCTGCTGATGCCCGTTGGTCGAGACATCGTCGGGCAGCGGCTGGTCGAGATCGAAGCGGCCGAAATCGATGTTGGTCACCTTGCCCAGATGCGCCAGCCGTTCCGGGATCATGCCCAGCGCCCGGGTCAGCTGCATCTGCTTGCGCTCGCGCGCGATCTCCTCGGTCTCGCCGAGGATCGGATTGACCAGGTAGAGCACCTTGCAGCTGTCCGGGTCGCGGCCGACCAGGCGCATCTGCGCCCGCACGTCGTCGCGATATTCCTTCATCGCCGCAGGGCCTTTGGCATTGGCGACGATGGTGTCGGCATGGGCGGCGGCAAAGCGGCGGCCGCGCGCGGAGCCGCCGGCCTGGGCGATCACCGGCTGTCCCTGCGGCGCCGGCCCCGAATTCAGCGGGCCGCGGGTCTTGAAGAATTTGCCTTCATAATGGACGCCATGCACCTTGCTGTGCTCAATCAATACGCCGCTCTTGCGATCGGCGATGATCGCGCCCGGCTCCCAGGAGCCCCAGAGCTGCTTCACGACGTCCATGTATTCATCGGCCATGTCGTAGCGCAGGTCGTGCTCCGGCATGCCCGGCAGGCCGAAGTTCATCGCGGCGAAATCGGAGGATCCGGTCACCGCGTTCCAGCCGCCGCGCCCCGCCGAGACCTGGTCCAGCGTCGCCACCAGCCGCGCCAGCAGATAGGGCGGATAGGCGAAGGTGCCGAAGGTCGGCACGATGCCGATGCGCGACGTCACCTGCGTCATCAGCGCCGCGACCACCGACGGGTCCTGCCGCGGCACGGCGATGCCGGCCTTCAGGTAGATCTCGGTGGAGCCCTGGAAGCTCTCGCCGACATAGGAGCTGTCCTCGAGCAGGATATAGTCGAAGCAGGCGCGCTCCAGGCTGCGCGCCATGTCCAGGAACAGCTCGGGCTGCATCCAGGTCTCGCCGATGCGTCCGGTCCAGGGCTCGCCCCAGGCCTGGACGCTCGATCCCTGCAGGAACCAGGCGAGGTGGAAAGGCTTGGTCATCGCGACACTCCGGCGCCTGGTGGATCCAGTCTTCGGGACGGGCAGCGAACCATGGCCGGCGCGGGACCACGGGGCACGCCCCGGCGAGCAACCGTCGCGCGGAGGCGGCGGCGATATCGATTTCCAGCAGGTGCAGCCAAGCAATAACGGTGCCAGGGATTTTTCGCGCGCGGCGATGGCCCCCTAGGTCGCGCCGCACGGGCGTGGTCTGATGCGGCCCCGCCCCTCCAGCCACGCCAGGGTCCCGTGAAGCCGCCCCATCCGCGTCCCGGCCAGGAGCCCGGACCCTCCCTC
>NZ_CACSJM010000002.1 GCF_902706185.1 Roseomonas sp. 18066 | reverse complement strand
GAACTTCAGCACGCGCGGCCCCCACCGCGCCGCGCGTGCTGAAGTTCATCCCCCAGGCCGACCTGGCGGTGGCCGATCCGATCATCACCACCGCCTATGTCTCGCGCAACCACGGCTACCTGATCTGGGACACGCTCTACGGCTTCGACCAGGACTACAAGCCGCAGCCGCAGATGGTGCAGTCGCACACCGTCTCGCCGGACGGGCTGCAGGTCACGCTGGTGCTGCGCGACGGGCTGAAGTTCCATGACGGCGCGGCGGTGACGGCGAAGGACTGCGTCGCCTCGATCCGCCGCTGGGCGGCGCGCGACGCGCTGGGCCAGGTGATGGTGGCGACGCTGGCCGAGGAAGCCGGCAAGCCGACCGGCATCGCGGCGACCGACGACAAGACCATCACCTTCAGCTTCAAGAAGCCTTTCCCGCTGCTGTTCGAGGCGCTGGGCAAGCCGGCGACGCCGGTCTGCTTCATCATGCCCGAGCGGCTGGCCAAGACCGATCCGGCGGTGCCGGTGAAGGAGATGATCGGCTCCGGCCCGTTCCGCTTCAAGGCGGATGAGCGGGTGCCGGGCGCCAAGATCGTCTATGAGCGCTTCGCCGACTACGTCCCCCGCGCCGATGGCGACATCAGCTGGACCGCGGGGCCGAAGAAGGCCAATTTCGACCGCATCGAATGGACCGTCATGCCGGATGCGGCGACGGCGTCGAACGCGCTGCAGAATGGCGAGGCCGATTGGTGGGAGCAGCCGCCGGGCGACCTGCAGGCCCTGCTGCGCCGCAACCGCAACGTCAACCTGGAGATCCAGGACCCGACGGGGCTGATGGCCATGGCGCGGTTCAACCACCTGCACCCGCCCTTCAACAACCCTGGCATCCGCCGCGCGCTGCTGGGCGCCGTCAACCAGGCCGATTTCATGACCGCGGTGATCGGCACCGACAAGAGCCTGTGGCGCGAGAATGTCGGCATCTTCACCCCCGACACGCCGCTGGCCAGCGATGCCGGGATGGAGGCGCTGACCAGCCCGCGCGACTACGAAAAGGTCAAGCGCGAGCTGGCGGCGGCCGGCTACAAGGGCGAGAAGGTGGTGCTGATCGCGGCCTCCGACTTCCCCTCGCTGAACGCCCTGGCCCAGGTCGGCCACGACATGCTGAAGAAATGCGGCATGAACGTCGAGTTCGTCTCGACCGACTGGGGCAGCGTCGTGCAGCGCCGCGCCAGCAAGGAGCCCGTCGAGAAGGGCGGCTGGAGCATGTTCTTCACCTTCTGGGCCGGGGTCGACATGTTCAACCCGGGCGTGCAGCAGGCGCTGCGCGGGCACGGGCAGTCCGCCTGGTTCGGCTGGCCCACCGCGCCGAAGCTGGAAGAGCTCCGCAACGCCTGGTTCGAGGCGCCGGACCTGGCCGCGCAGCAGGAGATCGCCAAGCAGATCCAGCTGCAGGCGCTGCAGGACGTGCCCTATCTGCCCTGCGGCCAGTACTTCCAGGCCTGGGCCTATCGCCGCAATCTCAGCGGCGTGCTGAAGGGTCTTCCCATGTTCTGGAATGTCCAGCGGAGCTGACCGAAAACAGAGGCAGCGGAGCTGACCGAAACAGAGGTAGCGCAACTGACCTAACCAAACTGCAATCCGGATGGGCATCTGCACTTCGCAGGTGCAGCAAGGCGGTCGGGGCGGTCCCCGGCCGCCCTTTTGACGCCTTATTGCCCTTGCGGCCCGGCCGCTCTGCCTGTTCCATCCGGGCTGTTCCATCCGGGGCCTGCAGGGCAGGCCCGATCGGGCGACGGGCGGCGGCGACGGGGAAGACCCCGGGCCGCCGTTGCAGCAGGGGGAGAGCTGGCGATGAAGAGACGCGGTTTCCTGGCGGCGGGCGCCTCGCTCGGCCTGGCGCCGGCCCTGGCCCGCCCGGCCGTGGCCCAGGGCGCGGCGGCCAAGGTGCTGCGGGTGATCCCGCAGGCCAACCTCACCAGCCTCGACCCGATCTGGACCACGGCGGTGGTCACGCTGAACCATGGCTACCTGGTCTATGACACGCTGACCGCGGTCGATGCCAAGGGCGAGCCGAAACCGCAGATGGCCGAGGGCTGGGAGATCGGCGACGAGGGCCGCAGCTGGACCTTCACCCTGCGCCCGGGCTTGCGCTTCCACGACGGCGAGCCGGTGCTGGCGCGCGACTGCGTGGCCTCCGTCACCCGCTGGGCCAAGCGCGATTCCTTCGGCCAGGTGCTGTGGATGGCGGTCGACGCGGTCGAGGCGCTGGACGACCGCCGGCTGCGCTTCCGCCTGAAGACGCCGTTCCCCTACCTGGCGCTGGCGCTGGGCAAGAGCTCCTCGCCCGCCTTCATCATGCCGCAGCGCCTGGCCGAGACCGACGCCTTCACCCAGGTGCGCGAGGCGATCGGCAGCGGCCCCTTCCGCTTCATCGCCAACGAGTGGAATCCCGGGCAGAAGGCGGTCTGGGAAAAATTCGCGCAGTATGTGCCGCGGGAAGAGGCAGCCGATGGCCTCGCCGGCGGCAAGCGGGCATTGGTGCCGCGCGTCGAATGGACGGTGATCAGCGATCCGGCGACGGCGGCGGCGGCCATGACCACCGGCGAGCAGGATTACTGGGAATATCCGCTGCACGACCTGCTGCCGATGTTGAAGCGCTCGCGCGAGCTGGTGGTGTCGCAGCGGCTGACCGAGGGCACCTATGGCTGCATCCGCCTGAACCACCTGCAGAAGCCCTTCGACAATGTGGGCGTCCGCCGCGCCGTCGCCATGGCGGTCGACCAGCGCGACTATCTGCGCGCGGTGGCGGGCGAGGGGGCCGAGGCCTGGGGCGAATGCCCCGGCGTCTTCACCTGCGGCACGCCGCTGGCCAATGAGAGCGGCAGCGAGATCCTGAAGACGCGCAATGTCGAGCAGGCGCGCGCCGCGCTGAAGGCCGCCGGCTATGCCGGCGAGAAGGTGGTGGTGGTAGCGCCTGGCGATTACCCCCAGATCAATGCGCTGTCCCTGGTCACGGCCGATCTGCTGCAGCGCATCGGCATGAATGTCGAATTGATTTCAACGGATTGGGGGACGCTGGTGCAGCGGCGCACGAGCCGCGAGCCGGTCGAGAAGGGCGGTTGGAGCGTCTTCCACACCACCTCGCCGGGCACCTCCTTGAACCTGCCGCCGATCCATCTGATGCTGCGGGCCAATGGCAAGGATGCATGGTTCGGCTGGCCCGACGACCCCGAGATCGAGCGGCTGCGCGCGGCCTGGCTGCAGGCGGCCGACCTGGCCGAGGGCAAGCGGATCGCCGACGCGCTCAATGCCCGCGCCATGCAGACCATCCCCTACATCCCGCTCGGCTACTACTGGCAGCCCTCCGTCTGGCGCCGCAACGTGGCCGGCGTGCAGCCTTCCTCGTCGACGACCTTCTGGAACATCGAGAAGACGTAGCCGTCCCCCTCGGCAAGTGGCACGGTATGTGCGGGGGCGATCGCCAGCGGCGGAGCGGAAGCTGCGCCATGGCGGTCGCCCGCCGGGGCTGGTGCCCGGGGCAGCGATAAGAAGACGGCCGAATGGCCGCGCCGGTACAGGGTCGGTGGGGATCTTCTCCCCGCCGGGCATCAAAAGGCGGCCAAACAAGGGCCGCAGGCTGGGAGATCAGGGTATGACGATCGAACGACGTTCCCTCTTCAAGGTTGCGGGGGCCTCGGCGCTGCTGGCCGGTGGCCTGGGCGGGTCGCTGGCGGCGCCGGCCCTGGCGCAGGGCGCCAATGCGCGCACGCTGCGCTTCGTGCCGCAGGCGAACCTGGCCAATTTCGACCCGATCTGGGGCACCCAGTATGTCGTGCGCAACGCCGCCATGCTGGTCTGGGACACGCTCTACGGCGTCGACGAGAAGCTGGTGCCGCAGCGCCAGATGGTCGAGACGGAGGAGATGTCGGCCGACGGGCTGACCTGGACCTTCAAGCTGCGCGAGGGGCTGAAGTTCCACGACAACACCCCCGTCACCTCGAAGGACGTGGTCGCCAGCCTGACCCGCTGGGCGGTGCGCGACCCGATGGGGCAGATGATCCGCGCCATCCAGCAGGAGCTGGTCGCGGTCGACGACCGCACCTTCCGCTGGGTGCTGAAGCAGCCCTATCCGAAGATGCTGCTGGCGCTGGGCAAGAACAACTCGCCCTGCAGCTTCATCATGCCGGAGCGGATCGCCAAGACCGATCCCTTCACCCAGATCACCGAATATGTCGGCTCCGGCCCGTTCCGCTTCGTGCGCGACGAATGGGTCCCCGGCGCCCGCGCCGTCTTCGCCAGGTTCGACGGCTATGTGCCCCGCGCCGAGCCCGCCAGCTGGATGGCGGGCGCCAAGCGCGTCATGGTCGACCGCGTCGAATGGGTGGTGATGCCCGACCCCGCGACGGCGGCGGCGGCGATCCAGAACGGCGAGGTCGACTGGTGGGAGAACCCGATCTCCGACCTGGTGCCGCTGCTGAAGCGCAACCGCAACATCAACATCGACATCGCCGATCCGCTGGGCAATGTCGGCAGCTTCCGCATGAACCACCTGCACGCGCCCTTCAATGACGTCCGCGCCCGCCGCGCCGTCATGATGGCGCTGAGCCAGGAGGACTACATGCGCGCCCTCGTCGGCGACAATGCCGACCTGTGGAAGCCGATGCCCTCCTTCTTCACGCCGGACACCCCGCTCTACACCGAGGCGGGCGGCGACATCCTGAAGGGGCCGCGCAACTACGACGCCGCCAAGAAGCTGCTGGCCGAGAGCGGCTACAAGGGCGAGCCGATCACCCTGGTGGTGGCGCAGGACCAGTCGATCACCAAGGCCTTCGGCGATGTCAGCGCCGACCTGCTGAAGCGGATCGGCATGACGGTCGACTTCGTCGCCACCGACTGGGGCACGGTCGGCAGCAGGCGTGCGCTGAAGACGCCGCCCAGCCAGGGCGGCTGGCACATCTTCCACACCTGGCATGCCGGGGCTGACTGCATCAACCCGGCCGCCTATACCGGCATGCGCACCAATGGTGACGCAGCCTGGTTCGGCTGGCCGAAGAGCGATGCCGTCGAGGCGGCGCGCAACGAGTGGTTCGCCGCTCCCAACCTGGAGGCCGAGAAGGCGGCTGTAGCCAAGATGAACAAGGAAGCCATGGATTTCGGCCTGTATGCGCCGACCGGCTTCTTCCTGTCCTACCAGGCCTGGCGGAAGAACGTGAGCGGTGTCGTCAAGGCACCCATCCCGTTCTTCTGGGGCGTCACCAAGAGCTGATCGAAGAGCATGTTCGCCTACATCATCCGACGTGTCCTGGCGACCATCCCCGTGATGGCGATCGTCGCCCTGTTTGTCTTCAGCCTGCTCTACATCGCCCCCGGCGATCCGGCGGCGGTCATCGCGGGCGACCAAGCCACGCCGGCTGATGTGGAGCGGATCCGCGCCAGCCTCGGCCTCGACCGCCCCTTCCTGGTGCGGTTCGGCGAATGGGTGTTCCGCATCCTGCAGGGCGACCTCGGGGTGTCGATCTTCACCAACCTGCCGGTCACCCGCATGATCGCGCAGCGCGTCGAGCCGACGCTGTCGCTGATGATCGTCACCCTGATCCTGGCGGTCAGCATCGCCGTGCCGATGGGCGTCATCGCCGCCTGGAAGTCCGGCTCCTGGATCGACCGCGCGGTGATGGGCTTCGCGGTGCTGGGCTTCTCGGTGCCGGTCTTCGTGGTCGGCTACCTGCTGGCCTACTGGTTCGCACTCGAGCTCGACTGGTTCCCGGTGCAGGGCTACACGCCCTTCGAGCGCGGCTTCGGCCCGTGGCTCTCCAACCTGGTGCTGCCCGCCGTCGCGCTCGGCGGCGTCTATATCGCGCTGATCGCCCGCATCACGCGGGCCACCATGCTCGAGGTGCTGCAGCAGGATTACATCCGCACGGCGCGCGCCAAGGGCGCCAACCAGGCCACCATGCTGTTCGTGCACGCGCTGAAGAACGCGGCCGTGCCGATCGTCACCGTCATCGGCATCGGCGTCGCGCTGCTGATCGGCGGCGCCGTGGTGACCGAGAGCGTCTTCGCCATCCCCGGCCTCGGCCGGCTGACGGTCGATGCCATCCTGCGCCGTGACTATCCGGTCATCCAGGGCGTGATTCTGATGTTCTCCTTCGTCTATGTGCTGGTCAATCTGCTGATCGACCTGAGCTACACCCTGTTCGACCCGAGGATCCGGTATTGAGCACCTCCCTCCAGCCCTCCCGGGCCGCAGCACCAGAGGGCGTCGCGGTCGCGGCGCCCCTGCCGGACATCATGCAGCCCAAGGTGGCCCGCAAGGGCTTCCTCGGCTACCTCATGCGCCATCCGACCATCGCCTTCGGCGGCACGCTGCTGCTGATCATGTTCTGCGTCGCCGCCTTCGCGCCCTTCCTGTTCACCAAGGATCCGACGGCGCTCGCCCCGGTGATGCGCACGCGCGACCCGTCGGCGGCGCATTGGTTCGGCACCGACATGCTGGGCCGCGACGTCTACAGCCGCGTGCTCTACGGCACCCGCGTCTCGCTGATGGTGGGCTTCGGCGTCGCCATCTGCGCCTCGACCATCGGGCTGACCATCGGCCTGGTCTCCGGCATGGTGCGCTGGGCCGACAGCATCATCATGCGCGTCATGGACGGGCTGATGTCGATCCCGTCGATCCTGCTGGCCATCGCGCTGATGGCGCTGACCCGCGGCTCGGTCGGCAACGTCATCCTGGCCATCACCATCGCCGAGATCCCGCGCGTCTCGCGCCTGGTGCGCGGCGTCGTGCTGTCTCTGCGCGAGCAGCCCTACGTCGACGCGGCGATCGCCTGCGGCACCCGCACCCCGGTGATCATCTGGCGCCACATCCTGCCCAACACCCTGGCGCCGATGACCGTGCAGGCCACCTATATCTGCGCCAGCGCGATGATCACCGAGGCGATCCTGTCCTTCATCGGGGCCGGCACGCCGCCGATCATCCCGTCCTGGGGCAACATCATGGCCGAGGGCCGCGCGCTCTGGCAGGTGAAGCCGTATATCGTCTTCTTCCCCGCCCTGTTCCTGTCCATCACCGTGCTGGCGGTGAACCTGCTGGGCGACGGCCTGCGGGATTCGCTCGACCCGCGGCTCGCGAAGCGGGTGTAAAAAAACCATGGCCCTTCTCGAAGTCGAGAACCTGCAAACCCATTTCCGCACCCCCGATGGCGGCGTCAACCGCGCCGTCGACGGGCTGAGCTTCAATGTCGAGGCCGGGCAGACGGTCGCCATCGTGGGCGAATCCGGCTGCGGCAAGTCCGTGACCTCCATGTCGATCCTGCGGCTGATCCCCGAGCCGCCGGGCAAGATCGCCGGCTCCATCCGGTTCCAGGGCAAGGACCTGCTGAAGCTCTCCGACCGCGAGATGCGCGCCATCCGCGGCAACGAGATCAGCATGATCTTCCAGGAGCCGATGACCTCGCTGAACCCGGTGCTGAGCATCGGCAAGCAGATCGGCGAGGCGCTTCGCCTGCACCAGGGCCTGTCGCGCAGCCAGGCCGAGGCGAAGGCCGTCGAGATGCTGACGCTGGTCGGCATCCCGGCGCCGGACAAGCGCGTGAAAGAGTATCCGCACCAGCTCTCGGGCGGCATGCGGCAGCGCGTGATGATCGCCATCGCGCTGGCCTGCAACCCGAAGCTGCTGATCGCCGACGAGCCGACCACCGCGCTCGACGTGACCATCCAGGCGCAGATCCTCGACCTGATGCGCGACCTGAAGCACCGCGTCGGTGCCGCCATCGTGCTGATCACCCATGACCTTGGCGTCGTCGCCGAAGTCGCCGAGCGGGTGATCGTCATGTATGCCGGCCGCAAGGTCGAGGAAGCCCGCGTCGAGGACCTGTTCCGCTCGCCGAAGCACCCCTACACCCAGGGGCTGCTGGGCGCGGTGCCCAAGCTCGGCTCCTCGCTCGACGGCACGACCGAGCGCCTGGCCGAGATCCCCGGCTTGGTGCCGAGCCTGAAGCAGAAGATCCCCGGCTGCGTCTTCGCCAGCCGCTGCCCGCAGGTCACCGAGCTGTGCCGGACCGTCTCGCCCGGCCTCGAGGAGAAGGCGCCGGCCCATATCGCCGCCTGCCACTACGCGGTGAAGGAGGCCGTCCCGGCATGAGCACCTCGATCCCGACCCCGACCCCGCGCGGCAGCCGCCCGCTGCTCGAGGTGAACGACCTGAAGAAGCACTTCCCGATCAGGGCGGGCTTCTTCGGTGGCACCACGGGCCATGTCTATGCCGTCGACGGCGTCACCTTCCATATCGAGAAGGGCGAGACGCTGTCGCTGGTGGGCGAGAGCGGCTGCGGCAAGTCGACCGTCGGCAAGGCGCTGCTGCGGCTGTTCCCGCCGACGGCCGGCCAGGTGGTGCTGGATGGCCAGCGCATCGACGACCTGTCCCAGGGCAAGCTGCGGCCGATCCGCAGGCGGGTCGGCGTGGTGTTCCAGGACCCGTTCTCCAGCCTGAACCCGCGCATGCGGGTGAAGGACCTGCTGGCCGAGCCGATCCGCAACTACGGGCTGGCCAAGGATTCGGCCGATCTCGACGAGCGCGTCGCCAAGCTGATGGACACCGTCCGCCTGCCGCGCGACGCGGTGAACCGCTGGCCGCATGAATTCTCCGGCGGCCAGCGCCAGCGCATCTGCATCGCCCGCGCGCTGGCCGGCGAGCCCGACCTGATCATCTGCGACGAGGCGGTCTCGGCGCTCGACGTCTCGGTCAAGGCGCAGATCGTCAACCTGCTGCAGGACCTGCAGCGGGAGCTCGGCCTCGCGCTGCTGTTCATCAGCCATGATCTCGCGATCGTCGAGCACATGACGCATCGCGTCGCGGTCATGTATCTCGGCAAGATCGTCGAGATCGCGCCGCGTCGCGAGCTGTTCTCGGCGCCGAAGCACCCCTACACCGAGGCGCTGCTCTCGGCCGTGCCGGTGCCGGAGCCGGGGGCGGCGCGCAAGCGCATCGTGCTGAAGGGCGACGTGCCCAGCCCGATCAACCCGCCGAAGGGCTGCCGCTTCCACACCCGCTGCCCCTATGCCTTCGACCGCTGCCGCAGCGACGAGCCGCAGCTGCAGCAGACGGAGCCGGGCCAGTGGTCGGCCTGCCACCTGCACGACCTGCCGGCGGTGAAGAACCCGCTGGCCCGCGGCGCGCCCCGCCTGGCGTCGTAGCCGCCGCGCGCCACGCCCACAGACAGCCCCGGGGGAGCGATCCCCCGGGGCTTTTTTTGGCCCCGGATGCGGCCTTTTTGTTGCAAACGCCTCGCAATTGCGATAACTGACACAAGAACCTGCCAAGCGGCCGCTTGACGGGCTGTGGTCGGTTGGGGGAGCCTTACCATCAGGGACGCTGCGGGGCGCGGCGCCTTTTGCATGGGGAGAGGCGGCATGCCGCAAGTCACGCTGGCCGTGAATGGCACCAGCCACACGGTGGAGGTCGAGGCGCGGACCCTGCTGGTCGAGGTGCTGCGCGAGACGCTCCGCCTGACGGGGACGCATGTGGGCTGCGACACCAGCCAGTGCGGCGCCTGCGTCGTGCATCTGGATGGTGACAGCGTGAAGTCCTGCACGCTGCTGGCGGTGCAGGCGCAGGGTGCCACGATCACCACCATCGAAGGCATCGCCGCCGCCGACGGCACGCTGCATCCGATGCAGGAGGCCTTCCGCGAGTATCACGCGCTGCAATGCGGCTTCTGCACCCCGGGCATGGTGATGAGCGCCATCGACCTGGTGGAGAAGCATCCGCAAGGGTTGTCGGAGCAGGAGATCCGCGAGGGTCTGGAGGGCAATATCTGCCGCTGCACCGGCTATCATAACATCGTCAAGGCGATCGCCGCGGCGGCCGAGGTGATGCAGGGCCGCGCCGGCACGCTCGCCAGCGCGGCCGAGTGAGGGGAGGGACGCCATGTACGACTTCACCTATCACAAGCCCGGCTCGGTCGCGGATGCGGTCGCGCTCCTGGCCGCCGACCCCGATGCCAAGCCGATCAGCGGCGGCATGACGCTGCTGCCGGCGCTGAAGCACCGGCTGAACCGGCCGACCGCGCTGGTCGACCTGTCCGGCATCGCCGAGCTGCGCGGCGTCCGCCAGGAAGGCGACGCCCTGGTGATCGGCGGCATGACGAAGCACTACGAGGTGGCGACCAACCCGCTGGTGATGGCCTCGATCCCGGCGCTGGCGCGGATGGCGGCGACGATCGGCGACACCCAGGTGCGCAACCGCGGCACGATCGGCGGCAGCCTGGCCAACAACGACCCCGCCGCCGACTATCCGGCCGCGGCGCTGGCGCTGCGCGCCACGCTGATCACCGACCGCCGCCGGATCAGCGCCGATGATTTCTTCCTCGGCATGTTCACCACCGCGCTGGAGGCGGATGAGCTGGTGGTGGGCGTGTCCTTCCCGATCCCGCAGAAGGCCGGCTACGCCAAGCTGCGCAACCCGGCCAGCCGCTATGCCATGGCCGGCGTCTTCGTGGCGAAGGGCCCGGGCGGTGTCGGTGTCGGCGTCAATGGCGCTGCCGCCTGCTCCTTCCGCCAGGTCGAGATGGAAGCCGCGCTGACCGCCGCCTGGTCGGTGGAATCGGTGGCCGCCGTCAAGCAGTCCCCCGACGAGCTGAATGCCGACATCCACGGCAGCGCCGAGTATCGCGCGAACCTGGTGACCGTGATGGCCAAGCGCGCCGTCGCAGACGCAGGATAGGGCGTCGCCGCAGGCGCGCCCGAAAACTGACAGAAAGAGAAGGGGGTCCGGGGGAATTCATTCCCCCGGGCTCTTTCTTTTTCCAAAGCTTGGCGCAAGACAGGATGAAGGTCTGTCGGGTTTCGGGTGACATGCAGCAAGAGCATCTGGTCGTGATCGGCGCGGGCATCGTGGGTGCCGCGACGGCCTTGCAGGCGGTGAAGGCCGGTTATCGCGTGACGATCCTGGATCCGGGCGAGCCGGGTGGCGAGCAGGCGGCGAGCTATGGCAATGGCGCCTGGCTGTCGCCGCAATCGGTGATCCCGCCGGCGGGGCCTGGCACCTGGAAGAAGGTGCCGGGCTATCTGCGCGATCCGCTGGGCCCGCTGGCGATCCGCTGGCGCTATCTGCCGAAGGTGCTGCCCTGGCTGGCGCGGTATCTGTGGTCGGGCTGGACCGAGGCGAAGGTGCTGACCATCGCCCGCGCCTTGCAGCCGTTGCTGGCCGATGCGCCGGCGCGGCACCAGGCGCTGGCCGAGGAGGCGGGGGTCGGGCATCTGATCGCGCGCACCGGGCTGATGTACATCTACCCCGATCGCGCGGCCTATGAGGCCGAGGCGCTGGGCTGGCGCATCCGCCGCCAGCTGGGCTTCGTCTGGCGCGAGGTGGATCGCGACGAGCTGCGGCAGCGCGAGCCGGCGCTGGACCCGCGCTATGGCTTCGGCGCGCTGTTCGAGCAGGGCGGGCATTGCCGCGACCCGGGCGCCTATGTGGCGGCGCTGGTGCAGCTGGCGGTGCGGCAGGGCGCGGTGCTGCAGCGGCAGGCGGCGACCGGCTTCCGCATCGAGGGCGGGCGGCTGCAGGCGGTGACCACGACGGCGGGCGAGATCCTGGCGGACAAGGCGGTGATCGCCGCCGGCGCGCGGTCGAAGGCGCTGGCGGCGGCGGCCGGCACCAGGGTGCCGCTGGAGACCGAGCGCGGCTACCACGCGGTGCTGAGCGCGCCGGAGGTGGGGCCGCGGATTCCGCTGATGCCGTCGGACGGGAAGATGGCGGTGACGATGACCGAGGCCGGGCTGCGCGTCGCCGGGCAGGTGGAGATCGCGGGCCTGGAGGCGGCGCCGGACTGGCGGCGCGCCGAGATCCTGCGCGACTACCTGCTGAAGGCGTTTCCCGGGCTGCCGCGCGCGCTGCCGGCCGAGCGGATCAAGGTCTGGATGGGGCACCGGCCGAGCATGCCGGACGGGCTGCCCTGCATCGGGCTGGCGCGGGACTCGGCGGATGTGGTGCTGGCTTTCGGGCATGGCCATGTCGGGCTGGTGTCGGGGCCGGCGACGGCGGCGGCAGTGTTAACGATTTTGCAACGAACTGCCTCCGATATTGTGTTGGAACCCTTCGATCCGCGCCGATTCGACTAGCAATCGTGGCGCAGGGGTGCGACAGTGTAGCCAGTCGGTTCTGCATCCCGTGGGGCCGCGCACTTTTACGGATTATAGACGCAGTGCTTCCGGATAACGATTCGCAGGGCAGCGCCGGGGCCATCGAGGCCGAGGTCAAGTGGTACAACGGTCGCAAGGGTTTCGGCTTCGTGCTGGGCCCGGATGGCCAGGATGTGTTCTTCCATGCGTCGGCGCTCACCGATGCTGGGATCGAACCGCCCGAGACCGGCGATAAGCTGGTCTGCGAGATCGGCACGGACCGTCAGGGCCGCCGGCTGGTCACCAAGATTTTTGAGCGGAAGCTTGGCCCGGGCGCTCCGGCCGGTGGCGACCGTCCCCCGCGTCGCGACTTTGGCGGCGCTCCCGGCGGCTTCGGCGATCGTCCGCCGCGCCGCGACTTTGGCGACCGTCCCCCGCGCCGTGACTTCGGCGACCGTGGTGGGTTCGGCGGCGGCTTCGGTGGTGGTGGCGGTGGTGGTGGCTTCGGCGATCGTCCGCCGCGCCGCGACTTCGGCGCCCCGGGTGGCTTCGGCGATCGTCCGCCGCGCCGTGACTTCGGCGCCCCGGGTGGCTTCGGCGGTGGTGACCGTGGTGGCTTTGGCGGTGGCGACCGTGGCGGCTTCGGCGGTGGTGACCGCGGTGGCTTCGGCGGCGGCGATCGTGGCGGCTTCGGCGGCGGCGGTGGTGGTTTCGGTGGCGGCGACCGCGGCGGCTTCGGCGCCCCGCGCTCGTTCGGCGACCGTCCGCCGCGTCGCGACTTCGGTGGCAGCCGCGACGAGGGTGGCCCGACCGAGTCCGTCAACGGCACCGTCAAGTGGTTCGACCAGGTCCGTGGCTTCGGCTTCGTGACGCCCGATGACGGCGGCGCGGATGTCTTCCTGCACAGCTCGGTGCTGCAGCGCGCCGGCAAGCAGGATGTGCAGCAGGGCGAGAAGCTGGCGCTGGAGGTCCGTCAGGGCCAGCGCGGCCGCCAGGCTGTGATCCTCAAGGGCGAGTAATCCGGCCCGCCCCGCCCTCGGGCGGGGTACACGGAAGCGTGTTGACCCCCGGTGCCCCTGGCGCCGGGGGTTTTCGCATTGTTCAGCCCGCATTCAGCATTGCGCGGCACACTCCGGGGGCAGCCGGCCGATCCGGCCGGAGGGAACAGCCCCATGATCGTCGAACCCGGATTTCCCCAGGCCTCCGGGCTGTCCCCGTCCGTGGCCGCGCCCGGCGGGGGGCGGCCCGGCCTGGGCGCCGAGGGCGGGCTGGCGTCGACGGCGCGGCTGGACGGCATCCTGTCCTTCGGCCGGCAGCTGAGCAGCGCCAAGGCCCTGCTGGATGTGGTCCGCCAGGTGCTGGAGGATGTGGCGGTGATGGCGGACGAGGCCAGCCGCATCCTCGGCGTGCTGAGCGAGCCGGGCCTGCCGCCGGCCTCCTGGGACGCGGCGACGCTGCGCTACCAGCATGCGGTGCATGAGGTGGTGGGGCTGCTGGCGGCCTCGCGCAATGTCGGCCATATGCTGCTGCAGGGGGAGGACGGGCAGGGGCTGGTCGCCATCGGGCTGCAGCGGATGGAGCGCATTGCCAGCCTGCTGCCGCGGGTGCCGGCCGACCACCATGCGGCGCATCAGGCGGCGGAGGGCTTCGGCCCGGTGATGCGCAGCCTGGAGGAGGCGCGCAGCCGGCTGGAGGAGGCGCATCGCTCGGTCGAGGCGCAGCTGGCCATGGCGCTGGAGCGGATGGATGACGAAAGCGCGGCGCTGGGCGCGATGGAGGATACCGACGTGCTGAAGGAAGCCGCGCGGCTGCAGGCGCTGCAGATCCGCCAGCAGCTGGCCGGGCATGCCATCGGGCTGGGCGCGCTGGTGCCCCGATGCCTGCAGGATCTGCGACATCTTTGAGCAGAGCGCGGCTGGCGGCCGGGGTTTTCACGAATGAACGGGTTCTCGGCGAGGGGATCGTAAGGATAACCTGCACGTAACTTCACCGCAGGATGTGGCTTACGATGCGTCGTCGCCTTCTTGGTCTGGCCGTTGCCGGGCTGCTGCCGCTGATCTCCCTCTCCCCCGTGCAGGCGCAGGAAGCGCCCTGGCCGAACCGTCCGATCACGCTGATGGGGGGCTTCCCGAACGGGGCGGGCACCGACATCTACGCCCGCAAGCTGGCCGAGCCGCTGTCCCGCGCGCTGGGCGTGCCGGTGGTGGTGGACAGCCGCTCCGGCGCCGGCGGCAATATCGCCAGCGACTTCACCGCCAAGGCGCGGCCGGATGGCTATCTGTTCCTGTTCGGCACGGCAGGCACGCATGCCATCAATGCCACGCTGTATCGCAGCCTGCCCTTCGACGTGGTGAAGGACAGCACGGCGATCACCCATCTGGGCGATGTGCCGAACGTGCTGACGGTCAGCGCAGAGAAGCGACCGCAGCTCAACAGCTGCCAGGCGGTGCTGGCGGCGGCGCGGGCGCGGCCGGGGGCGTTGAACTATGCCTCGACCGGCAATGGCGCCTCGACGCATCTGGCCGGGGCGCAGTTCGCCCAGGTCACCAATATCGACATCGTGCATGTGCCGTTCCGCGGCCAGCCCGGCGCGCAGACCGCGCTGCTGGCTGGCGATGTCGACCTGTTCTTCAACCAGTCCGGCCCGGCGATCGGCTATATCAGCCAGGGCCAGGTGCGTGGCCTGGCGGTGACCACGTCGCAGCGGCTGCCGGCGCTGCCGGATGTGCCGACGGTGGCCGAGGCCTGCAACCTGCCGGGCTTCGACAGCAGCACCTGGTACGGCATCTTCGCGCCGCCGGGCCTGCCGACGGCGATCGCCGAGCGGATGAATGCCGAGATCCAGAAGATCATCAGCAGCGCGGACTTCAAGAAGTGGCTGGTGGAGAGCCAGGGCATCACGCCGAGCACGCTGACGACCTCGGCCGAGTTCCGCGCGCTGCAGGAGCGCGACATTGCCCGCTGGGCCGAAGTGGTGCGCCGCTCCGGCGCCCAGGTCGACTAAAAGACAAAAATAGATGAAGGGGGCCTGGGGGAAGAATACTTTCTTCCCCCAGCCTTTTCTTGTCCTACCCGCGCCCGACGAAGGGCATCTTGGTTGCCATGATGGTCATGAACTGCACGTTGGTATCCAGCGGCAGCGAGGCGATCTGCAGCACCGCATTGCCGACATGGCGGGCGTCCATGCGCGGCTCGACCAGGCTGGTGCCATTGGCCTGGGGCACGCCCTTGGTCATCCGGTCGGTCATTTCCGTCGCCGCGTTGCCGATGTCGATCTGGCTGCAGGCGATGTCCCATTTGCGGCCATCGAGGCTGATCGACTTGGTCAGGCCGGTGATGGCGTGCTTGGTGGCGGTATAGGGCGCCGAGCCCGGCCGCGGCGCATGGGCGCTGATCGAGCCGTTGTTGATGATGCGGCCGCCCACCGGGTCCTGGTGCTTCATCATGCGATAGGCTTCCTGGGCGCAGAGGAAGGCGCCGTTCAGGTTGGCCGCGACCACGCCGAACCAGTCCTCGTGGGTGAGCTCGTCGAAATCGACCGAGGGGCTGCCGCGTCCGGCATTGTTGAACAGCAGGTCGAGCCGGCCCCATTTCTGCTGCACCGCCGCGAAGAGCGCCGCCACCGAGGCCGCGTCGCCGACATCGGTCGCGACCGGCAGGCAGCGCTCGCCGGCGGCACCTGCGGCGGCGACGGTCGCCTGCAGCGCGTCGGCGCGGCGGCCGGCCAGGGCGACGCTCCAGCCCGCTTCCAGCAGCGCGAGCGCGGCGGCACGGCCGATGCCGCTTCCCGCGCCGGTGACGACGGCAATCTTGCTCATGGACATTTCTTCCTTCATGCAGGGCTGGGTCGGAAGCAGGGTGCGGCCGGCGGCCCGGGAGCGCAAGCCACCCCCCAGGCCCAGCTTCCGGCGATGATCCGCGGCCCCCTGGCGCCTGGCGCGAGGCGGGCGGCGAAGGAGCCAGCCGAATGAACAACTCCCGCCTTCCCCAGGGCCGCCCCTGGGGCCTGAGCGTCCTGGCCGCGCTGGCGCTGATGGCGACCCCCGCGCTGGCCCAGCCGCAATCGCCGCCATCGCCGCAGCCGGCGCCGACGCAGCTGCGGCCGCAGCGCGACGTGACGGTGACCTACCGGATGACCAGCGGCAACCGGCCGCCGCAGACGGTGGCCGCCAGCTGGCTGGCCGCGGCGCAGCGGCTGCGGGTGGAGCCGCCGGGGCTGCCGGGCTGGCTGCTGCTCGACCTGCCGTCCAGCCAGGCGCAGATGGTGATGGACAGCACGCGGATGGTGGTGCGGCTGCCGGGCAAGGGGCCCTGGCCGATGCTGGACAACCTGCCGCCGGGCACGCGGATGACGCCGGCCGGCAGCGCCACGGTGGCCGGGCTGCGTTGCGACAACTGGCAGGTCACCAGCCGCGAGGGCACGGGGCAGGTCTGCCTGACCCAGGACGGGGTGATGCTCAGGGCCAGCGGGTCGCATGACGGGCAGCAGGGCAGCCTGGAGGCGACCAGCGTCGCCTATGTCGCGCAGGATCCGGCACGTTTCCAGGTGCCGCCGGGCTACCAGGCGGTCAGCCTGCCGCAGGGGCTGCCGCCCGGGCTGATCCCCGGCACGCGCTGAGGCGTCGTCACCAGGGGCAGGGCGGCAGGCGCAGCGCGCGCTCCAGCAGATGCGAGGGCAGCAGCCCGGCGACGGCGCCATGCTGGTGGCCGTGCTGCGGCAAAGCGGGCTGGCCGGCCGGCAGGTCCAGGCGCAGCTCGGCCTGGAAGGAGGGGCCCAGCCCCTCGACCAGCAGCTGCGCGAAATCCGGGTCGAACTGGGTGCCGGAACAGGCCTCGACCTCGGCCAGGGCGGCGGCGACGGTCAGGGTCGGGCGATAGGCGCGGCCGGGCTCGATCATGGCGACGAAGGAATCGGCGACGCAGACGGCGCGCGCCAGCGGCAGCAGCCGGTCGCCGGGCAGGCCGCTGGGATAGCCGCCACCCTGCCAGCGCTCGTGATGGTCGCGGGCGGCGGCGACCACCGCCTCGGGGAAGCGCAGCGCCGCCAGGGTCTCGGCCCCGGTGACCGGATGGGCGCGGATGGCGCGCATCTCGGGCTCGGTCAGGCCGCGCGGCGCCTCCAGCAGCGGCAGCGGCACGAAGAGCTTTCCCAGGTCATGCAGCAGCCCGGCGGAAACCACGAGGGCGGCATCGCCCAGCAGCGCCGGCTGGCGCGACCACATGGCCAGCAGCACCGTGGCGACGCGCACGGAATGGTCGGCGGTCGCGGGATGGTGACGCCGGATCGCCGCCAGCAGGCGCAGGCTCTGTCGCGGCAGGTCGTCGGGGAAATCCCCTGGCACGCCCGGCTGCGGCAGCGGCGCGCGGGCCTCCAGCACGGTGTGGCAGGTTTGCATGCACGTTAAAATAGCAGGAACTTGGCCGCGCTGTCTTGTCAGTAAGTGTCGAGAAAATCACCTCGCGCGAAAGTTGTAACGCTCAGGCTGCGGCGGGCGGGGCCAGCAGGGCGGCCAGGCGCAGGCCGAGCTCGGCGGTGCCGACCGGCTTGGCCAGCAGCGGCAGCGCCTCGGCGGCCAGGGCCTCAGCGGCCAGGGCCTCGGGCTGCGGGGTGAAGGCGGAGACCAGCAGCACCGGCAGGCCGGGCTGGCGGGCGCGCAGCTCCGCCGCCAGCCGCACGCCGCTGAGCCCGCCGGGCAGCACCACATCGGTCAGCAGCAAATCGGGGCGGGTGCCCTCCGCCACGGCGCCGAGCGCGGCCGGCCCGTCGGCGACGGCGGTGACGGCATAGCCGAGCTCATGCAGCTGCCCGGCCATGCGGGCGCGCAGCGGCGCCTCGTCCTCGACCAGCAGCACATGCGCGGCCAGCGGCGCGCGCGGCGGCGCGGGCGGCGCCACCGGCAGCAGCAGCGCCAGGCGCCAGCCGCCGACCGGCCCCTGGGGTGGCACGGGTTCCGCCCGCAGCAGCCCGCCCTGGCGGCGTGCGAAGCCGGCGATGGCGGCCAGGCTGTCTTCCGACAGCGGCTCGACCGGGCCGGCAGGCGCCCGCCAGCCCGGCGGGCCGCGGCCCTCGAGGCGCAGCGCCAGGGCCTGCACCGGGCGGGCATGGCCGGGGTCGCCGCCGACCGGCAGCGGCAGGCGGCCCTCATCCAGGCTGAGCGCCAGCCGGCCGCCCGGCGGCAGCAGCTCGGCGAGGTGCCCCAGCATGCCGAGCAGCGCATCCTCCAGCGCCGCCGGCGCCAGCATCGGCCGCGGCAGGCCTTCCGGCGCCGCCAGGGTCAGCGTCAGCTCGGGGCCGAGGGCGCGGCGCAGCACCGGCAGGAAGTCGCGCAGCCGGGCGGCCAGGTCGGTCGGCTGCGGCGGCCGCGGATAGGGCCGCGCCATGTCCTGCAGCCGGTTCCACTGCGCCGTGCCGCGCTGGCTGGCGGCCAGGATCTGCCGGGCGAGGCCGGCCAGGCCCGGGGCGCGGTCGCGCAGCGCCGCCTCCAGCGTCTCGGCCTGGGTGGCGACCTGGGCCAGCAGCCCGCGCACATCGGCGCCGAGCCGCCCGGCCATCCGGCCCGCCAGCGCCAGCCGCCGCTGCTGCAGCCGGCGGGAGGGGGGCGTCGGCGCCTCGGCCAGCGGCCGCAGATACAGCGCGACGCCGTCGCCGGCCGGATGCGCGATCAGCCGGAAGCGGCGGTCCAGCGCCGGCAGGCCGGCCTCGAAATCGGCGCGCTCGGCGCGGGCGGCGACGCGGTGCAGCCGGGTCAGGGCGCAGCCGGCGGCCAGGTCGGGCAGGCGCTGCCACAGCACCTCGGCCTGCAGCGGCCGGGCGGCATCGCCCAGCAGCCGCCGCGCGGCGCCATTGGCATAGGTGATGCGCCAGTCGAGATCGAGCGCCAGGAAGCCGTCATCGAGCGATTCCAGCACCGCCTCGACCCGGGCGCGGCCGCTCTCGGCCTCCTCCACCGCGGCGCGCAGGGCGCCGATCAGCCCGCGGTTGCGCAGCGCGATCTCGGCCAGGCGGGCCAGCGGCTGCAGGGTGGCGATGTCGTCGGCGCTGAACGCCGCCCCACCCCCATCGGCGCCACCGTCCGGGCCGGCCAGCAGCAGCAGGCCGAGCGGCGCGCCCTCGGCATCCTGCAGCGGCAGGGCGAGCGCCGGCAGCCGGCCGGCGGCGGCATCGCCGGGCAGCAGCAGCGGCGCCGGGCCGGCGGCCAGGGCGGGGGTCGCGGCCAGCACCTGCAGCCGGGCGCGCTCGGCTTCGGGCAGCGCGGCGCCGGGGGCGAGGTCGAGCACCGGGCGGCGCGGCAGCCCGTCCTGCAGGGCCAGGGTGGCGAAGCCGGCGCCGCCGGCGCGGCGGGCCAGGCGGGCGATGCGCTGCAGCATGTCCGGCAGCTCGCCCTGCAGGCCGATCTCGGCCGAGGCCTGGGCCAGCTCCTCCAGCCGGCGGCTGGCGGCGGCCTGGCTGGCCAGGCGGCGGCCGGCCTCGCGCAGCAGCAGCCAGGCGCCGGCGCCGATCGCCAGCAGCGACAGCCCGGTCAGCAGCACCGCCCAGCGCGCCCGCCGGATCCAGGGGGCCAGCGCCGCGGCCTCCTGCTGGGTGGCGAGCTGGATCGCCGGCAGGCCGGGCAGGGCGGCGGCGACCGCATAGGCGGGGCCGGCCGGCAGCAGCAGCGCGCCGCGCCAGGCCAGCGGGCCGGCGACGCGGGCGGCCTCCGGCAGGCCGGGCAGCGGCAGGCCCAGCGCCTCGGGCCGTGGCGGCAGGCTGGCCAGCAGCCTGCCCTGGCGGTCGAGCAGCGCCAGCCCGCTGCCGGGCGGCAGGCCGATCCGGGCATAGGTGGCCTCGACCAGCCGCAGCGGCAGCAGCGCCATGGCCACCTGGCCGCCCGGCAGCCGGCGCAGCAGCGGCAGCAGCGGCCCGACGGTGCTGCGCAGCAGCGGCGCCAGCACCAGCTCCGGCACGGGCGACAATCCGGCGATGGTCGCGGCCAGCGGGGCCAGGTCGGGGGCGGCGAGGTAGCGCGCGGCCTGCGGCGTCAGCAGGCGCAGCTGGCCGTCGGCGGTGGCCAGGGCCAGGACGGCGCCGGCCGGGCCGGCGCGCTCGCGCCGCTCCATCTCGGCGCTGGCGGCGCCGGGCTCGGCGGGCAGCAGCTGCAGCCCCTGCATCAGCCGGTCGAGGCTGTCGAGCAGCGTCGCCGCCTGGTCGGCCATGGCGGCGGCCCAGGCGCCGGCGGCCTGTTCCGCGGCGCGGGCCGAATTGCGGTGGTCGAGCCAGAGGTTGGCGCCCAGCCCGCCGGCCAGCAGCAGGGCGATGGCGCCGACCGCCGCCAGGCCGCGGCGGCGCCAGGGATAGGCGGCGGAGCCGGTCACGGGGACGACATCACCGGCGGCGGGAGGCGCGGCGCGCCTCAGGCCATCGGCGGGCGCTCGAAGGCGGCCATGCGCGACAGCAGGGTCAGGGCGGCGGCGTAGTAGTGCGGCGCGTGGCGGACCTGCGGCAGCTCCTCGGCGCGGGCGCTGGGCTGGCCGACCAGCTGGGCGATGGCGCGCATGCCATGGTCGGCCGGATAGGGCGAGACGCCATTGGTGCCGAACTCGGTCCAGGCCGGCATGCTGACCGGGGAGGAATGCCAGAAGCTGAGCGCCGCCTGCGCCGCCGGCTCGTCGCCGAGGCCGGCCCAGGCCAGGTAGAGCGGCACGCGGACGGCGTCGTAGGAGAAGCGCGGCGGCCAGCCCCAGGCAGGCTTCGGCCGCTCGCCATTGGCCACGCGCACCCAGTCGGCCGGCAGGCCCCAGCGGCCGAAGCGGGCCTCGCGCAGCAGGGCGACGCCGTGCTGGTGCAGCTCCATCCAGCGGCCTTCCGGCATCAGCGCGGCCATCGCCGGGAAGGCGGGGAAGACATAGTAGGAGGGGTTCACCACGACATAGCCGGCATGCTCGAAGCCATAGGCGGCGGGCAGCAGCACGGCGCGGCCATCGACCTCGCGCACGCAGAGCCGGTGCAGGTCGCGGGCGATGGTGCGGGCATCCTCCAGCAGCTCCGGCCGCTTCCAGCGCTTGGCGGCGCGGTACAGCGCCCAGGCCATGCACAGGTCGCCGTCGGTGGCGTTGTTCATGTCCTCGACCGGGCGGGTCCGGTTCGGCTTCCAGCTCCAGGCGGTCAGCGAATCGTAGGGCCGGCGCATGGTCATCCGGGTCCAGTTGTAGACCCGGTCGAAGGTGGCCTCGTCGTCGAAGGCGGTGGCCAGCAGCATGGCCCAGCCCTGGCCCTCGGAATGCGACTGGTCCTTGTTGCCGGTATCCACCACGCGGCCGGCATCGGTCATGTAGATGCGCTTGAAATCGGCCCATTCGGCCGGGCCGGACATGGTCGGCTCCAGCACCAGCTCGGCATGGCCGGACAGGCGCGGCGTCACGCTCAGCACCAGGGCGCTGAAAGCAAGCAGGCTGCGCCGCTTGACCGAGCCAGACATGGTTTGTCCTCGCGTGTGCCCCGGATCGATTCCGCGGCGCTCTGATAGCAACTCGTTTACCGTTGCATCCTATGCGAGCACAAGCCTTTGTGCGCACCCCGCGAAAAATGCCGTTTTCGCCCCAGTTGCAGGGGTTTTTCGGAAATCGGGCAGCAACCTATGGTTGTCTCGCGGGTTTCTGATGGTTCTCCTGCGGCGCGTCCTGCAGGGCCTGGGCCAGCACCACGGCCAGGGCCAGGCTGCACAGCCACCAGCCCTGCCAGGCGCCGAAGCTGGCGAGAAAGGTGACGAATCCCGAGACCAGCATGCCCAGCGGACCGGCGCCGAGGCGCAGCAGTCCGGCCTGCATCGCCAGCAGCATCACCGCCCCGGCGGCCAGCAGGCTGCCCACCGCGCCGAGCTCCAGCTTCAGCTGCAGCGGGCCGTTATGCGGGTGCAGCGGCATCAGCTTCACATGCGGGGCGGCGAACCAGTCGCGCAGGCCCTGGCTGGTGACGCCGATGGCGGCCAGGCGCCCGGCCTCCGGCCGGTCGTCGCCGCCGGGCAGCGCGCGGGAGGCCTCCATGCCCCAGCCGAGCAGCGGCTTCTCCGCCGCCCGCTCGGCGCCGAAATGCCAGATGACCAGGCGGTGGATGGCCGAGGGCGGCAGCCGCTCGGCGACCGGGGCCACCTTGTCCAGCAGCGTCGGCAGCAGCGGCGGCGTCGCCAGGATGATGGCGGCCAGCGCCAGCCCGACCACCGCCGCCAGCCGCCCCGGCGCCCAGCGCTGCAGCAGCGCCGCCAGCCCGGCGGCGGCCAGGCCCGCCACCACGGCGATCCGCGCGGTGTCGCCGGGGATGGCCAGCAGAAGCAGGCCGCCCAGCAGCGGCAGGCCGAGGCGCAGGGCCGGGCGCCAGGGGGTGGCGGCCAGCAGCGGCAGCAGCAGCGCCATGACCGAGGCCGCCGGCTTCAGCCCGAAGGCCAGCTGCGGCGTCGGCTCGGCGATGCCGCGCACCGCCGCCCGGATCATCGAGCCCGACAGGTGGTCGGCCAGCGCCAGCCCGAGGCCGAGGAACAGCCCGGCCGCGAGCGCATAGGGCAGGGGCGCGCGCGCCTCGGGGCCGCTCTGCGCGACCGCCCGGGCAGCGGCGGCGGCCAGGAAAACAAGTCCTGCAAAGGAGAGACCGTCCTTCAGGGCGCGGGCCGGCTCCGGCGCCCAGGCGGCCGAGGCGGCGCCCCAGAGCCCGAGCAGCAGCCCAAGGCCGAGCGCCGCCTGGCCGGGGGTCAGCCCGGCGCCGGCGCGCAGCGGCCAGGGCCAGCGGCCGCTCTCGCGCCGGGCCAGCAGCACGGCGGCGACCAGGGCGACCAGCCCGATCGGCGCCATGGCCTTGGATTGCAGCACGGCGATGGCGGGGGCCAGCAGGGCCGCCAGCAGGATCGGCGCGGTCGGCGCCGTCCAGATGATGCGGGGTATCGGCATGTTCAGGACGCCGCGGCTTGCAGGCCAGCGGCGCGCGGGCTGTAACCGGAGGGAGCCAGGCACGGGGTCGAGGCAGGAGGGAAAGACATGCAGCCGGTCCTGAAGCGATGCGAAGGGGGGGCAACTTACGCGCCCGCGCTCTCTGCCCCAAGGCGGCGCGCATGAGGCGCCCCATGCTGGCGGTGCTGGGCATCGCTGTCGTCATGGCCGCGGTGCTGCTGGCCATGGGAAGGGTGCCGATCTGCACCTGCGGCGAGGTGCTGCTCTGGTATGGCCGCGCCGACGGGCCGGGCAATTCCCAGCATATCGCCGACTGGTACACCCCGAGCCACATCATCCACGGGCTGCTGTTTTATGCCGCGCTGGCCTGGCTGCGGCCCGGCTGGACGGTCGGTGCCCGAATGGTGGTCGCCAGCCTGGTCGAGGCCGCCTGGGAGGTGGCCGAGAACACGCCGATGGTGATCGACCGCTACCGCGAGGCGACGCTGGCCGCCGGCTACCAGGGGGACAGCGTGCTGAACTCGCTAGCCGACCTGGGCTGGATGCTGCTGGGCTTCGCGCTCGCGGCCCGGCTGCCCTGGAAGGTCACCCTGGCCCTGGGTGTCTTCTTCGAGCTGCTGGCCCTCTATGCCATCCGCGACAACCTGACGCTGAACGTGCTGATGCTGCTCTGGCCGATCCAGGGCATCCGCGAATGGCAGGCCGGCTGAGGCGCTATTCCTTGTAGGCCGGCTCCTCGCGGTCGAGGATGCGGCGCCAGGCGTCCAGGTGCAGCCGGGCATCGACCTTGTCGCCCCAGGGGCCGTGGTGCTTGCGCCGCAGCCCGTCCGGCAGGCGGTGCAGCGGCTGGCCGGTCTGCAGCGCGGTCAGCTGCACCATCGCCGTGCGCTCGGCGAAATAGCATTCGTCGAAGGCGTCCTCGACCCGGGGGCCCACCACGGTGACGCCATGGCCGCGCATCACCATCACCGTCTTGTCGGCCATCAGCGCCGCGATGCGGTCGCCCTCGGTGTTCTGGTGCACCGGCTCGTCGCCCTCATGGTCATAGACGATGCGGTCGTTCAGCAGCAGGTTGTTGTGGTGCGACAGCGCGAGCTCGGTGTCGCGCAGCAGCGACAGCGCGGTCAGCCAGCGCGGATGCACATGGATGACGCAGGCCGCCCCCGGATTCTGCACATGGATCCGCGCATGGATGTGGAAGGCGACCTTGCGCAGCTCGCCGCTGCCCTGCAGCACGCGGCCGTCGAGGTCGCAGACGATCAGGTCGCTGGCCCGCAGCTCCTGGAACAGGTAGCCGCGCGGATTGATCAGGAAGCGCGGCGGCCCTTCGCCCGGCAGCATCAGGCTGTTGTGGTTGCCGATCTGCTCGTTCCAGCCGAGCCTTGCCGCGACGCGGAACACCGCCGCCATGTCGCAGCGCAGCGCCCATTCCTGCTCTTCGGCCGCGCTGCTGGTGAGGTTCTGGATGGCCACGCTCATGTCCGCGCCTCGCTCTGTGCGCTGGCCAGACTGCACCCCTGGCGCGCCGCTGACCAGTGCGTTCCCGCAGCGACCCGAAAGCGCGAGGCGAAGACAGGTGTTTTCCGGAGGGGGGCTTTCAGAACCGGAAGCGCTGGGCAAGACTGCAGCCCTGCCGACGATGGAGACCGCGCATGCGCCTTCCCCCGCACCGCAGCATGGGTTGCCGCGCCGCATGACCGCCGCGCCGCGCGAGCTGCCCATCACCGGCTATCTCGACCGCTTCTCCCGCCGGCCGGGCGAGTCCCTCGCCGTGCAGGTCAGCGTGCCCTCCGGCGCCCGCTACCGCGCGCGGCTGCTGCGGGTGATCAGCGGCGATCCCAACCCGGCGGGGCCGGGGATTCGCTTCGACGATCTTTCTGCAACATTCGACGCCGAGTTCCAGGGAAGGCACCAGCCGATCGCGCTGGGCTCCTGCGCCGTCATCCCCTCCGGCCCGCGGCGCGGCCCGGGGGCGGTGACCTGGACGGTGCTGGCCTGGGCCGGCGCGGTGCCCAAGGCGCCGGCGGCGCTGCTCAGCGAGGCGCAGGGCGGCCGCCGCGTCACCCTGGCGCTCGGGCCGCAGGGGGCGGTGGCGCGGCTGGCGCAGGATGGCGCGGTGCGGGAGATCGCCACGGGCGTGCCGGTCGCGGCGCGCGGCTGGTACCGGCTGTGGCTGTCGCTGGATGCCGAGGCCGGCTGCCTCTGGCTCGGCCAGGTGCCGGTGAACCCGGCCAGCGGCGGCACCGTGGTGCTGCGCGAATCCCTGCACGGCTTTCTCCCGGTCGCCGGCGGCGGCGAGTTCCTGGTGGCCGCCGAGCGGGAAGGGGGGACGCTCGTCCGCCACTTCACCGGCAAGCTGGAGGACCCCGCGGTGTTCCCCGGCCATCGCGAGACCTGGCCGCGCCCGCTGGACAACCCGCCATCGCCCCTGGCGCTGTGGGACTTCTCCGCGGGCATCGCCAGCCAGACGGTGCTGGATACCGGCCCCCAGGCCTGCCACGGGCGGCTGCTGAACGTGCCGACGCGGGCCGTGGTCGGCGCCCGCTGGTCGGGGGAAGAAATGTGCTGGCGCCATGCGCCGCGCGACTATGCCGCCATCCATTTCCACGCCGACGACCTGGGCGATTGCGGCTGGCAATCCGACTTCCTGTTCCGCATCCCCGACGGGCTGCAGAGCGGCGCCTATGCCCTGCGGCTGACCTGCGCCGGCGGCGAGGATTTCTTGCCGTTCTACGTGCTGCCGGCGCGGGGGGAGAAGCCGCGGGCGAAGGTCGCCTTCCTGGCCTCGACCTTCACCTACCAGGCCTATGCCAATCATTCGCGCGGCAATGCCGACGCCGCCTACCGCGCCCGCGTCGCCGCCTGGGGCGCCTATCCGCACAACCCGGATGATTTTCCGCTCTATGGCCGCTCGACCTACAACCGGCATCCGGACAATACCGGCATCGCCTTCTCCTCGCGGCTGCGGCCGATGCTGACCATGCGGCCAGGTTTCCTGACGTTCAACGACGCGCGGGGCTCCGGGCTGCGGCACTACCCGGCCGACACCCATCTGCTGGCCTGGCTGGAGGCGCAGGGCATCGACTTCGACGTCGTCACCGACGAGGACCTGCACGAGGAAGGCGTCGGGTTGGTTGCGCCGTACAACGTCGTGCTGACCGGATCGCATCCCGAATATCATACCTCGCAGACGCTGGACGCGCTGGGCGCCTTCACCGCGTCGGGCGGAAAGATGGTGTATCTGGGCGGCAACGGCTTCTACTGGCGCATCGCCTGCGTGCCGGAGCTGCCCGGCATGATCGAGCTGCGCCGCGCCGAGGGCGGCATCCGCGCCTGGGCCGCCGATCCGGGCGAATACTACCACCAGCTGGACGGCGCCTATGGCGGGCTGTGGCGGCGCAACCGGCGGCCGCCCCAGGCGCTGGCCGGCGTCGGCTTCTCCGCGCAGGGGCTGTTCGAGGGCACCTATTACCGCCGCATCGAGGCCGGGCTGACGCCGGAATTCGCCTGGGTCTTCGATGGTGTCGACGAGGAGAAGATCGGCGATTACGGGCTGTCGGGCGGCGGTGCGGCAGGCTTCGAGCTCGACCGCGCCGATGCGGCGCTGGGCTCGCCGCCGGGGACGGTGGTGCTGGCCCGCTCGGTCGAGCCGCCATCCTCCTTCGTCACCGTTCCGGAAGAGCTGCTGTCGCATCTGGCCACCGTCTCCGGCGAGCCGCCCGAGGCGCTGAAGCGCGGCGAGCTCGCCTATTTCGAGACCCCCGGCGGCGGCGCGGTCTTCGCCGTCGGCTCCATCACCTTCTGCGGCAGCCTGTGGCGCGACGACGGCTTCGACGGCCCGGTCAGCCGGCTGCTGCTGAACGTGCTGCGCCGCTTCATCGGTTGAAACATGAAATAGGATTGACGGCGCAACGCCCTGCTTCGAAGCTTGCCCCGAGGCTTCAAAAGAAACGACGAAACAACTGGGGATTCTCGCGATGCAGCGATCCTTGCTGGCGTCCTGCGGCCCTGCGTCCTTCGGGATCGCGGGCTTGGTCTTGGCGGCGGGGCTCGCCGCGACGCCGGCCGCCGCCGCCCCCTTCCAATGCCCGCAGCGCGGCGGCGACCTGGTCTTCGGCCAGGAGGCCAATGTCAACAGCCTGGACCAGATGACGTCCAGCACCATCTCCACCCGCAACATCGCGATGAACATCTACGAATCGCTGGTGACGCGCGACGAGAACAACCGGCCGATCCTCGAGCTGGCCGAGAAGATGGTCGAATCCGACGACCACCTGACCTATACCTTCACGCTGCGCAGCGGCGTCACCTTCCACAACGGCAAGCCGATGACCTCGGCCGATGTCGTCGCCTCCTTCGACCGCTACAAGCGGATCGGGTTGCAGCGCAGCACGCTGGACAATGTCGACCGCTGGGAGGCGCCGGATGCGGCGACCTTCGTCATCCGCATGAAGGTGGTGCAGCCGACCTTCATCGAGGCGCTTTCTTCTTTCAGTGTCCCCATCGTCATCATCCCCGCCGAGCACAAGGATGACGCGCCGCAGCAGCTGCGCCCCATTGGCACCGGGCCTTTCCGGCTGCTGGAATTCACCCCCGGCGCCCAGGCCCGGCTCGGCCGCTATGACGGCTACAAGCCCAATACCGCCTATGAGCAGGCGACCGGCTTCGGCGGCTACAAGCAGGCCTGCCTCGACACGGTGACCTTCCGCATCGTGACCGAGGCCTCGGCCCGCGTCGCCGGCCTCGAGACCGGCGAGCTGCAGGGCGTCGAGGACGTGCCCACCAAGGCGGTCGCCGCGCTGCGCGCCAACCGCAACGTCACCGTGCTGCCGCTGGAGAACTGGTGGATCCAGATCGCCCTGCCCAACACCGCGACGCCGCCCACCGACAACCTGAACTTCCGCCGCGCGGTGCAGGCGGCGCTCGGCGCCGAGGACATCATGGATGCCGCGACCGACGGCAATTTCCGCCTCAATGTCGGCTTCCAGTTCCCGAACCAGCCGAGCTACACGGATGCCGGCAAGCAGTTCTACAACGTCAACGACGTCGCCGCGGCCAAGCGCTTCCTGGCGCAGTCGCCCTACAAGGGCGAGCCGATCACCATCCTGACCAACCGCGACTATCCGGCGATGTACAACGCCGCCCTGGTGATGCAGCAGCAGATGCAGGCGGCCGGCATCAATGCGCAGCTGCGCGTCGTCGACTGGCCGACCTCGGTGCAGATGTCGCAGAAGGTCAACAGCAACGAGTGGCATTTCTTCCACTCCGGCTGGGGCACGCAGCCGGCGCTGGGCGCGCTGGCGACCATGCAGTTCCTGGCCTCCCCCGGCGCCAACTACCGCCCGCGCGACGACCGCGGCGACCCGGATGTCGAGGCCGCCTGGAACGACATGAACACCAAGCCGACGGAAGCCGAGCGCAACGCCGCCTTCGCCCGCATGCAGCAGCTGGTGATGGAGCGGGCGCTGGCCTATCCCTTCGGCTCGCTGACCAAGGTGCAGGCGACGCGGGCCACGGTGAAGGGTTTTCGTCCATTTCGCATCCCGCGCTTCTCTAACGTCTGGATGGAGCGGTGAAGGAGGCGGCTGAGGGCGTGGCGCCATGATGGGCGTCGCGCTGCGGCGGCTGGCCAGCGCCTTGCCGGTGCTGCTGCTGGTCAGCCTGATCACCTTCGGCATGATGCGGCTGATCCCGGGCGACCCGGCGGCCGCCATCGCCGGCCTGTCGGCGACGCCGCAGCAGGTGGCGCAGATCCGCGCCGATCTCGGCCTGGACCAGCCCTTCCTGGCGCAGCTGTTCCATTGGTATGGCGGGCTGCTGCAGGGCGACCTGGGGCGCTCCATCCTGATGGGCCGCGGCGTCTTCGCGGTGACGATGGAGCGGCTGCCGGTGACGCTGGGGCTGTCGGCCTACGCGCTGGTGCTGACGCTGATCATCGGCCTGCTCTGCGGCATCGCCGCCGCGCTGCAGCAGAACACGCTGGTCGACCAGATCGCCATGATCTTCGCCATGATCGGCATCTCGGTGCCGAGCTTCTTCCTCGGCCTGGTGATGATCATCGTCTTCGCCGTCCATCTGGGCTGGTTGCCGACCGGCGGCTACGTGCCCTTCGCCCAGGACCCCTGGGGGTGGTTCCGCAGCGTCACCATGCCGGCGATCTCGCTGGCGCTGCTGCAGGCCGGGCTGCTGGCGCGCATCACCCGCTCGACCATGCTGGAGGTGATGCGGCAGGACTATATCCGCACCGCCCGCGCCAAGGGCCTGCCCTATCACCAGGTGGTCTTCCGCCATGCGCTGGCCAATGCGCTGATCCCGATCACCACGGTGGTCGGCATCATCATCAGCCTGCTGCTGTCGGGCGCGGTGGTGACCGAGGCGCTGTTCTCCATCCCCGGCATCGGCCAGCTGCTGACCCAGGCGGTGCTGAACCGCGACTATCCGATGGTGCAGGGCGGGCTGCTGCTGGTCACCGCCTTCCTCGTCCTCGTCAATATCGGCATCGACCTGCTCTATGCCGTGCTGGATCCGCGGGTGCGCTATGAGTGAGGCCCTTCCCATCGCCGCCACCCCCGAACTGGCCGAGCGCGCGCCGAAGCGCCGCCACCCGGCGCTGGCCGCGCTGCGCCGGCTGTTCCGGCACCGGCTGTTCCTGACCGGGCTGGTGCTGTTCGGCATCATCGCCTTCCTGGCCGCCGCCGCGCCCTGGATCACCACGGCCGACCCCAACCGCCTGTCGATGCGCAACAAGTTCCTGCCCCCCGGCGGCGACTATGTGCTGGGCACCGACAATTTCGGCCGCAGCCTGTGGTCGCGCGTGGTCTGGGGCGCGCAGCTCTCCGTGATCATCGGCATCTCGGTGGTGGCGCTGAACGCCGTATTTGGCACGCTGATCGGCGCGCTCGCCGGCTATTTCCGCCGCGTCGACAACGTCCTGATGCGCATCAACGACGCGCTGATGGCCTTCCCGGCGATCCTGCTGGCGATCGGCGTCACCGCGATGCTCGGCCCGTCGACGATGAACGTCATCCTGGCGCTGGGCATCGTCTATATCCCGCGCACGGCGCGCATCGTCCGCGCCTCGGTCATCGTGCTGCGGGAGATGGAATACGTCCAGGCCGCGGTCGCCGCCGGCGCCGGCCATTGGCGCATCCTGCGGCACCATATCCTGCCCAATGCCATGGCGCCGATGATCGTCCAGCTCTCTTTCCTGTTCGCCTATGCGGTGCTGTCGGAAGCCACGCTGTCCTTCCTCGGCCTCGGCGCGGTGCCGCCGACGCCGACCTGGGGCAATATCATGGCCGAGGGCCGCGACTTCATGCGCGACGCCCCCTGGATCATCGCCATCCCCGGCGTCGCCCTGATGCTGACCGTGCTCGGCCTCAACATGCTGGGCGACGGCCTGCGCGACGTGCTCGACCCCCGGCTGAGGATCCAGCAATGAGCCTGCTCGAGATCCGCAACCTCACCACCGCCTTCGGCACCGAAAGCGGCCAGGTCACCGCCATCGAGGATATTTCTTTCAGCATCGAGCCGGGCGAAATCCTCGGCATCGTCGGCGAATCCGGCAGCGGCAAGAGCGTCACGGCGCTCACCGTGATGGGGCTGCTGCCACGGCCACCGGCAAAGATCCTGTCAGGCTCGGTGATGTTCGAAGGGCAGGACCTGACAAAGCTGTCCGAGCGGCAGCTGCAGAAGATCCGTGGCCCGGGGATCGCCATGATCTTCCAGGAGCCGATGACCTCGCTCAACCCGGTCTTCCGCATCGGCGAGCAGATCATGGAGACCATCCGCGCGCATGAGCGCCTGTCGCCGCGGGCGCTGCGCGAGCGCGCCGTGCAGCTGCTGGCCAAGGTCGGCATCCCGTCGCCGGAACGCCGGATGGACGACTATCCGCACCAGCTCTCCGGCGGCCAGCGGCAGCGCGTGATGATCGCCATCGCCTTGGCCTGCAACCCGCGCCTGCTGATCGCCGACGAGCCCACCACCGCGCTCGACGTCACCATCCAGGCGCAGATCCTCGACCTGCTGATGGACCTGCGCGACGAGTTCGGCATGGCCATCATGATCATCACCCACAACATGGGCGTGGTGGCGGAAACCGCCGACCGCGTGCTGGTCATGTATGCCGGCCGCATCGTCGAGCAGTCGCCGGTCGAGCGCCTGTTCGACGCGCCGCTGCATCCCTACACGCGCGGCCTGCTCGACTGCGTGCCCTCGCTCGACCACGACCGGCCGCGGCTGGTCGCCATCCCGGGCAGCCTGCCGGAGCCGGCGCGCCGGCCCTCCGGCTGCCGCTTCCGCCCGCGCTGCGGCCATGCCGTGCCGGCCTGCGCCGACACCCTGCCGGTGCTGGCCGAGCTCGCCCCCGCCCATGCCGCCGCCTGCATCCGCCTGCCGGAGATCGCCGCCCCCATGGCTGAGCCCGCATGATCCCGCCACGCCCGCTCGTCGAGGCCACGGGTCTGTCCAAGCATTTCCATGTCGGCCCCGCCGGCTGGTTCGGCCGCCGCATCGGCGGGCCGGTGCTGCGCGCGGTGGACGATGTCTCGCTCCGCATCATGCCCGGGGAAACCCTGGGGCTGGTGGGGGAGTCCGGCTGCGGCAAGTCGACCCTCGGCCGGCTGCTGATCCGCCTGCTGGAGGCCAGCGACGGCAATGTCCTGTTCGACGGCGCCGACATCATGGCGCTGGCGCCGAAGCAGCTGCGCGAGACCCGGCGCGGCATGCAGATCGTCTTCCAGGACCCCTACGGCGCGCTGAACCCGCGCATGACGGTGGAGGACATCGTCATGGAGCCCATGCTGATCCATGGCGCCAAGCCCGATGCCGCCGCCCGCGCCGCCGTCGCCGCCATGCTGGAGCGCGTCGGCCTGCCGGCCCGCGCCGCCTCGCGCTTCCCGCATGAATTCTCCGGCGGCCAGCGCCAGCGCGTCGGCATCGCCCGCGCGCTGATCCTGCGGCCGCGCTTCATCGTCTGCGACGAGGCGGTCTCGGCGCTCGACGTCTCGGTCCAGGCGCAGATCGTCAACCTGCTGCAGGACCTGCAGCAGGAGATGGGCCTGACCTACCTGTTCATCGCCCATGACCTGTCGGTGGTGCGCCACATCTCCGACCGCGTCGCGGTGATGTATCTCGGCCGCGTCGTCGAGCTGGCGCCGAAGGAGCAGCTCTACGCGGCGCCGATGCATCCCTATACCCAGGCGCTGCTGGCCGCGGTGCCGGCGCCGCATCCGGCCGGGCGCGCCGCCCGCCGCGCCGCCCGGCTGCGCGTGGTGGGCGACATGCCCAGCGCCATCAACCCGCCGTCGGGCTGCCGCTTCCACACCCGCTGCCCGCACGCCATGGCGGTCTGCCGCGAGGTGGCGCCGCCGCTGGCCGAGACCGCGCCGGGCCATCTCGCCGCCTGCCACCTGCTGACCAAGACGCATTGAGCGTCCAAAGCACCGACGGAGCCAACCGCGCCATGCCTGAACCCCGCAAGAGCCGCATCCTCTGCGATGTCGATTTCGACAAGGATGGGGCCCAGCACGGCTTCCTGCGCCTGTTCCATTCCAGCCACGCCTCGGCCTATGGCTTCCTGCCGATCCCCATCGTCGTCATCCGCAACGGCGAGGGGCCGACCGCGCTCTTCGTCTCCGGCAACCATGGCGACGAATACGAAGGCCAGGTGGCGCTGGCCAACCTGGTCAAGCGGCTGACGCCGGACGCCATCCGCGGCCGCGTCATCATCCTGCCGACGGCCAACTTCCCCGCCGCCATGGCCGGCAACCGCGTCTCGCCGATCGACAACCTGAACCTGAACCGCATCTTCCCCGGCGATCCCGACGGCTCGGTCACCCAGCAGATCGCCTATTTCATCGCCAGCGAGCTGATCCCGCGCGCCGACCTGATCTGCGACCTGCATTCCGGCGGGTCCTCGCTGCTCTACGTGCCCTGCGTGCTGACCAGCCAGGTGCCCGATCCCGCGCTCTACGCGAAGCACATGGCGGCGCTGCGGGCCTTCGGCGCGCCGCTGGCCTATGTGCAGGGCCGGGCGCAGGGACAGGGCGGCAACCAGACGCTCGGCGGCTATGCCGAGACCCATGGCATCCCGACGCTGGGCAGCGAGCTCGGCGGCGCCGGCTGCGTCACCCCGGCCGGGCTGCGCATCGCCGAGCGGGGCGTGAACAACCTGCTGGTCCATCTGGGCATCCTGCCCGAGAGCGCCCGCATCGAGGGGGAGGCCACCGAGATCTTCGGCCTCGCCGGCCAGGACCACTTCGTCTACACGCCCGAGGCCGGCGTCTTCGAGCCGCTGGTCGAGCTCGGCGACCGCGTGAAGGCCGGCCAGCCCGCGGCGCGGATCCATTTCCCCGAGACGCCCTGGGCGCCCTTCGTGGAATGCACCTTCCTCAATGACGGCTTCGTCCTCTGCAAGCGGCAGCCAGGGCGGACGCTGCGTGGCGACTGCCTGTTCGTTCTGGGGGGTGAATTCAAGGAATAGGCCAGGGGAATGAATTCCCCTGGACCCCTTCTTTTTTCTGATTTTATAGCATCAGCGCCCGCCCAAAGGTCGCGCTGTCGATGGGCCGTTTCACGTACTGTCTCCACGTGGACACGGCAGTCACCCCAGAAAGAAGAAGGGGGCTCGGGGGAATTCATTCCCCCGACCTTATTCTGTCTTCCCCGACATCTTCTCTTCGATCTGTCACACCCTCGTCACCGGCCCGTCGCGAAGCTCCGATAAGGCCTCCCTCGGATGCAACGCCCAAGGCCACCGGTCGCGGACTCGGTCGTTGGGCCCAGCCGAGGGAAGCCGGAATGCTGCCGAGCCCCGACAAGCGCCGTTATCGGACGCTGTTCATTTCCGACACCCATCTGGGGCAGCGTGGCTGCCGCGCCGACCTGCTGCTCGAATTCCTGGAGGAGGTGGAGTGCGAGCATCTCTACCTCGTGGGCGACATCATCGATGGCTGGCGGCTGAAGCGCTCCTGGTACTGGGACGCCAAGCACGACCAGGTCATCCGCAAGGTCCTGTCCATGGCCAAGCGCGGGACCAAGGTCACCTATATCCCCGGCAACCATGACGAGGTCTTCCGCGACTGGGCCGGGCCGGAATTCCAGGTGGCCGGCATCGCCCTGGTGAAGGAGGCGGTGCATGTCGCCGCCGATGGCCGCCGCTTCCTGCTGATCCATGGCGACGAGTTCGACAGCGTGGTGCGCTATGCCAGCGTCATCGCGCATCTGGGCGACTGGGCCTATGACGTGGCGCTGGCGGTGAACCGCTGGTTCAACGCGGTGCGGCGCCGGCTGGGCTATCCCTACTGGTCGCTCAGCCAGTGGCTGAAGCGCCAGGTGAAGGAGGCGGTGAAGGCGATCGACCGCTTCGAGGTGGCGCTGGCCGAGGAAGCCCGGCGCCGCGGGCTGGACGGCGTCATCTGCGGCCATATCCACCATGCCGAGATGCGCCAGGTGAACGGCATCACCTACATGAATGACGGCGACTGGGTGGAAAGCTGCTCGGCGCTGGTCGAGCATGCCGATGGCCGCTTCGAGCTGATCGACTGGGCCGCCGAGCACCGCCGCCGCCACAACGCCACCCCGCGCGCCCTGCCGGCGCCGGTCGCCGTCGCGGCGGAATAAAACAATGCGGCTGCTGCTGGTGACCGATGCCTGGACGCCGCAGGTCAATGGCGTCGTCCGCACCCTTGGCATGGTGGCCGAGACGCTGACGCGCGGCGGCGACAGCGTCACGGTGATCAGCCCGGACCGCTTCGGCAGCATGGGGGTCCCCGGCGAGCCGGGGCTGCGCCTGGCGCTGTTCCCCCGCCGCCGCCTGACCGCCATGGTCGAGGCCGCCGAGCCGGATGCCGTGCACATCGCCACCGAAGGCCCGCTGGGCTGGGCGATGCGGGCGTTGTGCCGCAGGCGCGGCTGGCGCTTCACCACCGCCTTCCACACCCGTTTCCCCGACTATCTGGCGGCGCGCTTCCGGGTGCCGCTGGCCTGGTCCTGGCCGGTGCTGCGGCGCTTCCACGCCGCGGCCTCGGGCACCTTCGTCGCCACCGAGAGCCTGCATCGCGAGCTCGATGCGCAGGGCTTCTCGCGCCTGCGCCACTGGTCGAGGGGCGTCGACACCGAGCTGTTCCGCCCCGGCCCGCGCGACGCTTTCCCGGACCTGCCGCGCCCGATTTTCCTTCACGTCGGCCGGGTGGCAACAGAAAAAAATATCGAGGCCTTCCTGGCGCTGGACCTGCCGGGGTCGAAGGTCGTCGTCGGCGACGGGCCGGCGCGGGCGGGGCTGCAGCAGCGCTTCCCGGCCGCGCATTTCGCCGGCTTCCGCCATGGCGCGGCGCTGGCGGCGGCCTATGCCGCGGCCGATGTCATGGTCTTCCCCTCGCGCACCGACACCTTCGGCCTGGTGCTGCTGGAGGCGCTGGCCTGCGGCACCCCGGTCGCCGCCTATCCGCAGCCCGGGCCGTTGACGGTGCTGGGCGACGAACCCGTGGGCGCCGTCGACGACGACCTGCGGCGCGCCTGCCTGGCCGCGCTGGGCGCCGACCGCGCCGCCTGCCGGGCGCGGGCCGAGGGCTTCAGCTGGCAGGCCTGCGCCGCGCAGTTCCGCGCCCAGCTGGTCTCGCTGCGCGGCGAGCTGCCGGCCGGGCTGGGCGCCGTCGGCTGAGGCTCAGCCGGGCAAGGGCGGCCAGTCTTCCGGCGACTGGATGGCGTCCCAGGCCTTCTGCTTCGCCAGCATCGGCGCCATGCCCAGGCTGAAGGCGGCCTCGGTCCAGCGGCGGCGGCGCAGGCCGGTGGCGGGCTTGCCGGCGCTGGTGCGGTAGATCTTGAACAGGTCGGCCGCCGCCTTCCAGTCGCCGGCATGGACCAGCTTCAGCAGGCTGGGGGCGGCGACCGTCAGCGCGCCCAGGTTGTTGGCCAGCAGGATCAGCGCCGCCGCCTGGCGCGGGGTTAGCGGCACGCGCACCGCCTGGGCGACCAGGGCGGCCGCTTTCTCCAGGTCGCGCATCGCCAGGGCCTCGGCGGTCGCGCGGCTGATGGCGGGGCCGCCCAGCCAGACCGGCGTGCCGTCGGCGTAGCGCCGGCTGCCGATGCCGATGGTCGGGAAGCCGAAGCCGTCATTATAGGGTGTCAGCACGCAGCCTTCGAAGGCCTCGGACAACAGCACCGCCTCGGCGGGCACGCCGCCCTGCCACAGTGGTTGCGCCTCCACCTCGGGTGCCGCCTGCAGAATGCCGCCCATCGCCGCCTCCCCAAAGACCCTCAGGAAGGCGGCAGGACAGCATGGCGCTTAACGTTACGTCAACGAATCAAGCGGCGCTGGGCGTGTAGCGCCAGACGCTGGCGGGGGGGAAGTTGCGCGGCGTCCAGGCGCGGCGCTCGGCCTTCAGCGCCAGCTTGCGCCAGGGCAGGGGCGAGGTGATGCAATAGCTGTAGAGCAGGAAGCCGCGGCCCGGCGCCACCGCCTCGACGCTGTCGAGGAAGCGGCGCTGCTTCTCCAGCGGCAGCAGCACCAGCGGGATGCCGCAGATCGCCGTCGAGATGCGGTTATGCGCCTCGGGCGGGATGCAGGCGGCCAGGTCGAAGGCGTCGCCGCAGACCACGCGCACGCCGGGCAGGGTCTGGCGCAGATGCGCCGCCATCTCGGGCACGATCTCGACCACGATCAGCCGCTCGGCCGGCACGCCGCTCTCCAGCAGCGCGCGGGAGACGACGCCGGTGCCGGCGCCGAGCTCCAGCACATAGTCCTGCGGCCCGCGCGCCACCTCGCGCGCGATGCGCCGGCACAGGCTGGGCGAGGAGGGGACCACCGAGCCCATCTGCAGCGGATTGGCCGACCAGCGCTTCAGGAACAGCGCGGCGTTGGCGGTGTGCTGGCGGGTGATTCGGGGCAAGGCGTCAGGCATGCGGCGACTCCGCGTGAGGGCAGAAACCCCCTCCTGGACCGGCGCCGGCGACAGCCGCATGGCGGTGCCGTGACAGTCCCGGGAAGCCGCGCTGTCAGCGCGGCGCATCCTCCGGGGATGGTGCGGGCCGCAGCAGGGCGAGCAGCCGCGGCGGCAGCGGCTCCGCCCGGTCGGCCTCGAAGGTCGCGCGCAGCTGCGCGTCCAGCCAGTCGGCCGCGGCCTCGGGCGGCGGCGCAGGGTCCGCATCGGCGGGGGGCGGGGCGAGCAGGGGGTCGTCGCTGCCGGTCAGGTCCATGGGCACGGCTCCAACGAGGCCGCCTCGAGCTTAGCCGTTGGCGAGAAATTGCTCGACCGGAAAAATCGCGGAAACGCGAGCAGGCAACCCGTGGCGTCCGGCCGGGGTTGCTTCCGCACAGACGCCCGGCCGCGACGGCCAGGGCGCGACGGAGGAGACGCAGCCATGGCGACCCATCCCACAGCGACCCCGACGCCCGCCGGCGGTGAAAAGCCGGAGCCGGTCGAGCAGCACCGCAAGGCCAAGGGCGACGAGGCCAAGCTGGACCGCTCGCTGGAGGACAGCTTCCCGGCCAGCGACCCGCCGGCGCAATCCAGCCCCGGCACCAACACCGTGGGCTGGGAGAAGCCGCTGAACGACGGCACGGCCAAGAAGCGCTAGGTAGTGATGGCTTGAGGCGGAATCGCCGAAAAGCCTGAATTACGCGATCAAACAAAGAGCTAGCGCAAGTTGTCTTCGTCGCTTCGAAGACGGCTTGCGCTAGCGGCTCTCGGCGTCGAGGTCGAAGGCGGGGGCCTCGCGCAGCGCCTCGCGGGTCATGGCGACGACCAGGCGGGGCGTGCCGCGCGGGCCGGGCAGGAAGCGCACCGCCGGGGCCGGCACGGCGACGTATTTCGTCCCCACGCCCAGGAAGCCGCCGACGCCCAGCACCAGGGCGGCGACCCGGCCATCCTCCAGCAGGATCAGGTCGACCACGGCGCCGACCTGCTCCTCGGCCTCGGAGAAGACCGGGCTGCCGATCACCCGGCTGGCGCGCCAGCCGGGCTGCGGCTCCGCCAGCGCGAGCGCGGCGGCGACCGGCTGCGGGGGCGATTCGGCCCGGGCCGCGGCCAGCGGCAGCGTGGCCAATCCAGCGAAAACGACCAGGGCGGTGGCGGCGGGCAGCCAGGGCATGGCAGGATCCTCCCCGGCGCGGCGCGAAGGGCGCGGCACCGGCATCGGCGAAAAGCCCAGGCCCCGCCTTGGGTTTCAGGCATTCCGCCGGGCCGCCGGCGACCAGGCGGGGCCCCGGGCCGGACAACCCGAGGCAGATGTCTAGCCGGCCGTCATCGAAGCTTCATATTTCTGAAATAGAACCGTCGCTCCTCCGTCCTAGAAGGCGCTCGACCGAACCGCCCGGATCCGCTGCCAGCAGCGACCCCCGGGCGGCCCCAAGGACGGAGAGATATCAAGTGAGCAATCGGATTCTGGCCCTGGCGGCCGGCCTCGTGGCGTCGATCAGCCTCTCGATGGGGGCTTCCGCGCAGCAGGCCACCATCACCGGGGCCGGTGCGAGCTTCCCGAACCCGCTGTACCAGAAGTGGGGCGAGGCGGCGCGCGGCGCGGTGAACATCCAGCTCAACTACCAGTCCGTCGGCTCGGGCGCCGGCCAGGCGCAGATCCGCAACCGCACCGTCGACTTCGGCGCCTCCGACGCGCCGATGACCGCCGAGCAGCTGCAGGAGCACAACCTGCTGCAGTTCCCGGCCACCATGGGCAGCCTGGTCGCCATCGTGAACGTGCCCGGCGTCGAGGACCACAAGATGCGCCTGACCGGCGAGGTCCTGGCCGACATCTACCTGGGCAAGATCACCAAGTGGAACGACCCGCGCCTGGTCGAGATGAACCCGGGCCTGAACCTGCCGAACCTGGCGATCGCCCCGGTCTACCGCGCTGACGGCTCGGGCACGACCTTTGTCTGGGTGTCCTACCTGTCCGCCGTCTCCGGCGACTTCAAGACCCGCGTCGGCGTGGGCACCTCGGTGCGCTGGCCGTCGGGCACGGGCGCCCGTGGCAACGAGGGCGTCGCCGGCACCGTCCGCAACGTCCGCGGCGCCATCGGCTATGTCGAGCACGCCTACGCCACCCAGAACAAGCTGGTGACCACCCAGCTGCGCAACCGCGCCGGCAACTATGTCGAGCCGACGACCGCCGCCTTCCAGGCTGCCGCCGCCAATGCCGACTGGACCGCGCCGAACTTCGCCGCCAGCCTGATCGACACCCAGGGCGCCACCTCCTGGCCGATCGTCTCGCCGACCTTCATCCTGCTGCCGCGCAACCCGACCGATGCCACCCGCGCGCAGAACGTGATGAAGTTCTTCGACTGGGCCTTCCGCTCGGGCGATGCCACCGCCACCGAGCTGGACTACATCCCGGTGCCGGAAGCGGTCGAGAACGCCATCCGCGCCGCCTGGGCCACCATCCAGGTCAACGGCAAGCCGGTCTGGCCGGCGAACTGAGGCCGATGGCCGGGGGCTCCTCCCCGGTCTGACGACAGGACAGGCGGGCGGTGCCACATCGGCGCCGCCCGCTTCCGCGGATCGGCCGGGGCGGTCAAGCCCGGCTTCCCCCCAGGGCAGGGCCGCACCGCGCGCCCATGCCCTGACCAGCCGCCGGGGGCTACCCGGAACCCGCGACCCGGAGCGCGAATTTGCCGCCGTCCGCCACCCTTGCCCCCGACGCCGTCGCCGTCAGCGGATCCCCGCCCGGCCTCAAGCGCGGCACCGCCTCCGGCGCGCTGGGCGACGCCATCTTCGCGGCCGCCTGCCGGGCTGCCGGAATCCTGGTGCTGGCCCTGCTGGGCGCCATCATCATCGGCCTGTTCATCGGCGGCCTGCCGGCCTTCATGGCCTTCGGCCCCGGCTTCGTCTTCTCGACCGAATGGGACCCCGTGCAGGAGGTCTTCGGCGCCGGCGTGTCGATCTACGGCACCGTCATCACCGCCGTGCTGGCGCTGCTGCTGGCCGTGCCGCTGGCCTTCGGCGTCGCCTTCTACCTGACCGAGCTGGCGCCCGCCTGGCTGCGCCGCCCGGTCGGCACCGCGGTCGAGCTGCTGGCCGCCGTCCCCTCGATCATCTACGGCATGTGGGGCTTCTTCCTGATCGTGCCGTTCATGGCGCAGACGGTGCAGCCCTTCGTCATCGACACGCTGGGCGAGCTGCCGGGCGTCGGCTTCCTCTTCGCCGGCCCCCCCTTCGGCACCGGCATCTTCACCGCCGCCCTGATCCTGGCGATCATGGTGCTGCCCTTCGTGGCGGCGACCATGCGCGACGTCTTCGAGACGGTGCCGCCGGTCTACAAGGAAAGCGCCTACGGCCTGGGCTGCACCCAGTGGGAAGTGGTCCGCAACGTCGTGCTGCCCTATACCCGCATCTCGGTGGTCGGCGGCATCATGCTGGGCCTCGGCCGCGCGCTGGGCGAGACCATGGCGGTCACCTTCGTCATCGGCAACGCCAACCGCATCTCGACCAGCCTGTTCGGGCCGGGCAACACCATCGCCTCGGTGATCGCCCTCGAATTCGGCGAGAGCGAGCTGGGCAGCCTGAAGCTCTCGGCCCTGCTGGCGCTGGGCTTCCTGCTCTTCGTCATCTCCTTCATCGTGCTGGCCGCCTCGCGCTTCCTGCTGCGCCAGCGTCAGAAGGCCTGATCCCATGAGCGCCACCACCCACGCCGCCATGCCCAAGGCCAGCCAGCCGGGCGGCCCCGCCAAGAACCTGGCCGTCGCCGCCGCCCTCGGCCGCCGCCGCCGGGCCACCGCGCTCGGCGTGAAGCTCGCCTGCTACGGCGCCACCGGCATCGGCCTGGTGCTGCTGCTGTCGATCCTGGGCACGCTGTTCTGGAACGGCTTCTCCGCCCTGTCGCCGCGGGTCTTCACCGAGGTGACGCGGCCGCCGGGCTCCGATGGCGGGCTGCTCAACCCGATCATCGGCAGCCTGATCCAGGCCGGCATCGGCACCCTGATCGGCACGCCGATCGGCCTGCTGGTCGGCACCTACCTGGCCGAATACGCCAAGGCCTCGCCGCTGGCCAATGCCGTGCGCTTCGTCTCCGACATCCTGCTCTCGGCGCCGTCGATCCTGATCGGCCTGTTCGTCTACCAGATCCTGGTGGTGCCCTTCGGCGGCTTCTCCGGCTGGGCCGGGTCGGTGGCGCTGGCGATCATCGTCATCCCCATCGTGGTCCGCACCACGGAAGACATGCTGCGGCTGCTGCCCGACACGCTGCGCGAGGCCGTGATCGGCCTGGGCGCGCCGAAGTGGAAGATGATCACGCTGGTCTGCTGGCGCGCCGCCGCCTCGGGCATCGTCACCGGCGTGCTGCTGGCGGTGGCCCGCGTCGCCGGCGAGACCGCGCCGCTGCTGTTCACCTCGCTCGGCAACCTGAACTGGTCGCTCAGCCTGACCGGGCCGATGTCCAGCCTGCCGATCACCATCTACTCCTACGCCGGCTCGCCCTATCAGGACTGGATCGCGCTGGCCTGGGCGGGCGCGCTGATCATCACCCTCGGCGTCCTCGGGCTCAACATCGCGGCGCGCACGCTGCTGCGCAATAAGTGAGGCAGATCATGAGCGCTTCCATGACCCACACCGCCGACGCCATGCCCGGCCTGCAGGCCCGCAGCGGCGAGGCGCTGAACCCGGCCCGCATCTCGGTGCGCAAGCTCGATTTCTACTACGGCGACCACAAGGCGCTGAAGTCGATCGACTTCGACCTGCCGGACCGCCAGGTGACCGGCATGATCGGCCCCTCGGGCTGCGGCAAGTCCACCCTGCTGCGCGTGCTGAACCGCATGTACAGCCTCTATCCCGGCCAGCGCGCCACCGGCCAGGTGCTGCTCGACGGCAAGAACATCCTCGACGAGGATGTCGACATCAACGCGCTGCGCTCGCGCGTCGGCATGGTGTTCCAGAAGCCGACGCCGTTCCCGATGACCATCTACGAGAACATCGCCTTCGGCATCCGCCTGCACGAGAAGCTGTCCAAGGCGCAGATGGACGAGCGCATCGAATGGGCGCTGACGCGGGCCGCCATCTGGGGCGAGGTCAAGGACCGGCTGAACAGCTCGGCCATGGGCCTCTCCGGCGGCCAGCAGCAGCGCCTGTGCATCGCGCGGACCATCGCGGTGCGGCCGGAGGTGATCCTGCTGGACGAGCCGACCTCGGCGCTCGACCCGATCTCGACCCTGAAGATCGAGGAGCTGATCGACGAGCTCAAGCGCGACTTCACCATCGCCATCGTCACCCACAACATGCAGCAGGCGGCGCGCTGCGCCGACCAGGTGGCGTTCTTCTACCTGGGCGAGCTGATCGAGGTGGCGCCGGCGGAGGAGATGTTCACCGCGCCGAAGCAGAAGAAGACCCAGGAATACATCACCGGCCGGTTCGGCTGATCGGGACTCCCATGGAAACCTTGCAAAGCGAGCACATCGTGCGGTCCTATGAAGAACAGCTGAAGCGCCTGCGCGACATGGTGGCCCGCATGGGCGGCCTGGCCGAGCGCCAGGTGGCCGACGCCGCCACCGCCCTGATCCGCCGCGACACCGAGCTGGCCAGCGCCGTCGTCGGCCGCGACGGCGAGATCGACGCGCTGGAGACCGAGATCGAGAATTTCTGCGTCCGCCTGCTGGCGCTGCGCCAGCCGATGGCCGCCGACCTGCGGCTGATCGTGGCCGCCATGAAGGTCTCGACCGATATCGAGCGCATCGGCGACTACGCCCGCAATGCGGCGAAGCGCGCCATCGTCGTCTCGCAGCAGCCGCAGCTGGGCAGCCTGAACGGCTTCCAGTGGATGGCCAAGCTGGTGCAGGAGAACCTGAAGGACGCGATCGACGCGCTCGTCAAGGAAGACGCGGTCTCCGCCGAGCGCGTCTGGGGCGCCGACGCCCCGGTCGACGACATCTACAACGGCATCTTCCGCGAGATGCTGACGCATATGATGGAAGACCCGCGCAACATCACCGCGGCGACCCACCTGCTGTTCATCGCCAAGAACTTCGAGCGGATCGGCGACCACGCGACGAATATCGCGGAGACGGTGCACTACGCCGTGCTCGGCCACATGCTGCCCGAGGACCGGCCGAAATCCGACAGCTCCGCCTATACCGTCGTCCGCCCGCCCGTCTGACCGCCTGAGGAGAAATGCCCCCGATGGCCGAGCTGCATTCCGGCATGTCGCGTCCCACCATCCTGGTGGTCGAGGACGAGGCGCCGCTGCTGACCCTGCTGCGCTACAACCTGGAAAAGCAGGGCTTCCGGGTCGACGAGGCCGCCGATGGCCAGGAAGCCCTGATGCGGGTGGCGGAAGCGCCGCCCGACCTGGTGCTGCTGGACTGGATGCTGCCGGCCCTGTCGGGCCTGGAAGTCTGCCGCCAGCTGCGCCGCCGCCCGGACACGCGTGACCTGCCGATCATCATGGTCACCGCCCGCACCGAGGACCAGGACGCCGTGCGCGCCCTGGACACCGGCGCGGACGACTACATCGCCAAGCCCTTCGTCATGGACGCGCTGATGGCGCGGATCCGGGCGCTGCTGCGCCGCTCCGGCGGCGTGGCCACCAAGGGCGTCCTGGCGTGGCAGGACGTGTCGATGGACCAGGACGCGCACCGGGTGACGCGCAACAGCCGCGCCCTGCACCTGGGCCCGACCGAATACCGGCTGCTGGAATTCTTCATGCAGCACCCGGGCCGCGTCTTCTCGCGCGAGCAGCTGCTGGACGCCGTCTGGGGCCGCGACATCCATGTCGAGCCGCGCACCGTCGACGTGCATATCCGCCGCCTGCGCAAGTCGGTGAACGCCGACGGCGAAGTGGACATCATCCGCACCGTCCGCTCGGCCGGCTACGCGCTGGATCTCGAGCACGCCTGAAGCGAAGTGCCTTAGGAGAAGGAAGGGGCAGGCGAGGGGAATGAATTCCCCCGCGGCGCAGTGCGCCGCGCCCGTTCTTTTTTCTTTCAGACTGCCGTGTCCACGTGGAGACAGTACGTGAAACGGCCAATCGGCAGCGCGACCTCTCAGGTCGCGCTGTTTTTGTATGAATGGCGTCCCGCCGTGATGCCCTGGTACCGCTGCCGGCGAAGGTGCTGGCTTTTTCACGGCCGGTGATCAGAAAAAAGATGGGGGCTCGGGGGAATTCATTCCCCCGACCTGCCTCTGTCTTCTCCCTGTCTTCCCTCGTCAGACCGCTGCCTCCCCCAACAACAACGTCTGCCGGCGAATGAGCCACACCGCCCGCTCGAACAGGGTGGTCGTGCGGAACAGCAGGCTGTGGTCTTCCGGCGTCAGCGCCTCGGTCGTGGCCACGCGGCGGCGCATCTGGTCCATCATCTCCGAGCGATCGGCCGAGAGCTCGCGCAGCAGCACCAGGTCTTCGGCGTCGCCGCTGCTGCCGGCGTCTTCCAGCTGGAGGAGCAGCAGGTGCAGCGCCTCGGACAGCTGCAGGATGCGGGTGGCGACGGGCGCCTGGGACGGGCCGGCGGCGGCGGTGGCGAATTCGCCGATGGTCTCGCGCAGGGCGGCCAGCAGCTCGTTGCGGTTCTCCAGCAGCACGGCGCGGTCCAGGGTCGCGCGGTCCGGGTCGCGTGCCAGCAGCTCGGCCAGGAAGGTCTTGGTGGCCTGCTCGACGCTGGCCGCGGCCGCCAGCTGGGTGGCCACGGGCGGCACCGCGGGCGTGCCCTCCAGCACCGGGGCCAGCAGGCCGGGCAGGCGGGCGGCCAGGCCGGCCTGCTCGCGCTCCACCAGGTCCAGCGCGCTGGGCGGATGGTCGAGGGCCTGGTCGTAGAGGAAGCGCGGGCGGCCGAGCGCCTCGGCGGGGGTGGCCGGCGACAGGCGCTCCAGCAGCGCGCGCATCGGGCGGCCGAAGGGGGCCAGGACCAGGGCGGTCATCACCTGGAAGATCAGGAACAGCCAGCCGATGCGCTCGGGCAGGCGCTCGGCCAGGTGGCTGGTCAGCCAGAGCACCAGGGGGGTGCCGCGCTGCTCCAGCACGAAGAGGCCGAGGAACAGGAGGGTGCCGATCACCTTGAACAGCGTCTGGTACCAGGCGAGCTGGCGGGCCGAGCCGGACAGGTTGCCCGACAGCAGCAGCACCGACAGGCCGGAGCCGAGCGAGGCGCCATAGACCACCATCACCGTCTGCTCGAAGCCGAGCAGGCCGAGGCCGGCCAGCGTGATCGCCAGGATCGAGACGGTGGAGGAGGATTGCGCGACGATGGTGACCACAACGCCGACCAGGAAGGGCGGGGTGAGGGCGCTGCCGGAGAAGGCCAGCAGTTCGCGCACCACGGCCATGTCGCGCAGCGGCGCGGCGCCGGCCTTGATCGTCGCCAGGCCGAGGAACAGCAGGCCAAGGCCGGCCAGGGCGCCCAACAGCGGCCGCAAGCGTCCGCCGTGGTCAATTCCAAAATAGCTGGCGAAGCCGACCAGGCCGAAGAGCCACAGCACGGCCAGCCGCAGGTCGATGGTGGCCAGCAGCACCAGCCCCGCGGTGCCGGCATTGGCCCAGGCCAGCGCCGGCAGGGCGCGGGCCAGCGGCAGCAGCCCCGCGGTGTAGAGGCTGGTGGCGATGAAGGTGACGGCGTTGGAGCTCTGGGTCAGGGCGCCCAGCAGCAGCCCGGTGCCGGCGGCCGAGACCGGGCCGCGGGTGGCGCGCCGCATGGCGCCGCGCAGGCGGGGGCCGGCCATGGCCTGCAGCCCGCCGCCGACGCCCTTGATGCCGAGGAAGAACAGGCCGAGGCCGCCGAACAGGCTGGCGAACAATTCCATCAATCCGGTCTCAGACAGGGCGGCGGGCGGTGGCGAGGGTCAGCAGCAGGGCCAGCACCAGGACCAGCCCGGCGGCGGAGCCGATCAGCAGCAGGCGCCGGGTCTCGGCGTAGCGCGCGTCGGAGTCGCGCAGCATCGCCTCGCGGCTGGCGCGGAAGCTGCGGGCGATGGCCTCGGCCGCCGCGTCCAGCTTTTGGTCCAGCGCGCGGTCGGCGCCGCGCAGCTGGTCGTCCAGCAGGCGCGGGCCTTCCGGCGTCGCCGGGTCGGTGGCGGCCAGGGCCTCGGCGTAGCGGGCGGCGAGGGCGGCGTGCTCGGTGGCCAGCCCCGGCAGCGCCGCGCCGGCGTCGGGCGGCAGGCGGGGGGCGGCCTGGGCCAGGGCCTGCAGCAGGCCGGTGGTGCGCTTCTGCTCGGCCAGGAAGGCGGCCTCCAGGCGGGCGCGGCTGTCGGCGTCGCGCGAACGGAGCAGGAGATTTTTCCACTCCTGCACCTGGCGCTTGAAGGCGGTCTCCGCCTGGCGGCCGGTGTCGAGCACGCCTTGCAGCTCGGCCAGATGGGCCGCGGTGGCGCGGCCGGCGGCATCGGTGCGGTGCAGGGCGAAGAGGCCGAGGCCTGCCATGCCCAGCAGCACCAGCATCACCAGCCCGCCCAGCATCAGGCGCATGCGCATGGTCCGGAAGTCCCGCACTTGGCCCCGCGACCTGTCATGAAACCGTCACGAAGCAATTGTTTTCACGGAAGAAAGCCCGCTCGCCACGGGGCCCCGGCATCGATGCCGCGCGGCGGCCGCCCCGTCAAGCTGGCGGCCATCCCCTGACAAGCGCCGCGCGCTTGGGTAATCTGGCGCGGAAATTTCCCCCCGAGTCGAGAGGAAGGCAGCCGAGCATGGCGATGAGCACGCAACTGGCGCTGCGGCTGCGGCCCGAGGCGGAGGCGGTGCCCGAGCTGCTGGACCGGCTGGAGGCCTTCGCCGAGGAGGCGGCGCTGTCCCCCGGCGTCGCGCACCGCCTGGCCCTCGTCGCCGAGGAGCTGGTGGCCAATGTCGCGATGCATGGCATCGGCGCGACCTTCGTCGAGGTGGCGCTGCGCCAGGAGGGCGACGCGCTGCGGCTCGACATCGCCGATGACGGCCCGGAATTCGACCCGCTGGCCGAGGCCGCGCCCGACACCGAGGCGGCCATCGAGGAGCGCGAGATCGGCGGCCTGGGCATCCATTTCGTGCGCAAGATGGTCCGCAGCCTGGACTATCGGCGGCAGGACGGCTGCAACCGCCTCGCGGCGGTGCTGGACGCGGGCTGAAGCGCGCGGCACTTTGACCGCCGCGCGTCGACGACGATTGAGAGACGCATAGAGGAGCGTGACGAGTATGCAGATCGCCGAGATCAAGTCCGGGGCCGTGACGGTCGCTGCCTTCGAGGGGCGGCTCGACACCGCCACCGCCGCGGCGGCGGAGAGCAAGCTGCTCGCCCTGCTGGAGGAAGGCGGCGTGGTCGCCGATCTGGAGGGGGTGCGCTATGTCTCCTCCGCCGGGCTGCGCGTGCTGCTGAAGGCCGCCAAGCAGGCCAAGACCGCTGGCAAGCCCTTCAGCGTCTGCGGGCTGCAGGCGCCGGTGCGCGAGGTCTTCGAGATTTCCGGCTTCGACAAGATCATCCCGGCCTTCGCGACCCGCGCCGAGGCGCTGGCCGCCTGACCCATCCCCGGCGGGCGTCCTTTTCCCAGGTGACGCCCGCCGGGCTTTCCCGGCCGGAGGTGTGATGCAGGGCCCCCCCGCGTCGGACAGCTTGCAGGCCGGGCTGCTGGACGGGCTGGCGCGGCTGGCCGGCCTGGCGCCGAGCGAGGTGCTGCTCGGCCGGCTGCGGCGCGCCGCCCTGCTGCTGGCCGGCATGACCGAGGCGCGGCTGCCGCCCCCCGACCCCGAGGACCCTTTCTGGGCCGCGCTGCTCGACGCCGTCACCGTGCAGGAGACGCGGCTGTTCCGCGCGGCCTCGCAGCTCGAGGCCCTGGCCGGGCTCGTCTTCCCCGGCCTGCGGGCGCTCTCCCGCCCGCTGCGGCTGCTCTCCGCCGGATGCGCGACGGGCGAGGAGGGCTGGACCCTGGCCGCCCTGGCCGGCGAGGCCGGCTTCGCCGCCGACGTCACCGGCATCGACCTCTGCCGCCCGGCGCTGGCGCGCGCCGCCACCGGGCGCTTCCCGCCCGGGCCGCCCGACCCGCTGCGCGACGTGCCGCCGGCCTATTGGCGCCATTTCCCGCGCCTGCCCGATGGCGGGGCGCGGGCGGCGCCACCGGAGGGCGTCACCGTCTCCTGGTCGCGCCAGAACCTTTGCGAGCTGGGCGTGCCGGAGGAGAGCTTCGACATCATCCTGTGCCGCAACGTGCTGATCTACCTGACCGAGCCCGCCCGCGCCGTGGTGGTCGGGGGGCTTTGCGCCCGGCTCGCGCCAGGGGGCGCGCTGCTGCTCGGCGCCACCGACGCGCCGCCGCCGGCGCTGGGCCTGGCGCTGTGGTCGGCGGCGCAGCCCTCGCTGTGGCGCCGGGCATGAGCGCCGCGCTGCTCGCCGGCGGCCGCGCCTGGCGCCTGCCGCCCGGGGTGCAGGCGGTGCCGCCGATGCGGCCGCGGCCGCTGCCCGGCGCCGCCCCCGGCCTGCTCGGCCTGGCGCTGCAGGGCGGGCAATTGCTGCCGGTGCTGGCCCCGGGCGGCGTCGCCGGCCCGGTCTGGCTGCTGTGCCCCGCGACCGAGGGCAGCGGCCGCCTGCTGCTGACCGGCGAGGCGCTGCTGGCCGAGGCGCCGGCCGATGCCCAGCCGCTCGACCTGCCGCTGGCGCTGCTGACCGCCGCCCCCGCCGCCGCGGTCGCGTCGCTGCCCGCCGCCGGCCTGGTGCCGCGCCCGGTGGCGGAGCGGGAACGCGCCAGCCTGCTCGGCCTCGGGCTGGGCGCGGGGCGGATGACGGTGCCGCTGGACCGGCTGGCGCGGGTGGTGCCGATGCCGGCGCTGGCCCCGGCGCCGGGCATGCCGGCCGGCGCGCTGGGGCTGGGCCTGGCCGCCGGGCTGGGGCTGGGGGAGGGCGCGCCGGTGCTGGTGCTCGACCCGCGCCGGCTGGCGCCCGATTTGGACGAGGGGCGCGACGCGCCGCTGCTGGCGGTGCTGGCGGTGGCCGGGCGGCTGTACGGCTTGCCCTGCGACCGGGCGACGCCGCTGACCCTGGCCCAGGCGGCGGGCTTCGGCGCCATGCCGCCGGGCCGGCTGGCCGAGGCCCTGGCCGCGGCGCCGGCGCTGGCCGCCCTGGCGCCGCCGCACCAGGACACGCCGCCGCCGCCACCGGCGCCAACCCGCAGCCTGATGCTGGCCCGCGCCGGCGACCAGCTTTTCGCCCTGGCGGTGGAGGAGGTGGCGGGCGTGGTGCCGCCGCAGGCGCCGTCGCCCCTGCCGGCGGGCCTGGCGCTCGGCGCCCCGGATGGCGTGGTCGCGCATCGCGGCGACGTGCTGCCGGTGGCCGATGCCGGCCGCGCGCTGGGCGGCGCCGCGGTGCTGGCGCCGGGCCGGCCGGTGCCGCTGCTGCGCCTGGCCGGCACGCCGCCGCTGGCGCTGGCGGTGACCGCCGTGCTGGGGCTGCGCGCTTTCCCGCTGGACAGCATGGTGGCGATGGAGGGCGACGGCGTGGTCGCGGCGCTGCTGCCCTTCCAGGGCCTGCCGCTGCCGCTGTGCCGCGCCGCCGCCCTGGCCCAGGCGGCGACCCGCCCCGCATCCGCCGGGACGGCTTCGTGATCCGGGTCCTGGTGGTCGACGACAGCGGCTTCATGCGGCTGGCGCTGAAGCGCATCATCGAGGCGGATGGCGACCTGAAGGTGGTGGGCGAGGCCGCCCATGGCGCCGCGGCGCTGGAGCTGGCGGCGCAGCTGCGCCCCGATGTCGTGGCGCTCGACGTCGAGATGCCGGGCATGGACGGGCTGGAGGTGACCGAGCGGCTGATGCAGCTGCCGGCGCCGCCCGCCATCGTCATGGTCAGCCACCACACCCGCGACGGGTCGGAGGCGGCGCTGGCGGCCCTCGCCCGGGGCGCGGCCGACTATCTGTGGAAGGGCTCGGCGCTGTCCGGCCTCGATCTCGGCCAGATCGACCGCGAGCTGCGCGGCCGGCTGCGGCACTGGGCGGCGCAGCGCGCCCGCGCCCGGCCGGAGGGCGAGAGCCCGGCCGGCGCGCCGCTGCCGCTGCCGCTGCTGGACCCGCCGCCGGCGCTGCCGCCGATGCGGCGCGGCGGCCCTTGCGACGTGCTGCTGCTCGGCGCCTCCACCGGCGGGCCGGATGCGGTGGCGGAATTCCTCGGCGCCAGCGGCCCGCTGCCGGTGCCCTGCCTGGTGGCGCAGCACATGCCGGCCGATCTGGGCCCCGACTTCGCCCGCCACCTGGCGCGGCGCAGCGGGCTGGTGGTGCGGCTGGGCGAGCGCGGGCTGCACCCGGCGGCCGGCGAGGTCGTGGTGCTGCCCGGCGGCACCGACGGCCACCTGGCCCGCGCCGCCGATGGCGGTTTTCTGCTCCGGCTCGCGGCCGGGCCGGGGCCGGTGCATCCTTCGGTCGACCTGCTGCTGCAATCGGCGGCGCTGGTGGCGCGGCGGGCCATGGCGGTGGTGCTGACCGGCATGGGCCGCGACGGCGCCGGGGCGGCGCCGGCGCTGGCGGCGCGCGGCGCGGTGCTGCTGGCGCAGAGCGCGGAAAGCTGCGTCGTCGCCGGCATGCCGGTGGCCTTCGCCGAGGTGGCCCGGGCGCATGGCGGGGTGGTGGAGCTGGCGACGCCCACCGCGCTCGGCCGCCGCGCGGCGCTGCTGCTGGCGCGATAGGCGGGCTTACCGTTTTATTCTTCCAAGCTGTCGACCGTGAGGCTCAGACTTCGGCAACAGAGCTGCCGGTGGTGCGGCCCACTTCAATGAGATTTCGTTTTTAATTCGATCCAATTATAATGACCAGCCGGTGGAAGGTTTTATCAGGGAGGCTTCGATGGTGCGGCGACGTTGGCTCCTTCTGACCAGTTCCGCCTTGCCGGGGACCATACTGGCGCCAAGCCAGGCGCAAGCTGCGCTACCTGCCATCTTAGCGGCGATAGCTGCCATCACGGCCTTGACGGTTGCGACTGCCGGGGCGGCCGAGGCGGTTCAGAAGCTGCTCGAGAAGGGTATGAGTATTTGGAATACAGCGTCCAGCCTGCAAGCGCAGAGGGAGGCCAGCAGGGCTTTCAGCGAGCAGCAGCGGGAAATCGCCGAGAAACTCCGAATGCGCCGTGAACTCATTGCTGGTGGCGACCAGGCTCAGCAGCGAAACGCGATGTTCGTCGGTCGAATGAACTTCTATCTGATCACCCGAAACAGCGACGATTGGGCGGTCGTTGTGCCAGCGATGCAGCAAGCTGGCCAGTCTTTGGCTGGCATGGCCTTTCTGTTTCGAAAGCAGGCGGTTTTCTTCCCTGCGGAAGCTCAAGACGCGCTTCGAAAGCTACCAGAACTCTACGAAAGCCGCGTGAGCATTATCAGACATCTCCAGGACCTTTCGACAGCTTCACCGCCGAGCAGCGATGAAGAAGTGTCGAAGTGGAAGGAACTCATGAGCGGATATGATGGTCTGCGGGTTGAATCCCTGAAGTTGCTGAAGGCTCTCGATGTCTACACCGCTCCGAGACAAGGGCCTTCTGTCGCGCCTCGCTAAGCACATGGTTCGTCAGTGACATAAAGTCTGTGCTGCTTGGGCCAGTCCCGCCCGGTCTGTCACGAAGCTGTGCTGCACCCCTGGCGACAGCACCCGCAAAACCGGTCATGCTGCCTCCGTTTTCCAGTGTCGGGGACGCATCGGATGGAGCAGGGCATGGCCGAGCCGCTGGACCCGGAACTGCTGGAAGCCTTCCTGCCGGAATGGCTGGACGGCGCCGTCGCCCTGGCCACGGCCGCGACGCCGGCCGAGGCGCAGCGCATGGTCGACCGCCTGCGCGCCATGGCCGCCGCCTTCGGTATTTCTTCCCTGACCCGCCTGCTGGAGCCGGCCGCGGCGCTGCTGGAAGAGCCGGGCGTCCCCGGCATCCCGGCCTTGGGCGAGGCGCTGGCGCATCACGCCGAGGCCATCGCCGCCGCCGGCCATGACCTGCCGCCACCCGAGGCCGCGGCACCCCCTGCCGCCGAGCCGGCGCCGAGCACCGCCCGCATCCGCGCCCTGGTCGTGGATGACAGCGCCATGATGCGCCGCCTGGTGCGCGAGACCCTCTCGGCCGATGCCGATTTCGCCGTGGTCGGCGAGGCCGCCGATGGCCGCGCCGCGCTCGGGCTGATGGCCGAATTGAAGCCGGACCTGACCATGCTGGATATCGAGATGCCGGTGCTGGACGGCATCGGCACGCTGCGCGAATGGGCGCTGGCGGGGCATGGGGCGGTGGTCATCGTCTCCTCCGCCGCGCGGCCGGGCACCGAGCTCGCCGTGCTGGCGCGGCGGCTGGGCGCGGCGGCGGTGGTCGGCAAGCCGTCGGGCGCCTTCAGCCCGGATCTGCGCGACCGCCAGGGCGATGCCATCCTGCGCGCCGCGCGGCGGGCCGTCGGCCTGCCGGCGCCGCTCGGCGCGGAGGGCTGAGGCGATGCTGGGCGAGGATGACGCGCTCTGGGGCGAGTTCGCCGCCGAGACGGAAGAGCACCTGGACACCATCGAGGCGGTGCTGGGCGGCGGCGGCGCGGCGCTGGAGCGCGAGCAGGTCAACACCCTGTTCCGCGCCTTCCACAGCCTGAAGGGGATGAGCGACGCGCTGGGCGCCCCCGGCATGAAGAACGTCGCGCATGTCGCCGAGGATATTCTTGGAAACGCTCGCTCGGGGCGGCTGGTGGTCGATGCGGCTGTCAGCGGGGTCTTGCTCGGCGCGGTGGATGCGCTGCGGCGGCAGCGGGCGGCGGTGCTGGCGACGCATCAGGACATGCCGGCCGACCCGGCGCTGATCGCCCAGCTGCAGCGGATCGCCGGGGGCTCGCCGGCCGCCCCACCGGCGAAACCCGCGCCGCCGCCCGCGGTGGCGGCCACCGAAAAAAATCCGCTGGTCGGCGTGGTGGCGTCGCGGGTGGTGGTGGCGGTGCCGCTGCTCGGCCACCTGGCCGGCGAGACCGTCGCCGCCCGCGACCCCGCCGCCCTGCAGGAGGTGGAGGAGCTGGCCGAGGCCGCCGCCCTGCTCGGCCTGCCACGGCTTTCCGCCGGCTTCTCGACGCTGGCCGAGGCGGCCGGCAGCATCGCCGCCTTGCCGGCGCTGGGCCTGCTGCGCCGCCAGCTGGAACGGCTGGAAGACATGGCCGGGGAAAGCGCCGGCGCCGCCGAAATCCCCGGCGCCACGCGGGGCGAGCTGGCGCCGCGGCTGGCCGGGCTCGCCGTCCGCCTGGCGGCGCTGACCGAGGGGCATGGCGACGCGCCGGCGCTCGCCGCGGCGGCACGGGCGGCGGCGGCGGCGGCCTGCGCCCTGGGGCAGGAGGCGCTGGAGACCCTGCTGCTGACCCTGGAAGACCTGGCCGACCGCGCCGCCGACCCGGATGCCGCCGCCGTGCTGGCGATCCAGGGCCCGGCGCTCGCCGAGCGCCTGCATGCCGCGGCCGAGGGCGAGACCCTGGCGCCGCGCGCCCTGCCGCCGGCCGAGGCGGCGGCCGAGGCGCTGGACCCGCGCCTGCCCCCGGCTTTCCGCGGCAGCATGGGGGCGGCGGCGCGCGGCCGGGCGCTGGCGGCGCTGGCCGCCGGGCAGCGGCTGTTCGTGGCGCGGCTGGCGCTGGGCCAGGATGCCGGCATCGAGAATGCCATCGGCGCCTGGCTGCACGAGGAAGCCGAGGTGCTGGCCAGCCGCAACCTGCCGCCGCCCTCGCCGGAGCTTGCCGCCGAGCTGGAGACGCTTTTTGCCAGCGGCGCCGAGCTGTCGCTGCTGCAGACCCATGCGCGGGCGCTGGACCCCGACCACCGCGTGCTGCGCGACCTGGCGCTGCTGCCCGAGGCTGGCATCGAGCATGCCGAGGCCGGCCCCGTCACCATGCGGGTGCGGCAGGAGACCATCGACGGCATCATCAACCTGCAGGCCGAGGTGCGCGCCGCCGCCCTGTCGCTGTCGGAGACCTTGCAGGAAGGTGGCGGCCGCGGCGCCATCGGGCGGCTGGCCGCGCTGGAGCAATGGCTGCCCGGCAGCGTCGCGCCGCACCTGGCCAATGCGCTGGAGCGGCTGCGCCGGGTGCAGGACGCGATGGAGGGTGCCGAGAGCCGGTTGACCCTGTCGCTGCGCCGGCTGGACGAGGCGGTGATGGAGCTGCGCGTCGTCCCCATCGGCACGCTGTTTTCCCGGCTGCCCCGTGTCGCGCGCGCCGTGGCCCGGGCCAGCGGCAAGGAGGTCGAGCTGCTGCTGGAAGGCCAGGAGGTCGCCATCGACCGCAGCCTGGTCGAGCTGCTGGCCGACCCGCTGCTGCACCTGGTGCGCAACGCCGTCGACCACGGCATCGAATCGCCCGCCGCACGCGAGGCCGCCGGCAAGCCGGCCAAGGGGACGCTGAAGATCTCGGCGGCGCGGCGGACCGGGCAGATCCGCGTGCGGCTGTCGGATGACGGCGCCGGGATCGACCGTGACCGGGTGCTGGCGCGGGCGGTCTCGCGCGGGCTGATCAGCTCGGCCGAGGCCGCCCGCATGCCGCCCGACGAGGTGCATGGGCTGCTGTTCCGCCCCGGCTTCTCCACCGCCGAAACGGTGACGGAAACCTCCGGCCGCGGCGTCGGGCTGGATGTGGTGCAGGATGCCGTGCGCCGCGCCGGCGGCACCCTGGAAGTCACCAGCGAGCCCGGCCAGGGCAGCAGCTTCGCGCTCCGTCTGCCGTTGACGGCGGCGGTGCAGACGGTGCTGCTGGTCGAGGTCGGCGGCCATGCCTATGCGCTGCCGGCCGGCCGCGTCGATTCCGTGGTGGAGCACGACGCCCTGCCGCCCGGCGCCGAGCTGCGCCGCCTGTCCGATCTGCTGAACCTGCCGCCCGACCCGGCCGCCAGCGAGGGCGCCATCGTCATGCTGCGCAGCGGCGGGCGGGTGCTGGGGCTGGCGGTGGACCGGGTGCAGCGGCGCTCCGACCTGCTGCTGCGGCCGATGCATCCGGCGCTCGCCGGGCTGCCAGGGGTGGGCGGCGTCGGCGTGCTGGGCAATGGCGAGCCGGTGGTGCTGCTCGAGCCCGACGGGATGTAGTTCCGTTCAGGGCCGCCAGGGCAGCGTGCCCGGCGGCAGTTTTTTGGCGAATGCCGTCGCCAGGACCATCAGCCCTGCGGTGACCAGCAGGGCGAGGCAGCTGGTCGCCGCGGCCTGCGGCCCTTGCCCGGCATCCTGCAGGTTGAAGACCAGCACGCCCAGCGTCTGGCTGCCCGGCCCGTGCAGCAGGGCGCTGACGGTGACCTCGTTGACCGCCATCAGCAGCACCAGCAGCCCGCCGGCCCCCAGCGCCGGGGCCAGCAGCGGCAGCTGCACCCGCCACAGCCGCCGCAGCCCGCCCGCGCCGAGCGACTGCGCTGCCCGGTCCAGCGCCGGGTCCAGCCGCGCCGCCGCCGCCGCGACCGGCCGCAAGGCCAGCGCCTGGAACCGCGCCAGATAGGCAAACAGAATAAGCCCCAGCGTGCCATAGACCGCGCCGCCGCCGGGCAGCCCGAGCACCAGCAGGATCACCGAGACCGCGGTGCAGGCGCCGGGCAGGGCATAGGGCAGGTCGACGCCGATGGTGGCCCAGCGCACCGCGCGACGCCCCTGCTGCAGCGCGATCGGCAGCGCGGCCAGCGCCAGCAGCAGCGCGGCACCCCCGGCCAACAGCAGCGAATGCCCCAGCGCCGACAGCGTCTGCGCGCCCGGGGCCAGGCTCGCGGCGAAATGCCGCAGCGTCGCGTTGGCGGGGGTCAGCGGCACGCCGGTCGCGGGGGCCAGCGCCGTGCAGAGCAGCGCCGCCAGCGGCAGCGCCAGCACCGCCAGCAGATACAGCCCGAGGACCGGCAGCGCGGCGCGGGTGGCGGGATTGGCGGGGAGTGGCCGGAAGGCGCGGCCATTGCTGCCGCCCCAGGCCCCGGCGCGCGCCGCGGCGAATTGCAGCCAGAGGCCCGGCAAGGCCAGCGCCGCCAGCAGCAGCGACAGCGCCGCGACCTCGGCCAGCGCCGCGGGGCCGATGGAAGAAAGCTTCTGCCAGATCAGCAGGGTCAGCAGCGGGTAGCGGCCGGGAATGCCCAGCAGCGCGGCGATGCCGAAATTGCCCAGGGCGGCGACGAAGGCCAGCCCCATCCCCGCCAGCAGCCCCGGCAGCAGCAGCGGCCCGACCACCCGGCGCAGCGTCGCCGCCGGCCCGGCGCCCAGGCTGCCGGCCGCCGACAGCAGGTCGCCCGGCAGCCGCCGCGCCAGGCCGGACAGCGCCAGCAGCACCAGCGGCGCCCCCTGGATGCCCAGCAGCAGGATCATCCCCCCGGGCCCGTGGAGCGGGTTCGGCGTGCCCAGCGGCGGCGCCATCCCCAGCGCCAGCAGCAGGGAGGAGGACGGCCCGCCCAGCTGGCTGAAGCCCAGCGCCATGATCTGCGGCGGCACCAGCAGCGGCAGGGCGCAGCCGAACAGCAGGAAGGGCCGGGCGGGGACGGCATGCAGCAGCAGCAGCCAGGCCTGCAGCGCGCCCAAGGTCCCGGCCAGCAGCGCGGCGGACCCCGCCACGAACAGGCTGCGCCCGGCGGCGCGCCAGATGGTGGGATCGGCGGCCAGGGCGGGCAGGGCCGCGCCCGGGGCCTCGGCCAGCAGGCGCAGCGCCGGCGCCAGGCCGATCGCCGCCAGCCAGAGCAGCGCCGCCCAGGCCAGGGGGGGAAGCCGGGTGTTACTGGCCGACAAGGCTGGCGAAGCGGCGGAGGTCGGCGGCAAGGCTCACGCTGGCAGCGGCCACGTCGAAGGGCAGCAGCGTCAGCGTCCTCGGATCGGGGAAGCCGGCCGGCGGGGCGACGGACGGGTCAGCCGGGAGGAACCCCTGTTCCGCCGCCAGCGCCTGCCCCTCCGGCGAGAGCAGGAAGGACAGAAAAGCGGCCGCCGCTTCGGGATTGCGGCTGGATTTCAGGATGGCGGCGGGCTCGGTGATGGCGCTGACGCCTTCGCTCGGCGCGATGAAGCGCAGCGGCGCGCCCTGGGCGGCTTCGCGAATGGGAAGATAATCGACGATGATGCCGAAGGCGCGCTCGCCGCCGGCGACCGCCTGCAGCACGGCGCCATTGCCGCCCCGCGGCTGCAGCCCGGCCGCGGCCAGTTTTTCCCAGTACGCCCAGCCCAGAGACAGCGACTGCGCCACCGCCTGGACATGGATCGCCGCGGCCCCCGACACGGAAGGGGAAGGCATGGCGGTCAGGTTGCGCGCCTCGGGCTTCAGCAGGTCGGCCCAGGAGCTCGGCGTGAAGGGGGCGCGGGCATGGGCGACGATGCCGGTGGTCAGCAGCTTGGTGGCGAAATAGCAGCGCCCGGGGTCATGGCGTTCCACCGGGACGCCGCCCAGCGCCACCTCGGGGCTCGGCCGCAGCAGGCCCTCGCGCTTCAGCGCCTCGAAGGTCAGGCTGTCGGCCAGCAGCAGCAGGTCGGCTTTCGGGGCGCCCGCGGCCAGCTCGGCGCGCAGCCGGGGCAGGATCTGGTTGGTGCCGCCGCGGATCCACTCCACCGTGACGCCCGGGTGGCGGGCGCGGAAGGCGGCCACCGTCTTCGCCGCATCGGGCTCCAGCTGGCTGGTATAGAGGGTCAGGCGCCCGCCCAGCCCTTGCGCCCGGACCAGCGAGGGCATCGCCAAGGGGGCCAGAAGCCCGAGCTTCAGGAAGCTTGCGCGCCGCATCATCGGGATCCCCCATTGGCCAGACGCGCCTCCCTAACGCCGCCCGGGCCGCTCGGGCAGGGGGGAGGCATGAAGATTCCATGACGGTCCCCCCATGTTTACAGCGCCGGGGTGCGATCTTATGACGAAGCTTCCTGCCCGGGCGCCGCAAGGCCCGGGCCAATGCACAAAAGGGAGGGCTGCAGGCGATGGATACGGACAACGACATCCTGTTCGACCGGCTGGACGACGGGATCAGCCGCGTCACCTTCAACCGGCCGCAGGCGCGCAACGCCTTCACCTTCGCCATGTATGAGCGGCTGGCGGAATTCTGCCAGCAGGTGGCTGAGGACAAGTCGGTCCGCGCCATCATCCTGACCGGCTCCGGCGAGAAGGCCTTCGCGGCGGGGACCGACATCAACCAGTTCCGCGCCTTCAAGACCCCGGAAGACGCCATCGCCTATGAGGAGCGGGTCGGCCGCGTCATCGCGACGCTGGAGGCCTGCCCCAAGCCCACCATCGCCGCCATCGCCGGCGCCTGCACCGGCGGCGGCGGCGCGCTGGCGGCGGCCTGCGACATCCGCATCGGCGCCGCCAATGCCCGCTTCGGCTTCCCCATCGCCAAGACCCTGGGGAACATCCTGTCGATGGGCGCCTTCTCCCGCCTCGTCGCCCTGATCGGGCCGTCGCGGGCCAAGGAGATGATCTTCACCGCCCGCCTGGTGGAGGCCGAGGAAGGCAAGGCCATCGGCCTGCTGCACGAGGTGCTGCCCGAGGGCGCCGACCTGCAGGCCCGCGCGCTGGAGGTCGCCCGGACGGTGGCCGCCAACGCCCCCCTGACGCTCCGCGCCACCAAGGAGGCGATCAGCCGGCTGCGCCCGGCGATCTCCTCGGAGGAGGGCAAGGACCTGATCCTGATGTGCTATATGAGCCAGGATTTCCGCGAGGGCATGGATGCCTTCCTCAACAAGCGCCCCCCGGTCTGGAAGGGCGAGTAAGGCTTGAGCTTCGCATGATCCCGCGCCTCGCAGACCTGCCCGCCCCGGCCGCGCCCGCCCTGGCCTTCCTGGACGAGCTGCGTCTGCGCGGCTTCGAGGGCGACATCGCCGCTGCCTTCGCCGACCGGCTGATGATGGCCACCGACAACTCGATCTACCAGCGCCAGCCGCAGGCGGTGGTCTTCCCGCGCGGGATCGAGGACCTGCAGCGGATCGCCCGCGTCAGCGGCGATCCGCGCTTCCACGGCGTGGCCGTGGGCCCGCGCGGTGGCGGCACCGGCACCAATGGCCAGTCGCTGACCGACGGCATCGTCGTCGACGTCTCCCGCCACATGAACCGCATCCTCGAGGTCAATGCCGCCGAGGGCTGGGTCCGCGTCGAGCCCGGCCTGGTCAAGGATGCGCTGAACGCCGCCATCAAGCCGCTGGGGCTGTTCTTCGCCCCGGAATGCTCGACCAGCAACCGCGCCACCTTGGGCGGCATGATTTCCACCGACGCCTGCGGCCAGGGCTCTTGCCTGTATGGCAAGACCCGCGACCATGTGCTGTCCCTCTCCGTCGTGCTGATGGACGGGACGCTGTGGGAAAGCCGGCCGCTGACGAATGAAGAGCTGGCGCCGATCGCCCGCCGCCAGGACATGGTCGGCGCCATCCACCGCGTCGCCGACGGCATCTTCCGCGAGCATGCCGGGCTGATCGCCGAGCGCTTCCCGCCGCTGAACCGCTGCCTCACCGGCTACGACCTGGCGCATCTGCGCGACGATCAGGGCCGCTTCAACCTCAATTCCCTGCTCTGCGGCTCCGAGGGCACCCTGGCGATGATCGCCGAGGCGCGCATCCAGGTCCTGCCGATCCCGAAGCGCAGCGCCCTGGTCAACCTGCGCTATGCCAGCTTCGACGCGGCGCTGCGCGACGCCCAGCTGCTGATGGCGCTCGGCGCCGCCTCGGTCGAGACCGTCGATTCCAAGGTGCTGGGCCTGGCCCGCGGCGACATCGTCTGGTCAGGCATCGCCGAGTTCTTCCCGGATGACCCGGAAGGCCCCGCCGCCGGCATCAACCTGATCGAGTTCGTCGGCAATTCCGAGGAAGAGGTCCGCCGCACCCTCGACCCCGTCGAAGCGAAGCTGACAACGGAAGGCAATGCCGCCGGCCGCCGCGGCTACACCGTCGCCTGGGACGCCGCCGGCGAGCGCATCCAGGGCATGCGCAAGCGCGGCGTCGGCCTGCTCGGCAACATGAAGGGCGACAAGCGCCCGATCCCCTTCGTCGAGGACACCGCCGTCCCGCCCGAGAACCTGGCCGACTATATCGCCGAGTTCCGCGCGGCGCTGGACCGCCGCGGGTTGGAATACGGCATGTTCGGCCATGTCGATGCCGGGGTCCTCCACGTCCGCCCCGCCATCGACATGAAGGCCGAGGGCGCCGAGGCGCTGATCCGCGCCGTCTCCGACGAGGTCTTCGCGCTCACCCGCAAATATGGCGGCCTGCTCTGGGGCGAGCACGGCAAGGGCGTCCGCTCGGAATATGTCCCGGAAGTCTTCGGGCCCCTCTACCCCTGCCTGCAGGCGGTCAAGGCCGCCTTCGACCCGCGCAACCAGCTGAACCCCGGCAAGATCGCCGCGCCCGATGGCGAGGCGCTGCTGGCCATCGACCGCGTCCCCATGCGCGGCCAGCTGGACCGCACCATCCCGGCCGAGCTGCGCGCCGCCTATGACGAGGCGCTGCACTGCAACGGCAACGGCGCCTGCTTCAACTACGACCTGCAGGACGCCATGTGCCCGTCCTTCAAGGCGACCGGCGACCGCCGCCATTCGCCGAAAGGTCGCGCCAGCCTGTTCCGCGAATGGCTGCGCCAGCTCTCGGCCGCCGGCATCGACCCGACGCAGGAGGCCGCCCGCCTCGACCGCGGCGCCCGGCTGCGCGACTGGCCCGCCCGCCTGCGCGCCACCCTGGCCCTGACGCGCGGCGAGGCGGACTTCTCGCAGGAGGTCAAGGAAGCCATGGATGGCTGCCTGGCCTGCAAGTCCTGCACCGGCCAGTGCCCGATCAAGGTCGATGTGCCGAGCTTCCGCGCCAAGTTCCTGGAGCTCTATCACGGCCGCTACCTGCGCCCGCTGAAGGATCATCTGCTCGGCCAGATGGAGCGCGCGCTGCCCTTCGCCGCCCGCATGCCCGCTTTGGCCAACTTCGCTTTGGGCAGCGGCATCGGCAAGGCCATCGGCAAGAAGCTGGGCCTGGTGGATGCCCCGCTGCTGACCGGCATCGACCTGCTGCGCGAGGCCGCCCGCCGCGGCGTCCTCCTCGCCTCCCGCGAGGCGCTTGCCGCCATCCCGGCCACCGAGCGCGAACGCCACGTCGTCATCGTCCAGGACGCCTTCACCAGCCATTTCGAGACCACCCTGGTGCTCGACCTGGCCGAGGCCCTGACCCGCATGGGCTTCACCCCCTGGCTGGCGCCCTTCCGCCCCAACGGCAAGCCGCTGCATGTCCATGGCTTCCTCGGCGCCTTCCGCCGCCAGGCCGGGGCCAATGCCGCCATGCTGCGCGAGCTCGCCGCCACCGGCATCGGGCTGATCGGCCTCGACCCCTCGATGACGCTCGCCTATCGCAGCAGCGACTATGCCGGCCTCGACGCGCCCGACGTCCTGCTGCCGCAGGAATGGCTGGCCCGGCGCCTGGCCCTGCTGCCGCAGCTGCCCCCCGGTGACGGCTTTTCCCTGCTGCCGCACTGCACCGAGCGGACCAACGCCACCGCCTCCCTGAAGGACTGGCAGGCCGTCTTCATGCGCCTGGGCACGCCGCTGACCCTGCTGCCCTCCGGCTGCTGCGGCATGGCCGGCACCTACGGCCACGAGGCCGACCACCAGGAAACCTCGGCCCAGCTCTACGCCCTCAGCTGGCAGAAGCACGTGGCCAGGCACGGCGACCGCCTGCTGGCCTCCGGCTACTCCTGCCGCAGCCAGGTGAAGCGGCTGGACAAGCAACGGCTGCAGCACCCGATCCAGGCGCTGCTGGCGCGCCTGCAGCAGGCGCCGGCGCAGGAACTATCCAAGGCAGCGTAAGCACCGGGGGGAAGAATGAATTCTTCCCCCCGGAACCCCCCATCATCTTTTTCTGACAGGCTGCCGCAGTCTGCCTGACAGGTGGGACGCGACAGAGAGACACATGAGCAACGACGACGAATACATCTACGACGAAGCCACCGGCGAATGGCGCCCCGCCAGCGAGGTTGCCGCCGCCTCCGAAGCCGCCAGGCCGCAGGCCCGGGACGCCTCCGGCAACCTGCTGGCCGACGGCGACGCCGTGACCCTGATCAAGGATCTCAAGGTCAAGGGCACCAGCCAGACCGTGAAGCAGGGCACCGTCATCCGCTCCATCCGCCTGACCGACGACCCGGAGCTGATCGACTGCCGCCACGACACCATCAAGGGCCTGGTCCTGCGCACCGAATTCGTCCGCAGGAAGTAAGGCTGTCAGGCTGGCGCCCGTTCAGGCGGGGGCCAGAGACAGACCTGCTCGATCAGAGACCAAAATGCTCCTCTGCGGCGGCCCGGACGTCGGACATGTCGACCTGCCAGGGGCCGCCTGATCGGTGGCTCGCCGCCGTCGCCATGCTGGCCTGCCCGAAGACATAGCCCAGCCTGCCCGGATGCTGCGAAAGCAGCATGTCGGCATTCACCATCCAGCCCTCGGAGCAGATGATCAGCATCTTCGTCTCCGCCGGCGAGAAGACGAAGTTATGCGTCGCCGACCCCCCGGCGGCGGCCACCATCCGCGCGCGCCCGAACAGCTTGATCTGGTCCTCGATGGGGTGTTCCTGCGGATGGACCACGACGAAGCCCTTTGACAGGAAATAGGCCTCCACCTCGCTTTCGTTGGTCAGAGGACGGCCCGCGACGCGCGAGCGCGAGATGTAAATCCGCTCCGGCGCATCGAGGGTGCTGCGATCGGCCAATTGCCCAAGCTTGGCGAAGACATCGAAGGCGCTGGGATGAACCCAGCTGCGGCGCACGACCGGCAGATCCGGGAAATACACCTTGTCGGCGACCACAGGATGGTTGATCCGGATCAACCGGTCGGCAGGCACGCCCAGCGCTTCGAACATGAGATCGTAGCTTCGGTGAGGCATCACGGATGTGACCACCGGCATCCTGGGATGCACCCGATCCAGGGCCCAGAGCCGAGGCAAGGCCTCCAGCAGCACATGGCCATAGATGTCCGGCTGGTCCGTGTCGGCGAAATAGATCGGCGTCTGGCAGCGCGTGTGGATGGTCAGCGCGCTGGGCGACTTCAGATCATAGCTGTCGGTGTCGACATTGTGCCGGACTCCGCCGTGATGATAGGAGCGTTTGCGGAGGAAGCTGGCCGACAGGACTTCCGATGTCTGCGTCGAGACTGCGACATTCTTCTTGAACAGCACGATATCCCGGCCGGAGCGTAGCTGCAGCGCCTGTGGCTCGTGCTGGCCGGTCAGCCGCTGGTCGGTGAGCGGCATCTCGTCTCGACCGTAGATGGTCGGGTAGATCAGCGGGCTGGCAGGCGGGGCAGGGAGGGTTTCCACGACCCGGTAGCCGCCTGGAGGTGCCTTCGCATAAGGCCAGGGCATGGGTGCAAGCTGATTCAAGAGATCCCTCATCCCATGGAGGCAAGCCGACGGTCACCGGCACATGCGGGGCGCTGCATCTGGAAGATGCATGAAGGATAGCCCCGCACGTCGCGGCCTTCCCTGTCCAGCGCGTCGAGTGACCCAATTTAGTGCGAAAATCGAAACAGATTGATCATTCTGAACTGGATACTGTCAACGGGTTTTGTCGGCTGAGTTAACCGGCTTCGAGGAACGCCTGCACCAGCCGCGCCCGCGCGCTGCTCCGCTGCCACAGCACGCCGAGCCGCCGCGGCGGGCAGGGCCGGGGCAGGGCGATCCGCGCCAGCCGCAGCCCCGCCGGCCAGGGCGGCGCCCAATCCGGCACCAGCGCCACGCCCAACCCCCGGTCGACCATCACCGCGATCGCATCCAGCGCATCCAGCTCATAGCGGTCGCGCGGCCGGATCCGCGCCTCGCGCAGATAGCGGTCCGCCAGACGCCCGCCCCATTGGTCGCGGTCGTAACGAATGAACGGCTGCGTCGCCAGCAGCCCATGCGGCTCGGCGCCCGCCATCGCCTCCGGCGCCAGCAGCACCAGCGGCTCCTCCCGCAGCAGATGCCAGGCGCAGCTCTTCGGCGGCGAGAAGTCCGGCTGCACGATCAGCGCCGCATCCAACTCCCCCACCAGCACCCGGCGATACAGCTCGGCCGAGATGCCGGGCGAGATATGCGCCTCCATCCCCGGATAGCGCGCCGCCATCCGCGCCAGCAGCCCCGGCAGCAACCCCGTCAGCCCGGTGGCGATGGCGCCCAGCCGCAGCTCGCCGGCCAGCCCCTCGCCGGTGGCGGAATCGCGCAGGTCGCGCACCTCCCGCAGCAGGGCGCGCGACCGGTCGAGGATCGCGAGGCCGGCCTCGGACGGCGCCACCGCCCGCCCGGCGCGCAGCAGCAGCCGCGCCCCCAGCTCCTCCTCCAGCGCGCGGATGCGTTGGGCGAGGGCGGCGGGGGTGAGGTTCAGCCGGCGGGCGGCGGCGGCGATCGAGCCCTCCTCGACCACGGTGACGAAGCTGTCCAGGAATCGGGTGTCCATAGGAAAGGAAAACTATCTTCCGAAAGCAGGAAAGGAAGGGTTTTCTGAGGGGGACGCAGCCCGCACACTGCCCCATCGCGGCTTCCGGCCGCCTCGGAAAAGACTGGGGACAAAAATGGATCTCGGATTGAAGGGGAAGGTCGCCCTGGTGCTGGGCGCCGGCGGCGGCCTGGGCAGCGCCATCGCGGCCAGCCTGGCGGCCGAGGGCGCCAAGCTGGCCCTGGCCGATGTCAGCGCCGACAGCCTCGCCCGCACCGAAGCCGCGGTGAAGGCCGCCGGCGCGCAGGCGATCAGCCTGGTCTGGGACCTGGCCGACCTCGCCGCCGTCGAGACCAGCGTCGCCCGCATCGAGGCCGAGCTCGGCCCGGTCGCCATCCTGGTCAACAACACCGGCGGCCCGCCGCCGACCCCGGTCTCCGGCCAGGATCCGGCCGTCTGGGCCAAGCATTTCAACGCCATGGTGCTGTCGGTCATCGCGCTCACCGACCGCGTCCTGCCGGGCATGAAGCAAGCCGGCTGGGGCCGGATCATCACCAGCACCTCCTCCGGCGTGGTGGCGCCGATCCCCAATCTCGGCCTGTCCAACGCGCTGCGCTCGACCCTGCTGGGCTGGTCGAAGACCCTGGCGCGCGAGGTCGGCGGCCACGGCATCACCGCCAACATCATCCTGCCGGGCCGCGTCGCCACCGACCGCATCAAGTTCCTCGACGAGCAGAAGGCCAAGCGCGAAGGCCGCCCCGTCGAGCAGGTCTCGGCCGAGAGCACCGCCACCATCCCCGCCGGCCGCTATGGCCGCCCCGAGGAATATGGCGACACGGTTGCCTTCCTGGCCTCGACGCGTGCCTCCTACATCAACGGCTCGGTCATCCGCGTGGATGGCGGGCTGATCGCCAGCATTTGAAGGTCCGAAAAATGTCCGTCGAAGTCGCTCCGCTCGACCAGAAGATTATCGACACCCTGGCCGGCATCTCCACCGCCACCCTGACGACGGTGCTGCTGAAGAAGGGCCTGCGCAACGTCTGGATGCGCGGCACCCGCCCGCTGAAGCCGGGCCAGCCGCGCCTGGTCGGCCGCGCCTTCACGCTGCGCTTCGTCCCGGCCCGCGAGGACCTGGCGACGCCGGCCAGCTGGTCGAACCCGATCTCGACCCGCAGCGCCATCGAGGCGATGCCGGAAGGCGTCATCGTCGTGGCCGACGCCATGGGCAGCACCGATGCCGGCATCTTCGGCGACATCCTCTGCGCCCGCATGGCGAAGAAGAACGTCGCCGCGCTGATCACCGACGGCGTGGTGCGCGATGGCGCCGGCGTCATCGGCACCGGCCTGCCGGTCTGGTGCCAGGGCAATGCCGCGCCGCCGTCGGTCGCGGCGCTCACCTTCATCAACTGGCAGGAGCCGGTGGGCTGCGGCGGCGTCGCCGTCTTCCCGAACGATGTCGTCGTCGTCGACGATGACGGCGCCGTGCTGATCCCGCAGGCGATCCTGGAGGAGATCACGACGCTCGCCGCCGAGCAGGAAGCCCAGGAGACCTGGATCATGGGCGAGGTCGAGAAGGGCGCCTCGCTGCCCGGCCTCTATCCGCCCAATGCGGAGAACAAGGCCCGCTACGAAGCCTCCCGCAAGAAATAATTTCTGCCGGTTGCCGCCGGACGGTGTCCGGCGGCGGGACCGCGTGAATGAATGGGGCAGGGGGGCCATTCCCCCCTGCGCCGCAAAGAAGACCTGGAAGCAGGCATGGCCCCCGCCGATGAGGGGCCGGCCCGCCGCCGGGAACCGGGAAAAGGAAAACTGTTCATGACTGTCACCCGCCGCAGCCTGGCTGCGCTGGGCGCCGCGACCCTGCTCGCGCCGCGCCTCGCTGCCGCCGCCGCCTGGCCCGCCGAACGCCCCATCGTCTGCTACGTGCCCTTCCCCCCCGGGGGCGGCGTCGACCAGATGGCGCGCGTCTTCCTGCCGCATGTGCAGCGCCACCTGCCCGGCGCCACCTTCATCGTCGAGAACCGCCCCGGCGCCGGCAGCCAGATCGGCATGGAGGCGACCTTCAACGCCCGGCCGGACGGCTATGTCATCGGCGCCGTCACCTCGCCGGCGATGATGACCATCCCCTATGAGCGCCAGGTCCGCTACCGCGTCGCCGACTTCTCCTATCTCGCCAATGTCGTCGACGATCCGGGCGGGCTCTGGGTCAAGACGGACTCGCCGATCAAGGACCTGAACGACCTGGTCGCGCGGGCGAAGAAGGACCGCGGCGCGCTCAGCTTCGGCACCACCGGCATCGGCTCCGACGACCACCTGGTGATGCTGGAGCTCGAGCAGGCGCTGCCCGGCGTCGAGTTCAGCCACGTGCCCTTCAATGGCGCGGCGCCGCTGCAGACGGCGGTGCTCGGCGGCCATATCGATGTCGGCTGCTTCAATGTCAGCGAGGGCAATCCCGGCTTCCGCGACGGCCGCTTCCGCTGCCTGGCGCAGGCGGGCGCGGCGCGCGACCCGGCTTTGCCGGAGATCGCGACCCTGACCGAGCAGGGGGTGAAGGTGGTGGCCGGCGCCCAGCGCGGGCTGGTGGCGCCGCCGGGCCTGCCGCCCGAGGTTTCTTCTCGGCTGGCCGAGGCCTGCGGCAAGGCGCTGGTCGACCCGCTGTTCCTGGCCGATGCGCAGCGGCTGGCGCTGCCGGTCAAGGGCCTGGTCGGCGAGGATTATCGGCGGGAAGTGCTGAGCCTGGCCAACCGGCTGCAGGAGATGTGGGCCCGCAAGCCCTGGAAGGACCAGTAATTTCCTTCAACCGGGGCAGTGGCGTCGCCACTGCCCCGGGCGTCTTTCAGACGGCCTTGCGCAGGTTCGGCGAGGCCTTGAAGCGGACGGTCTTGCCGGCCTTGATCTTCACCGGCTCGCCGGTGCGCGGGTTCATGCCCTTGCGCGCCTTGGTCTTGCGCACCGTGAAGGTGCCGAAGCTCGGCAGGGTGAAGCCGCCGGCCTTCTTCATTTCCTTGACGATGGCAGCGATCAGGTCGCCGGCCGCGCGATTGGCGGCAACGCCCGTGCAGCCCGTGGAGTCCTGCAGGACCTGGGAGATGAAGGCTTTGGACATGCTGGTGTGACTTTCGTTCTGACTGGCGTTGTGTCTGGCGTTTTGATTGGTCGTGTTTTTGTCGAAAGCGGCAAGTAACGGTTGCGGTGCTTAGCAACCCTTTGCGCGCATTTCCAGAACCAGACTGCAACTTTGACGAGGCGAAAGCCGAAGTTTACGCGAAACGCCGGCGGCGATCGGCCGCCGGCGCAGGGTCGGAGATCGGGGTCGGAAATCAGATGGCCTGGGCCAGCGGGCTGGCGGCCTTCCAGGCGCGCAGGCGCTGCAGCGCCTCTTCCAGCACCGCCTCCCGCTTGCAGAAAGCAAAACGCACGAAATTCTTCGGCGCGTCGCCCCCGGCATAGAAGGCCGAGACCGGGATGGCGGTGACCTTGGCGGTCTCCGTCAGGTGGCGGCAGAAGGCGATGTCGTCGCCGGCGAAGCCCAGCGGCGTGAAGTCGCAGGTAATGAAGTAGCTGCCCTGGGTCGGCAGCACCGCGAAGCCGAGCTCGGCCAGGCCCGTGGCCAGCAGGTCGCGCCGCGCCTCCAGCTCGCTCGACAGGCTGGCGAAATAGGCGTCGTCCTTGGCCAGGCCCACCGCCACCGCGCGCTGCAGGTTGGGCGCGGTGGTGAAGGTCAGCATCTGGTGCGCCTTGGCGACATTGCCGGCCAGGCTGCGGTCGGTGGTGATGTAGCCGACCTTCCAGCCGGTCAGGCTGAAGGTCTTGCCGGCCGAGCCCACGCGCATGCAGCGCTGCCGCATCCCCGGCAGGGTCATCAGCGGAATGTGCTTCCAGCCGTCGAAGGTCAGGTGCTCATAGACCTCGTCGCAGACGGCATAGGCGTCGTGCCGCTGCAGCAGCTCGGCGATATAGGCGAGCTCGGCGGCGGTGAAGACCTTGCCGGCCGGGTTCATCGGCGAGTTCAGCAGGATCGCCTTGGTCTTCGGCCCGAAGGCGGCGGCGAGCTCCTGGCGCGGCAGCTCCCACTTCGGCGGCGACAGGCGCACCACCCGCGGCACCGCGCCCAGCAGCTTCACCACGGGCAGGTAGGTGTCGTAGAGCGGCTCCAGCAGCACCACCTCGTCGCCCGGGTTGATCACCGCCATCAGGCAGGCGGCCAGCGCCTCGGTGGCGCCGGAGGTGACGATGACCTCGGCGTTGGGATCGACCTCCAGCCCGTAGAAGCGCCGATTCGCTTCCGCCACGGCCTGGCGCAGCTCGGGCGTGCCGGTCAGCGGCGGATACTGGTTGCGGTTGTCCAGCAGCGCGTCGGCCGCCGCCTGCACCACGTCCTGCGGCCCCTCGTAGTCGGGAAAACCCTGGCCGAGGTTGATGGCGCCATGCTGGGTGGCGAGCGCCGACATCACGGTGAAGACGGTGGTGCCGGTGGCGGAGAGCAGGTCGTTCTGCGGCTTCATGGGCGGATGTCTGTCCAGCACGGCCCCGACGCGGGCGGCGGCCCGGCGGGGGGAAAGGCGGCCCGCTGCTTCAGGGGCACCGCCCCCCGCCCCGGCCCCGGGCGCGGGGGGATAATGCTGGCGCTTCGCAGGGGACGCAACCATGCTGCGTGCATGCCTGCCACTTCTGCAGGCAGCCTGCCTCAACTCCAGGCGCAGCCTGGGCCGCGGGGTCCTGGCGGGGGTGGAAAAAGCCTCTGGTCGGCATTGCCGGGCAAGGCCATGGCATGCAACACAGCACACAAGCCGCGCCAGGGACGGACGCTTGCATCCCAGCAACGCGGCGGACCCGGGAGGAAGGAAGGACGGTGCAGCCTTTGACCGGGTTGCGCCGTGGACGGAGCCGATGAAAAAGATCGAGGCGATCATCAAGCCCTTCAAGCTCGACGAGGTGAAGGACGCGCTGCACGAGATCGGGCTGCAGGGCCTGACCGTGGTGGAGGCGAAGGGGTTCGGCCGCCAGAAGGGGCATACCGAGCTGTATCGCGGCGCCGAATATGTCGTCGACTTCCTGCCGAAGGTGAAGATCGAGGTGGTCTGCTCCGACGACCTGGCCGAGCGCGCCATCGAGGCCATCCAGGCCGCGGCGCGCACCGGCCGCATCGGCGACGGCAAGATCTTCGTCTCCGAGGTGCAGGAAGTGATCCGCATCCGCACCGGCGAGCGGGGCGAGGACGCGGTCTGACCGCGCGCGCGCCGCAGGCCGGCGGCAGGCTCGGGGGAGCCTGGCGACCAGGCCCCGCGGCGCCCTGACGGTTTCCCGGCCCGCCGGCGCCCCGCGCCCGACAGGCCGGCCGATTTCGTGGCAGGACAGCGCCCCTCGCGGCCGGTCCTGCCCCGCGGCCAGGGGCAGGACCCTGTCCGCGCGACTACCGAGAGTGTCTTAGGGAACAGGACCACACACGATGGCGAAGAAGCCCGCAGCAGCCGCAGCGCCCAGCGCTGTCTCCAAGGTCATGGAAATGATCAAGGAGAACAGTGTCGAGTACGTGGACTTCCGTTTCACGGACCCGAAGGGCAAGTGGCAGCACACTGCCCAGCACGTCTCCACCATCGAGGAGGAGGTGTTCACCGACGGCATCATGTTCGACGGTTCGTCCATCGCCGGCTGGAAGGCGATCAACGAGTCCGACATGATCCTGATGCCGGACGCGACGTCCGCCACCATGGACCCGTTCTCGGCCAAGCCGCAGCTGATCCTGATCTGCGACATCATCGAGCCGTCCACCGGCCAGGCCTATTCGCGCGACCCGCGCTCGACGGCGAAGAAGGCCGAGGCCTATGTCGCCTCGACCGGCATCGGTGACGCCGCGCTGTTCGGCGCCGAAGCCGAGTTCTTCATCTTCGACAACGTGAAGTTCGGCACCGGCGGCAACTACGGCATCTACCAGCTGGACAGCATCGAAGGCCCGGGCTCGAGCCTGAAGGACTATCCGGAAGGCAACATGGGCCACCGCCCGGGCCTGAAGGGCGGCTACTTCCCGGTGAACCCGGTCGACAGCGAAGTCGACCTGCGCGCCGAGATGCTGTCGACCATGATCGAGATGGGCGTCGCCGGCGAGAAGCACCACCACGAGGTGGCGCAGTCGCAGCACGAGCTGGGCACCCGCTTCGGTCCCCTGGTGCAGCACGCCGATCACATGCAGATCTACAAGTATGTGATCCACAACGTCGCCCATAGCTACGGCAAGTCGGCGACCTTCATGCCGAAGCCGATCTACGGCGACAACGGCTCGGGCATGCATGTCCACCAGTCGATCTGGAAGGCCGGCAAGCCGATCTTCGCGGGCAACGGCTATGCCGACCTGTCCGACTACGCGCTGTGGTACATCGGCGGCATCATCAAGCACGCGAAGGCGCTGAACGCCTTCACGAACCCGTCGACCAACTCCTACAAGCGCCTGATCCCGGGCTTCGAGGCCCCCGTGCTGCTGGCCTACTCGGCCCGCAACCGCTCGGCCTCCTGCCGCATCCCGTATGCGACGAACCCGAAGGCCAAGCGCGTCGAAGTCCGCTTCCCGGACCCGACCGCCAACCCCTACCTCGCCTTCTCGGCGATGCTGATGGCCGGCCTCGACGGCATCAAGAACAAGATCCACCCGGGCGATGCCATGGACAAGGATCTGTACGACCTGCCGCCGGAAGAGCTGAAGGGCATCCCGACGGTCTGCGGCTCGCTGCGCGAGGCCCTCGAGGCCCTGGCCGCGGACCACGAGTTCCTCCTCGCCGGCGACGTCTTCGGCAAGGACCAGATCGAGAGCTACATCGAGCTGAAGTGGCAGGACGTGTACAAGTTCGAGCACACGCCGCACCCGGTCGAGTTCGAGATGTACTACTCGGTCTGATCGCTTCCACGATCAGTTCGGAAAGCCGGGGGAGAGCAATCTCCCCCGGTTTTTTTGTGGGCAGGTCGGGGGAATGAATTCCCCCGAACCCCCATCTTTTTTCTGATGATCGGCCGTTGAGAGACCAGCGCCCAGCGGCGGCCACACCAGGGCATCGCGGCGGGACGCAGTGCATAAAAAAACAGCGCGACCTCAAAGGTCGCGCTGTGGACTGGCCGTTTCGCGTTCTGTCGTCACGTGGACATGGCAATCCGACAGAAAAATCCAGGGGAATTCATTCCCCTGGCCTGCCCAGCCCTTCTCTGACGACCTCTTACGCCTCCGCCAGATGCTTCGCCCCATGCTTCAGCGAATGCTCGCTGATGCGGATGCCGAGGCCCGGCATGTCCGGCACCACCACTTCGCCGTTCACCTGCGGGATGCGCTCTTCCAGCACGTCCTCGGTCAGCACGTGGTGCGGCATGTAGAACTCGCAGCCCAGCGAGATGCCCGGCGTCGCCGCGATCAGCTGCGTGCCGGCGGCCAGCGCGATGCCGCCTTCCCACAGGGTGCCGCCATAGCCGGGCAGGCCGGCGGTGTCGGCGATCGCCATCAGCGCCTGCGCCTTCAGCAGCCCGCCGCATTTCATCAGCTTGACGCTGATGGCGTCGGCGGCCTGGCGGCGGACGATCTCCAGCAGGTCCGTCGCGTCGAAGCAGCTTTCATCGGCCAGCACCGGCGTGTCGAGCGCGGCGCAGAAGCCGGCCATGGCGTCCAGGTGCCGGCGCGGCACCGGCTGCTCGATGAAGGTCGGGCGGAAGCGGTCGACGTCGCGCAGCACGGTCAGCGCGCGGAACGGCTCCAGCGCCTGGTTGTAGTCGAGGCGCAGGTCGATCTTGTCGCCGAAGGCGTCGCGCATCGCTTCCAGGTGCGCCATGTCCTCGGCGTGGCTCTTCACGCCGGTCTTCACCTTGAACAGGCGATGGCCGTCGGCGACCATGTCGTGCATCCGCGCCAGGTCGGCGTCGAAATCGGGATCGGCGATGGAGAAGGACAGCGGGATGCTGTCGCGCACGCGCCCGCCCAGCAGCTCCGACACGCCGAGGCCGGTCTGCCAGCCGAGGATGTCGAGCATCGCCATCTCGACCGCGACCTTCGATTCCGGGTGCCCGGTCAGGGCGCGGTCCATCTTCGCCATCAGGCTGCGCAGCCGGCGCACCGGCGCGCCCTCGACGATCGGGCGGAGGTAGAGGTCCAGCGCCAGGAAGGCGGCTTCCGGCGTGCCGGTGAAGACCTCCCACGGCGCGGCCTCGCCCCAGCCGATGGTGCCGTCGCTGGCGGTCAGCTGCAGCAGCACGCGGCGCACGCTGCCCTTGACCGAGCCGACGCCCTGGGCGCGGGCCATCTTGATCGGGCTCTCGACCAGGAAGACACGCATCCGCTCGATGGTGGGACCGGCATTCATGGGCGTCAGGCCTCGCGCTGGCGGTGGAAATGGGACAGGAAGGCCTGCGTCGCAGCCTCCCGCGGGGAATCGATGACCTGGCGCGCCGGGCCATCTTCCAGGATGACGCCGTCGCGCAGGAAGACCACGCGGTTGGCGACCTCGCGGGCGAAGGCGATCTCGTGGGTGACGATGACCATGGTCATGCCCTCCGCCGCCAGCGCCTGCATGACGCCCAGCACCTCGCCGACCAGCTCGGGGTCGAGGGCGCTGGTCGCCTCGTCGAACAGCATCACCGCCGGCTCCATGGCCAGCGCCCGCGCGATGGCGACGCGCTGCTTCTGGCCGCCGGACAGGCGCGACGGAAACTGCTCGGCCTTGTCGGACAGGCCGACCTTGGCCAGCAGGCTGCGCGCCAGCGTCTCGGCCGCGGCGCGCGGCATGCGGCGCACGGTCAGCGGGCCTTCCATGACATTCGCCAGCACCGACATATGCGGGAACAGGTTGAACTGCTGGAAGACCATGCCGGTGGCGGCGCGGAACTTTGCCAGCGCCCCGGTGCCGGGGAGCTTGGCGCTGCTGCCGAAGGCGAAGCTTTGCGCGCCGACGCGGACGCGGCCGCCATCGGGCACCACCAGCAGGTTCAGGCAGCGCAGCAGGGTGGACTTGCCGGAGCCCGAGGGCCCGATCAGCGCCACCACCTCGCCGCGCGCGACCTTCAGGTCGACGCTGCGCAGCACCGTATTATCGCCAAAAGTCTTGCTGAGGGCGGCGACCTCGATCATCGGTTGTTCGCTCATCGTCCTTCCCCTCAGTCGGCGCGCGCCAGGCGGCGCTCCAGCCGGTTGACCAGCAGCGTCAGCGGGAACAGCACGACGAAGTAGATCACGGCGACCACGGTGTAGATCTCGAGCGGGCGGTAGCTGTCATGCGCCGCCGCCTGGCCCTGGTACAGCAGGTCGGGCACGGCCAGCACCGAGACCAGCGAGGTGTTCTTCAGCTGGATGATCGACTGGTTCATCAGCGGCGGCACCATGCGCTTCAGCGCCTGGGGCAGCACGATGCGGCGCATCGACTGCGCCGGCGTCATGCCCAGCGCGAAGGCCGCCTCGCTCTGCCCGGGCTCGATCGAGGCGATGCCGCCGCGCACGATCTCCGAGTAGAAGGCGCCGCCATAGAGCGACAGCGCCAGGATGCCGGCGGTGGTCGCGGTCATCTCGATGCCGGCCAGCATCGGCAGGGCGTAGTAGAACCAGACCAGCTGCACCAGCACGGGGGTGCAGCGGAAGACCTCGACATAGCCTTGGGACAGCCAGCGGATCGGCGCGAAGGTCGAAAGCCGCGCCAGGCCCGAGACCAGCCCCGCCAGCAGCCCCAGCACCACGATGGCCAGGGTGAAGGCCAGCGTCACGCCGACCCCGTTCACGAAGAGCCAGCGATAGCTCCAGACGACGGCGAAATCCCATTGGTACATGCGCAGATCCCGGAAGGGCGCGCCGCCGGGGAGGGGCCCCCCGGCGGCGCGCGGTCGTCACGTCGGTCAGGCGAAGATCAGAGCGAGACGCCCGGCGGGAAATCGGCCTCGGAGATGCCGACCAGCTCCATGTTGGTGACGATGGCGCTGCGCACCGCGCCGAGCCCCTTGTTGAACTCGATCCAGGTGTTGACGTAGTCGCGCCAGGTCTTGTCGGCCTCGCGGCGGAAGCCGGCATTCGACGTCGTCGCGAACAGCGGGGTGGGGACGACGACGCCGCCAAGGGAGGGAATCTTCTTCGCGGCGGCCATGGCCAGGATCAGCACCAGGCACTGCGCGTCGGCGCGGCCGGACTGCACCGCCATGGTGGCCTCGTCGGCGCTCTTGAAGCGGGAGACGGTGGCCTTGGGCAGCAGCCGCGTCACCACCTGGTCCTGCGAGGAGCCGGTGTCGACGGCGATCTTCACCTCGGGCTTGTTCAGCTCGTCCCAGGTCTTCGGCGCGAAGCCGCGCTTGACCAGGAAGGAGAAGGCGTTGCTGAAGCAGGGGACGGAGAAATCCACCACCAGCGCGCGCTTCGGCGTCGGGTTCAGGCCGAAGAAGATGTCGATCTTGTTCGACTGCAGGTCGAGCACCGCATTGCCCCAGGTGGTCTCGATCAGCTCGAGCTCACACTCCAGCTCCTCGGCCAGCATCTTCAGCAGGTCGATGTAGAAGCCGCGCCACTGACCGCTGGCCAGGTCCTTGTGGTAATACGGCGCGCCGCCCGGCACCGCGGCGCTGCGCAGCTTCTTGCTGCGGCGGATGCGGTCGAAGGTCGATTCGCCCGGCGCGCCCTGCGCCACGGCGGGCGCCGCCGAAGCCACCGCCATCGCCATGGCGATGCCGGCCGCGCTGCCCATCATGCGACGTGAAACCATGGTCAGTCTCCATCTTGCGGCGGCCCAGCCCGGATTCCCGGTGCGCAGCACTGCCGATTGCCGAAAAAGCATCCCCGTGGCGGCTTTCGCCACCCTTCTTAGCGGGATGTGGCAGCTTCGGGGAGGTCGGCCAGGGAGCTTAATAAAAAGAAAGGCCGGGGGAATGAATTCCCCCGGACCCCCATCTTTTTTCTGTCAGCTTGACGTCCGCTAGGCGGCTAGTTGGCTTCTGCCAACTCCAGGAGCGCCCGGCCGTCGCGGCGGGCACGGGCCACCTGCGTGCGGCCGCAATCAGGGTCGCCCAGGACAACGGAGCCCGGGTTGACCACCTGCAGCTTGGCGTCGACGCGGCAGACCAGCTTCATCGAAGCCGCGCCGCCACCATTCCAGCGCCGCAGCGCATCCGACCAGTTGCCGGTGTTCTCGTAATGCATCCGCAGATACCGCGCGGCCCAATCGGCCGAACGCTCCGGATCCAGCGGCCAGTCATTGCCGTTGCGGGCGTGCACCCGGGCATTGACCTGCACGCAGCCCGCCATCACCGAGGCCCGCGCCGGGGCCTGCACCAGCAGCGCCCGCGCCTCCGACCGGCTGTCGGGATAATAGGCCCGGCCGCCGATATTGAGCGCATGCGCATGAAGGCCGGATTCCGCCAGGGCCACAGCCACCAGCAGACCTTCAGGCAGGTCGTGCTTCACTTCTGCCGCGCGCACCGCCTCGAGGCATGCATTGCGCGGGCCGGCCTCGGCCGGCTTGCTGAAAGCGACGGGAGCAGCGAGCAAGGCGGCTCCCAGAAAGAACATCCCCAACCACCTTCTTGGTGGTGCCTTGCGGGGTCGCGTGGTGCCTCTTTGGCGAGGCGTGAAGGCGCTCCGTGTCGAATGGACCGGGAACGCCGCGGAGCGTGGATGGTGCGGGGGCACCTTCCGGCGGATCGCGGACGTCATGACACTGTCGCTACCACAGGGCGGTTCCCGCCCCAAAGAAAAAACTTGCCGCGAGGAATCGCGCGATAACAACTTCAAGATATCAGCAATTCTTTATGTAATATGGCATCAAAATACCCGCGGCCGGCGAAATTCGCGCATCAGGCGATTTCACGCACCAGCTTGGCGCGCAGGGCGCGGGAAAAATCGGCCCGGTCCTCGGCGGTCAGCACGAAGGCGCCGGGGCCGCCGATCACCTCCGCGCGGTAGCTGTCGACCAGGCCAGGGCGGCCGCGCAGGATGGCCAGGGCGTTGATGGTGATGCCGGCCTCCACCGCCGCGTCCCGCGCCTGCGGCGCGCGCCGCAGCCCCCGCATGTCGGGCCCGTCGCCGGAGACGTCGATCACCTGCCGCGTCGCCTCGTAGGGGCAGGCGCCCAGCAGGGCGCGCGCATGGTCGATGGCGTCGCCGATGGCGTTCCAGCTCTGGGCCGAGCGCGGCGCGGCGCGGAACCGCGCGGCCAGCGCGGCGGCGCTGCCGGCATCGGCCACCGCCTGCCAGTCCACCACGGTCGCGGCACCGCCAGGCGCGCCCCATTCGACCATGGCGAAGCCGACCCGGCCCAGCGCGCCGCCGCGGATGGCGGCCAGCACGCCAGGGTGGGTCACCGCCTCGGCGCAGCCTTCGCGCTGCAGCCGGAACTCGTCCTCGCCGATGCTGCCCGAGGCGTCGACGGCGAGCACCAGGGCGACATCGACGGCGGGTTCCGCGGCTTGGGCCGCCACCGGGATGAAGGGGAGGGCGAGCAGATCGCGACGGCGCATCGGCAGGTCTCCGGGGGCTTGGGGGAAACCTCGGCCGCCGCGGCGCCGGCGGTCAAGCGGAAGCGGCGAAAGCCGTCCCAGCAGGCAGGCTTGCCGCTGCCTTGGGCAAACCGGGCGTGGCCGCTGCCCGTCGCCGACCGCCAGACTGCGATGGCCGCTTGCGCGGGGGGTGCCCGGCTTGCTCAATAGCAGCACGAGGCGTCGTCGCAGGACGCCCGACCCCTGATGAGGACGCCGGAACCACGTGGCCGATCGCCCTGCCTCCGCCTTCGACGAGATGAACGCCGAGGGCGTCATCCGTTCCCCCTATGCCGAGATGGCGCGTTTCCTGGACGCCACCGGCCAGGAAGCCCTCGACCAGAAGCGGCGGGAGGCCGAGGTGCTGTTCCGCCGCATCGGCGTGACCTTCGCCGTCTATACCGAGGGCGGCGACCCGGAGCGGCTGATCCCCTTCGACGTCATCCCCCGCATCCTGTCCCGCGCCGAATGGGAAAGGCTGGGCCAGGGGCTGGAGCAGCGGGTGCGGGCGCTGAACGCCTTCCTGGCCGATGTCTACGGGCCGAAGAAGATCATCGAGGCCGGCCGCATCCCGGCCGAGCTGGTGCTGCAGAACGAGGGCTACCTCAAGCAGATGGAGGGCTTCACGCCGCCGGGCGGGGTCTACACCGTGATCAGCGGCATCGACCTGGTGCGCACCGGCGCCGACGAGTTCTACGTGCTCGAGGACAATTGCCGCACGCCGTCGGGCGTCAGCTACATGCTGGAGAACCGGGAGGCGATGCTGCGGCTGTTCCCGGAGCTCTTCACCCGCCACCGCATCGCCCCCGTCAGCCACTATCCGGAGGAGCTGCTGGAGACGCTGAAGAGCATCGCCCCGGCCAGCTGCGCGGGCGACCCCAAGGTCGTGGTGCTGACCCCCGGGCCTTATAACAGCGCCTATTACGAGCATTCCTTCCTGGCCGACGAGATGGGCGTCGAGCTGGTCGAGGGCGCCGACCTCTTCGTCCGCGACGCCATGGTCTTCATGCGCACCACGGCGGGGCCGCAGAAGGTCGATGTCATCTACCGCCGCATCGACGACGAGTATCTCGACCCCGAGGCCTTCCTGCCCGACAGCGCGCTGGGCGTGCCCGGGCTGATGGCGGCCTACAAGGCGGGCAATGTTGCGCTGGCCAATGCGCCGGGCGCCGGCATCGCCGACGATAAGGCGGTCTATCCTTACGTCCCCGAGATGGTGCGCTTCTATCTCGGCGAGGAGCCGATCCTGTCCAACGTGCCCACCTTCATGTGCGAGCGCGAGGCCGACCGCGAGCATGTGCTGGCCAATCTCGACAAGCTGGTGGTGAAGCTGGCGCGCGGCTCCGGCGGCTACGGCATGCTGGTCGGGCCGCATGCCACCGAGGAGCAGCGCGCCGATTTCGCCGCCCGCATCCGCGCCAGGCCGGGCGACTATATCGCGCAGCCGACGCTGGCGCTGTCGACCGTGCCGACGCTCTGCGAGGAGGGCTTCGCGCCGCGCCATGTCGACCTGCGGCCCTTCGTGCTGTTCGGCAAGACGGTGCGCATGGTGCCCGGCGGCCTGACCCGCGTGGCGCTGCGCCAGGGCTCGCTGGTGGTCAATTCCAGCCAGGGCGGCGGCACCAAGGACACCTGGGTGGTCGAGGATGCCGCGATGCAGACCCAGACCCTGGGCGGCATGACCCAGTCGCAAAGCCTTCCCACGATCCCCGCGCCCCGCGCCGCGCCGTCCGGAGACAACTGAAAAAAATGCTATCCAGGACGGCGGATTGCCTCTTCTGGCTGGGACGCTATTCGGAGCGTGCCGGCAATGTCGCGCGCGGGCTCGGCGCCACGCTGCGCATGGCGCTGCTCGCCAATCCGCTGAGCGCCGCGGATGACGAATGGCGCTCGCTGATGATCGCCACCGGCTGCGAGCCCGGCTTCCTCGAGCGCCATCCGGTGCTGGCCCAGGATGCCGCGGTGCAGTGGCTGACGCTCGACCCCGAGAATCCGGGCGGCATCGCCGCCTGCATCGAGGCGGCGCGGCGCAATGCCCGCACCGTCCGCACCGCGCTGACCGTCGACATGTGGGAGGCGATCAACGACACCTGGATCGAGTTCCGCCGCCTCGATTCCAGCGCCATCAAGGGTGACCGGCTGCCCGGCTTCCTCGACTGGGTGCGCAGCCGCACGCTGCTGTTCAACGGCGCCGCCGCCGACACCATGCTGCGCGACGATGCCTGGCGCTTCTGCCACCTGGGCACCATCCTGGAGCGCGCCGACAATACCGCCCGCCTGCTCGACGTCCGCCACGCCGCCTTCGCCGCCGAGGCGGCCGAGGATGCGGCGAATTACGCGCAATGGCAGGCGGTGCTGCGCTCGGTCTCGGCGCTGCGCGCCTTCCAGCATGTCTACCATGCCCGGCTCAGCCCCGGCCGGGTGGCCGAGCTGCTGGTGCTGCGCCCGGAGCTGCCGCGCTCGCTGCTGGCCTGCTACCGCCGGGTCGAGCAGACGCTGGACGCCATCGCCGGGGCCAATGGCGGCCAGCGCGGCGAATGCCACAGCCTGGCCGGGGCGCTGCATGCGCGGCTGCGCGACCGCCCGATCGACGGCATCCTGGAGGCCGGGCTGCATGACTTCCTGACCGGCATCATCGACGAGAACATGCTGCTGGGGCAGGAGATCGGCCGCTTCTACCTGAGCGGGCGGCAGCCGTGACCTATTGCGTCGGCCTCTGGCTGGAGCGCGGGCTGGTCATGCTGTCCGACACCCGCACCAATGCCGGGGTCGACCACATCTCGACCTTCTCGAAGATGTACACGGTGATCTCCCCGGGCGAGCGGATGCTCTGCCTGCTGGCCGCCGGCAACCTGGCCATCACCCAGGCGGTGTGGAACCGGCTGCAGGAAGGCCTGGCGCTGGAGGAGGAGCGCCACACCCTGCTGAGCGTGCCCAGCATGTTCCGCGCCGCGCAGCTGGTCGGCGCCGCCATCCGCGCCGTCTACGAGGTCGACGGGCCGATGCTGAAGGCCCAGGGCGTGGGCTTCGACGTCTCGGTGATGCTGGGCGGGCAGATCGCCGGCGGGCCGCTGCGGCTCTACCTGGTCTATGCCGCCGGCAACTTCATCGAGGCGACGCCGGAGACGCCCTTCCTGCAGATCGGCGAGCACAAATACGGCAAGCCGATCCTCGACCGCGCGCTGTCGCACCAGACCAGCCTGGAGGATGGGGTGAAGCTGACCCTGGTCAGCATGGACAGCACGCTGCGCTCCAACCTGACCGTCGGCCTGCCGCTGGACCTGCTGGTCTACGAGGCCGGCACGCAGGAAATCCGCCTGCAACGCCGCATCACCGAGGAAGACCCCTATTTCCGCGGGCTGCGCGAGGACTGGTCGACGGCGCTGCGCGAATCCTACCGCCGCATGCCGGAGCCCGACTGGCTGTAGGGCCTCAGTCGCTCTGATAAATGCCGCGCGCGGCGCCGAAGCGGCGGGCCAGCAGCGCCTCGCGCGGGATCATCACATGGGTGGTGCCGTCGCCGCCGATCTGCGAATTCGGCAGCCGGGTGCCGCCATGATGCTCGCCGCCCCAGCTGAAGACATGGCGGATGCGGTCGTCGCCCGGGGCCATGGCCCCGGGCGCCTCGGGCATCTCGGATTCGGGGTCGGACTGGATCGGGTCGGGCCAGCCGCCCAGCCGGTCGGCGAACCAGCCGACCTGGCCGTCGCCCGGCCCGGGCTCGCCGGGCAGCAGCAATTGCTGGCTCGGCCGCCGCAGCAGCTGGAACAGCCGCTCGTCGCGCCAGCCGCTGGCGGTCAGCCAGCGATGCGGCAGGGTCAGCGCCGGATGCGGCTCCAGCACCTCCGCCTGGTCCATGGCCGACCAGGGGATGCCGGGCTGCAGCGCGTCGGACAAGGCGATGATCGGCTCCGGCACCGGGCGGCGCTGCAGCGCGGCGATCGGGCCGTCATGCCAGATCAGCCGGGTCTCGTGGCCGCTGCCGTCGCCGGTCAGGTCCTCGAACAGGCTGAGCAGCCCGTGCCGCGGCAGGTCGGCGTCGAAGCCGGGCAGCTCGGCCAGCGCCTGCAGGTCCAGCTGGGCGCGGAAGGCGAGCGGGAAGGGGCGGTAGAAGCTGTCGATCAGCAGCGCGTCATGGACGGCCAGGCGCGGCTCCGGCACCAGGCCGCGGCCCTGCAGATAGGCCTGCAGCCGGGCGCCGCGCAGCCGCACCTGCTCGGCCCAGGCGGCGGCGTCCGGGCGCGCCAGCCGGGTCGGCCAGGGCCGGCCGGGCGGCCAGTCCGGCACGCCGCCCATCTTGCTGGCGCCGGTGGGCAGCGCGTCGTCGGGGCGCTGGCGGCGCAGGAACAGCTGCGCCGGGCGGGCGCTGGCCAGCAGGGCGCCCGCCATCTCCTGCAGCCCGGCATCGCGGATCGCGGCGCGCAGCTGCGCCTCGTCGCGAAAGGCGGTCATGCCTGCAGCGCCAGGGGTCGGAAGCGGTCCCAGGCGATCTCGGCGGTGCCGCGCATCGGCCCGGCGCGCAGCAGGATGTTCACCTCGCGGGCCGATTGCCGGTCGGGATGCGGCGCGAAGCCCGGCGCGCCCAGCATGAAGCTGTGCAGCCACAGCGCGGCATGGCGATAGGCGACGTGCTCGCCATCGGTCAGCGGCGCGTCGCCGACGGCGCGCGACAGGGCGGCGACGGCGTCGATCCGCGGGGCGGCGAAGACATCGAGGCCGTCCAGGTGGATCGGCGGCCCGTCGCAGGGCGCCATGATCTCGGCCAGGGCGTCGTCCTGGAAGGTCAGCATCAGGCCGCAGCCGCGATGCTCCTGGAACAGGCCCTGCTGCATGTCGGCGACCTCGGCCATGGCGGCGCGGGCGGTGGCGATGTCCTCGTCCGAGATCCACTGGCCGAAGGGCTGCAGCAGCGCGGCGATGTCGCCCATACCGGCGCCCAGGTCGTTCTCATAGGTGATGACGCCCAGCTGGCCGGCCAGCGCGGCCACCGCCTGGCGGGACATGCCGAATTCCAGCCGGCCGATGCCCTGGCGCGGGCGCATTTCCCAGGCGGGGTCCAGGTCAGGATTGGCGCCGAGGTTCCGGTCGTTTTCCATGGGGCTGCATCCTCCGCTACCGCTGCCATCATCTGGGGCGGCAGCCGGAAAGCGCGAATGACAAGGGCTTGTGCAGCCGAAGCCCGCGCCCAGCTGTTACCAGGCCATGGCCGCGCCGCACCCCGAGAGCTGGATCCGCATCACCCCCCAGGGACTCTATTGCGAGCCCGGGGATTTCCATGTCGACCCGGCCTGGCCGGTGGCCCGCGCCGTGGTCACCCATGGCCATTCCGACCATGCCCGGCCCGGGCATGACGCGGTGCTGGCGACGCCCGAGACGCTGGCCATCATGGCCGCGCGGCTGGGCGAGGGCGCGCCGCGCAACCCGCAGCCGCTGCCCTATCACCGCAGCGTCATGCAGAACGGGGTGAAGGTGACGCTGGTGCCGGCCGGCCACGTGCTGGGCTCGGCGCAGGTGGTGCTGGACTGGCAGGGCAGCCGGCTGGTGATTTCCGGCGACTACAAGCGCGAGGCCGACCCGACCTGCGCCGCCTTCGAGCCGGTGCCCTGCGACGTCTTCGTCACCGAGGCGACCTTCGCCCTGCCGGTGTTCCGCCACCCGCCGGCGATCGGCGAGATGCGGCGGCTGCTTGACAGTGTTTCGCTGTTTCCCGACCGGGCGCATCTGGTGGGGTGCTACGCGCTGGGCAAGTGCCAGCGGCTGATCGCCCTGCTGCGCCTGGCCGGCTACGACCGGCCGATCTACCTGCACGGCGCCCAGGCCAGCATGTGTGAGCTCTATTCCCGCTTCGGCGTCGAGCTGGGCGAGCTCCGCCCGGTGCCGCGGCCGGAAAAGCGCGGCGAGACGGTGCTGGCGGGCGAGATCGTGCTGGCGCCGCCCTCGGCCGAGGCCAGCCCCTGGGCGCGGCGCCTGGCCGATCCGGTGACGGCGCTGGCCAGCGGCTGGATGCGGGTGCGGCAGCGGGCCAAGGCGCGCGGCGTCGAGCTGCCGCTGATCGTCAGCGACCATGCCGACTGGGACGATCTTCTCGCCACCATCGAGGAGGTGGGCGCCCCCGAGGTCTGGGTCACGCATGGGCGGGAGGAGGCGCTGATCCATGCGCTGGCCGGTCGTGGCGTGCGCGGCCGCGCGCTGCATCTGCTGGGCCGCGAGGAGGACGAGGACGCCGCCCCCGAGCCCGAGCCGGCGGAGGCCGCCACCCCATGAGCCTGCCCGCCTTCGCCGAGCTGCTGGAGCGGCTGATCTTCACCCCCGGCCGCAATGCCAAGCTGGCCTTGCTGAAGCGCTGGTTCGCGACGCAGAAGGACACCGACCGCGGCATCGGCCTGGCCGCCATCGCCGGGGAACTGTCGTTCAGCGCCGCCAAGCCGTCGATCGTGCGCGAGCTGGTGCGGACCCGCGTCGACCCCGAGCTGCTGGCGATGAGCCACGACTATGTCGGCGACCTGGCCGAGACGGTGGCGCTGATCTGGCCCGCACCGGCGACCCGCCCGAATCGCCCGCCGCCCGACCTGTCCGAGGTGGTCGAGACGCTGGAGCTGGCGCCGAAGGACAAGATCCCGGGGCTGCTGGAGGAATGGCTCGACACGCTCGATCCCGGCGGGCGGATCGCGCTGATCAAGCTGGTCACCGGCGGGCTTCGCGTCGGCGTCTCCGGCCGGCTGGCGCGGCAGGCGCTCGCCGACTGGTCCGGCCAGCCGATCGAGGAGCTGGAAGAGGTCTGGCACGGGGTGCCGGCGCCCTATCTGCCGATCTTCGCCTGGCTGGAGGGCCGCGCGCCGCGCCCCGATCCGCGCGACGCCCCGGTGTTCCGCTCGCCGATGCTGGCGCAGCCGCTGGAGGCGCCGGATATCGCCGCCCTCGACCACCGCGACTTCCGCGCCGAGTGGAAATGGGACGGCATCCGGGTGCAGGCCTCCGCCGGTCCCGGCGGGCGACGGCTCTGGTCGCGCACCGGCGAGGACATCTCCCAGTCCTTCCCGGAAATCCTCGAGGCGATGGATTTCCATGCGGTGCTGGATGGCGAGCTGCTGGTGATGCGCGACGGCGAGGTCGCCCCCTTCGCCGAGCTGCAGCAGCGCCTCAACCGCAAGGTCGTCGGCCCGAAGATGCTGCGCGACTACCCGGCGGGCTTGCGCGTCTACGACATCCTGTTCGAGGCCGGCGAGGACCTGCGCCCGCTCGGCTTCGACGCTCGCCGCGAGCGGCTGGAGGCCTGGTTCGCCGCCACGAAGCCGGGCCGCATGGACCTGTCGCTGCAGATCGCCTTCGTCTCGCTGGAGCAGCTGGAAGGCCTGCGCGAAGGGGCGCGCGCCGCCGGCATCGAGGGGCTGATGCTCAAGCGCGGCGACGCGCCGTATCTGGCCGGCCGGCCCAAGGGGCTGTGGTGGAAGTGGAAGCGGGCGCCGCTCTCGGTCGATGCGGTGCTGATGTATGCCCAGCGCGGCCACGGCAAGCGCAGCAGCACCTATTCCGACTACACCTTCGGGTTGTGGCGGGAGGACGGGCAGGGCGGCCAGGAGCTGGTGCCGGTGGGCAAGGCCTATTCCGGCTATACCGACCAGGAGCTGGTCTGGCTCGACCGCTGGATCCGCAACCACACCACCGGCCGCTTCGGCCCCGTCCGCGAGGTGGAGAAGGAGCTGGTCCTCGAGATCGTCTTCGACGCCGCGCAGCTGTCGGGGCGGCACAAGTCGGGCGTCGCCATGCGCTTCCCCCGCATCGGCCGGCTGCGCGCCGACAAGCCCGCGGCCGAGGCCGACCGGCTGGAGACGCTGATGGCCATGGTGGAGAACCGCGCGGCCTGAAATTTCGGCGGGTCCGGCGGGAACTGCGCCGCTTCCGCCGCGTTCCCCCGCCAGGGTCAACCAGGGGGATGGACCACCATGCTGAAATGGGCGCTGATTTGCCTCGTCATCTCGATCGTCGCCGGCGCGCTGGGCTTCACCGGCGTCTCCGCCGTGGCGGGCCGCATCGCCAAGATCATCTTCGGCGTCTTCCTGCTGCTGTTCGTCCTGGTGCTGGTCATGGCGCTGGCGGCCGGCGAGCTGATCTTCTGACGCTTTTGCCGCGCGCTGGCTGTTGACGGCGACGCGCGCGCGGCTTATTTCCCGCGCCACCTCGAAGCCCGCTGGTCAGCCAGCAGGCCCGGGGGGAAGGTGGTTATGGCGGCCTTAGCTCAGTTGGTAGAGCGCCACGTTGTGGTCGTGGATGTCACGGGTTCGAGTCCCGTAGGTCGCCCCACTCTTCCCCATCCGTCCAAGAGGTCTCCCAACAATGCAGCTTTCCCTGGCCGGCCGGCACGCGCTGATCACCGGCGGTTCCAAGGGCCTCGGCCTTGCCATGGCGCGCGCCTTCATCGAGGCCGGCGCCCGGGTCGCCATCGTCGCCCGTGACGCGGCCACCCTGCAGGCCGCCGCCGCCGAGACCGGCGCCACCCCCATCGCCGCCGATATCAGCACCGCAGAAGGCTGCCAGGCGGCGCATGACGCGGCCGTGGCCGCCTTCGGCCAGGTGGATATCCTGGTCAACAATGCCGGCGTCAGCCAGCATGGCCGCTTCACCGCGGTCAGCGACGCGGTGTGGCAGGCCGACCTCGACCTGAAGCTTTTCGCCGCCATCCGCCTGGCCCGCCTGGCCTGGCCGGGCATGGAGCAGCGCCGCTTCGGCCGCATCATCAACGTGCTGAACATCGGCGCCAAGGCGCCGCCGGCCCAGGGCGCGCCCACCGCCGTCTCCCGCGCCGCCGGCATGGCCCTGACCAAGGTCCTGGCCAATGAGGGCGCGCCGCACGGCATCCTGGTCAATGCCCTGCTGGTCGGCATCATCGAGAGCGACCAGTGGGTGCGCCGCCACGCCGCCGACCCGCGCGGCCTGAGCTTCGACGCGTGGAAGGCCGAGCAGGGCCGCAATGTCCCCCTCGGCCGCATCGGCAAGGCCGAGGAATTCGCGGCCACCGCGCTGTTCCTGGCCTCCGATGCCGGGGGCTACATCACCGGGACGGCGCTGAACGTGGATGGCGGGAAGAGCCCGGTCGTCTGACGGGAAGCATTGGCAAGGTTGGGGGAAGAATGAATTCTTCCCCCAAACCCCCATCATTCTTTTCTTTCACCGGCCGTTCACTGACCTGCGCTTCACCGGCAGCCAGACAGAAAAAAGATGGGGTCCAGGGGAATTCCTTCCCCTGGCCTGCTTACTTTCTGATGCGATCCAGCACCATCAAGGCACCCCCCGCGACGAGCCCCCAAAACGCCGCCCCGATGCCAAAGATCGCCAGCCCCGAGGCCGTGGTGGCGAAGGTGGTGATGGCCGGCAGGCGCTGGCGTTCATCGGCCAGCGCCGCGGTCAGGGCGCCGCCCAGGCTGGCCAGCAGGGCCAGTCCCGCCACGGTCTGGATCAGCAGTGGCGGCGAGGCCGCGATGAAGGCCACCGCGAAGCTGGCGCCCAGCCCCAGCAGCACATAGGCGCCGCCGCAGGCCAGGGCCGCGATCCAGCGCCGGGCCGGGTCGGGATGGGCGTCGCGGTTGGCGCAGAGGGCGGCGGTGATGGCCGCCAGGTTCAGCGAATGGCCGCCGAAGGGGGCGATGGCGGCGCTGGCCAGGCCGGTCGCGGTGAAGATCGGCCCGGGCGCCGGGCGGTAGCCATGCGCGTTCAGCACCGCCAGGCCCGGCACGTTCTGCGAGGCCATGGTCACCAGGAACAGCGGCACGGCGATGCCGATGGCGGCGCCGGTGGAGAATTGCGGGGTGACCCATTCCAGGTGCGGCGCGATCTCGGCCAGGGCGCCGTGGGGCAGGGGGGTGGCCAGCACGATCAGCACGGCGGCCACCGCCACCGAGATCGGCACGGCGTAGAGCCGGGCGAAGCGCCAGGCCAGCGCCCAGGCCAGGATGACCGGCAGGGCCAGCAGCGGCATGGCGCCGACCGCGCGCATCGGCGCCAGGCAGATGTCGAGCAGGATGCCGGCCATCATGGCATTGGCCAGGCTGGGCGGGATGGCGGCCACCGCGCGGCCGAAGGGCTTCCACAGCCCGGCCAGCAGGATCAGCCCGGCCGCCATCAGGAAGGCGCCGGCGGCGATGGGGAAGCCGCCTTCCGGCATGCCGGTGGCGACCAGCAGGGCGGCGCCCGGGGTCGACCAGGCGATGATGATCGGCAGCCTCAGCCGCGTGCTCATCCAGATGGCCAGCAGCCCCTGCATGACGCAGAGCGCCAGCAGGCCGGAAGCCGCCTGGGCGGGGGTCGCGCCGACCGCGCGAAACCCCTGCAGCACGATGGTGAAGGAGCTGGCGAAGCCGACGATGGCGGCCAGCACGCCGGCCACCAGGGGCTGCACCAGGCCGGCGCGGGCAAGCGTTGCGGACACGGGCCTGGAACTCCCTCTGGCTTCGGCACGGCAGGGTAGCGTAATGTTGGATCCAATCAACGGCCGGATTGTGGATGCCCGACCTGTGACTGCCGCAGAGATTTCCCCGCTGGATCGCCTGGCCCCCGAGCTGGCCGGCGGCTGGCGCACCGCCACGGAGTATGTCGAGGCCATCCTGAAGGCGGCGATCCTGGATGGCCGCCTGCCCGGCGGCACGGCGCTGCGGCAGGAGGAGCTGGCGGCGCGCTTCGGCGTCAGCCGCATGCCGGTGCGGGAAGCCCTGCGCCAGCTGGAGGCGCAGGCGCTGGTCGACATGCTGCCGCATCGCGGCGCCGTGGTCACCGCCATCTCGGCCGCCGACGCCGCCGATGGCTATGCCATCCGCCGCGCGCTGGAGGTGGCGGCGCTGCGGCTGTCGATCCCGAACCTGACCGCGGCGCAGCGGGCGGAGGCGGCGACGCTGATCGCCGCGATGGACAGCGAGCCGGATGCCGGCCGGCTCGGCCAGCTGAACCGGCGCTTCCACCTGGCGCTCTATGCCGCCGCCGGCCATGCCCGGATGCTGCAGCTGGTCGAGCAGGAGCTTTCCGCCTTCGACCGCTACCTCCGCTTCCATCTGGCGGCGCATGGGCGGGGGGAGATGGCGCAGCATGACCACCGCGCCATGCTGGACGCCGCCGATCGCGGCGAGGTCGAGGCGGCGGTGGCGGTGCTGGAGCGCCACCTGGACCAGGCTGCGGCCACGATCGCGCGTTTCTTCCGGGGTCGCGGTGGCTGAAGCGCCGCCGGTCGCTTGAAGCCGCAGGTCCCAGGGGCAATCTGACCCCTATGCGACACCATGCCCGGTCCGCGGCGCCCGCGCCCCGACCCCGCCCCGCCGATTGGCTGGAAACCCGCCTGACCGCCCTGCTGCCCGCCCGGCTGCAGGGGGAAAGCACGCTCGGCCGCGCCGCCGGCTTCGGACTGCTGGGGCTGTCGCTCTGGCTGGTCTCTCTCCTGGCGTTCTTCCGCGCGGTCTTCCGGGTGTTCAGCTGATGCTGCGGCAGTTCCGGGGCGCGATGCTGGTGCTGGTGGCGCTGCCGCTGGCGCCGGCCCTGCTGGTCAATCTGATCAGCGGCCAGCAGCGGCCGCTGCTCGGGCTGCTGCTGGGGCTCGGGCTGCTCGGCCTGGCGCTGCACCGGCTGCGGCGCGGCAAGACAGCGCGTGCCGCCCTGATGGTGGGCGCCGCCACCGGCGTGATCGCCGGCATGGCCGCCGGCATTCCGCCGCTCGGCGCCGTGGTCTTCGGCGCCATGGCCTTCTTCGGCGCCAAGCTTCTGTATGTGGCCGCCCCCCCGGCGGTGGTCGAGCCGGCGGCCCCCGCGCCGCCGCCGCCGCCCGACCTGCTGGAGGTGCCGCGCGCGCGGCTCGCCGCCCTGGCCGCCGCCGACGCCCAGCTGCGCCCGGCGGTCGCCGCGCTGCGCGCGCTGATGGCGGAGCTGGCGCTGCGCCCCTCCGGCCTCGGCGAGGCGCGGCGCTTCATGAACCTGCAGCTCGAAGGGCTGGAGCGGATCGACGACACGCTGGGCCGCGGCGCCGAGCCGCCGCCCGGCCTCGGCCTGCTGGTCGAGGACATGGCGCGCGGCAGCCTGCAGCTGCGCGACCGGCTGCGCGCCGCCGAGACCGAGGCGCTGGAAATTCAGGTCAAGGTCCTGGCCGACCGACTGCGAGAGGAGGGTTACGCATGAGCCAATCCGCCGGGATGAAGACCACCGAGACGCTGACCCGGGAGAGCATCGCGCCGGAGCGGGTGACCGCGCTGGCCGCCCAGATCGACCTGCGCGACCCCTCCACCATCCTGCGCTTCGGCGCCGAGGCGCAGACGCGGGCGGCGACGGCGGCGGATGCCATGCTGGGCGCCGTGCGCAACCAGTCGACCGGCGAGGCGGGCGAGGCGCTGTCCGGCCTGCTGTCGACCCTGCGCGGCTTCGATGTCACCGCGCTGGGCGAGAAGCCGGGGCTGCTGGCCCGCGTCTTCCGCCGGGCCGGCGCCGAGGCGGCGGTGGTGCTGCAGCGCTACGAGACGGTGCGCGGCCAGATCGAGAGCATCGGCGACAAGCTGGACAACCACCGCACCCGGCTGATGGAGGATGTCGAGCGGCTGGAGCGCCTCTATGGCGCGACGCTCGACTGGTTCCACGGGCTGGCCGAGCATATCGCCGCCGGCGAGACGGTGCTGGCCCGCACCGACGCGGAGGTGATCCCGCAGGCGGCGGCGGCGGCGGCCGACACCACCAATCCGCTGGGGCCGCAGCGGCTGCGCGACCTGCGCGCCGCGCGCGACGAGCTCGACCGGCGCGTGCATGACCTGCGGCTGACGCGGCAGGTGGCGATGCAATCGCTGCCGGGGATGCGGCTGATCCAGGAGAACGACAAGGCGCTGGCGTCGAAGATCCATTCGGTGCTGGCCAATACCGTGCCGCTGTGGCGCACCCAGCTGGCCCAGGCGCTGGCCATCCAGAACATGCGCGAGGCCAGCGGCGCCGTGCGCGCGGCGACCGACCTGACCAACAAGCTGCTGACCGCCAATGCCGAGACGCTGCGCCAGGGCAATGCCGAGGCGCGCATCGAGGTGGAGCGCGGGGTCTTCGACCTGGTCGCCGTGCAGCAGGCCAATGCCGCGCTGGTCGCCACGCTGGAGGACAGCCTGCGCATCGCCGAGGAAGGCCGCGCCGCCCGCCGCCAGGCGACCACGGAGCTCGCCAAGGCGGAGGCCGAGATCCGCCGCGCGTTGAGCGCCTCCGGCCCGTCGTCGCGCAAGGCGTGATCCGGGTCGCCGCAAAGCATCCGGCGAACTGCGCCGGCGGGGCTTGACCCGCCGCGCGCCAGGGTTTCCCATCCCATGAGTCCAAGAAGGGAGAAATCGACATGCGCGCCTGGGCCGTGGTCGAATGCGGGGAACCGCTGCAGAATATCGAGCTGCCGCTGGCGGAGCCGACCGGCGAGGAAGTGCTGGTCGAGGTGACGCATTGCGGCGTCTGCCATTCCGACCTGCATATCTGGGAAGGCAGCTACGACATGGGCAGCCGCGGCAAGATGTCGCTGAAGGACCGCGGCGTGGTCCTGCCGCTGGCCATGGGGCATGAGATCGTCGGCCGCGTCGCCAAGCTCGGCCCCGATGCCAAGGGCGTCAAGGTCGGCGACCTGCGCATCGTCTTCCCCTGGCTGGGCTGCGGCAAATGCGACCGCTGCCAGTCGGGCCAGGACAATATGTGCCAGGTGGCCTCGCGCAGCATGGGCGTGTTCCAGAACGGCGGCTACGCCACCCATGTCATCGCCCGCAGCCCGAAGCACCTGGTCGCCTTCGACGGCATCGACCCGGCGGTGGCCGCGACCTATGCCTGCTCCGGCGTCACCGTCTATTCGGCCATCCAGAAGGTGCTGCCGCTGCCGCCGACGACCCCGATCGTCGTCGTCGGCGCCGGCGGCCTCGGCCTGAACGCCATCGAGATCCTGAAGGCGCTGGGCCATAAGCGCATCGTCTCGGTCGACATTTCGGCTGAGAAGCTGGACGGCGCCAAGAAGGCCGGCGCCACCGACACGCTGCAGGCCGGGGCCGAGGACACCACGGCCCGCCTGCTCGCGCTGTGCGGCGGCCCGGTGGAGGCGGTGATCGACTTGGTCAACGGCACCCAGACCGCGCGCTTCGCCATCGATGCGCTGGGCAAGGGCGGCAAGCTGATCCAGGTCGGCCTGTTCGGCGGCGAGATGAACGTGCCGCTGCCGCTGATGGCGACCAAGGCGCTGACCATCCGCGGCAGCTATGTCGGCAACCCGCAGGAGTTGCGCGACGTGGTCGCCCTGGCCCAGCAGGGCAAGCTGTCGCCGCTGCCGGTCAGCACCACGCCGGCCTCGGATGTGAACGACGTGCTCAACCGGCTGAAGGATGGCAAGATCAACGGGCGTGTCGTGCTGACGGCAGCCTGACGGCGAAGGCCGGTCAAAGGCCATGCTCGTGGATGTGCGCTGGTCTTCGAACGGCCGATGAACAGAAAGAAGATGGGGGTTCGGGGGAATTCATTCCCCCGACCTTCTCAGTTCTTCCGTTGCCTGTAGGCCTTCCTATCCAAAGGCCCTTCAACAACCCAATCATCCCCGTCGGCGACAGCAAAGTCGGGCCCGAGGGGTGCTTTCCCCGCCCCATCGGGCAGGTCCAGCACATAGGCCGGCCAGGCCAGCCCCGTGAGCTTCCCGCGGAGGGATCGCAGGAGGGCGCGGCCTTCTTCGATGGGCACCTCGAAGCGCGCGGTGCCGGGGGCGCGGTCCAGCTGGTGCAGGTAGTAGGGCTTCACCTGCTGCGCCAGCATCGCGCGGAACAGGCCAGCGAGCGCCTCGGCACTGTCGTTGACGCCGCGCAGCAGCACCGACTGCCCGAGCAGCGCCACCCCCGCCCGGCGCAACCGCTTCAGGGCAACGCGGGCATGTTCAGAAAATTCGCGGGCGTGGTTGGCGTGGACGCAGAGGAAGACCGCCTTGTCGCTTTCGGCCAGCACCTCGGCGAGCTCCGGCGTGATGCGCTCGGGGGCGGAGACCGGCACGCGCGAATGCAGCCGGATGATGTCGAGATGCGGGATCGCCGACAACCGCCGCAGGATGTGCTGCAGCCGGCGGGGCGAGAGCATCAGCGGGTCGCCGCCGGTCAGGATCGCCTCGCGCACCTGCGGGGTGGCGGCGAACCAGTCGAGGGCGGCGTCGAGCTCGGCCTCCGACAGCAGGCCGCCGCCGGGGCCGACCACCTCGCGGCGGAAGCAGAAGCGGCAATAGACCGGGCAGGTCAGCAGCGGCTTCAGCAGCGCGCGGTCGGGGTAGCGGTGGACCACGCCCTTGACCGGGGTGAAGGGGGCGTCGCTGGTCGGGTCGCTGCGCTCGGCGGGCAGGGTGGTCAGCTCGGCGATATCGGGGATGTATTGCCGGGCGATCGGGTCGGCCGGGTCGGCGGGGTCTATCAGCGCCTGGACCGCGGGCGTGACGGCGATGGCATAGGTCTTCGACAGCGCGTCCAGCCCGGCCTGCGCCGCGGGCGGCACCAGGCCGGCGGCGACCAGGGCAGAAGCGTCGCGGAGCGTGCGGGGGCCAGGGTTAAGGCCGGGCTTCAAATGGGCGGAACCGTCGGGCATGGTCGCGCGCTTACGCCCGGAGGCCCCAAGCCCGCAATGCCCGATCGCCCGTTGCAACCCAGCCCCCCGGACCAGCGTCCCGTCTGGCACCCCGACAGCCTCGCCGCCCGCCTGCCGGCGCTGCGCCGCCGGACGCAGCTGATGGCCGAGACCCGCGCCTTCTTCGCGGCGCGCGGCTATGCCGAGGTGGAGACGCCCGCGCTGGTCCCGGCGCCGGGGATGGAGGTGCATCTGGCCGCCTTCCGCAGCGAGTTCCGCCCGATCCTGGGGGAGGGTTCTTTCCCCCTGTGGCTGCGCACCTCGCCGGAGCTGGCGATCAAGCGGCTGCTGGTGGCGGGCTGCGGCCCGGTCTTCGAGCTGGCCCGCGTCTGGCGCAATGGCGAGGTCAGCCCGCGCCATTCCCCCGAATTCACCATGCTGGAATGGTATCGCCCGGGCGCCGGCCTGGACGGGCTGATGGACGAGACCGAGGCCTATCTGCGGGCCGTGCTGCCGGGCAGCGTCAGCCATGGCGGCATCACCACCGACCTCGCGGCGCCCTTCGAGCGCCTGACCATGGCCGAGGCGTTTCGCCGCCATGCCGGCGGCCTCGATATCCTGGCCACCGAGGGGGACGGCGCCAGGCTGCGGGCGGCGGCCCGGGCGGTGGGCATCGCCCCGCGCGGCGAGGAGGGCTGGGAGGATCTGTTCTTCCGCATCCTGCTGGAGCGGATCGAGCCGGAGCTCGGCCGCGACCGCGCGACCTTCCTGACGCATTGGCCGGCGCCCCAGGCGGCGCTGGCCCGGCGCGACCCGGCCGACCCCCGCGCCGCGCTGCGCTTCGAGCTGTTCGTGGCAGGAATCGAGCTGGCCAATGCCTTCGACGAGCTGACCGACGCCCCCGAGCAGGCCGCCCGCTTCGCCCATGATGTCGCCGAGCGGCACCGCCTCTATGGCGAGGGCTGGCCGGTGGACCAGGATTTCCTCGACGCCCTGGCGCATGGCATGCCGCCGACGGCGGGCATCGCGCTGGGCTTCGACCGGCTGGCCATGCTGGCGGCGGGGGCGGCGACGGTGGCGGAGACGCTGTGGCTCGGCGGCTGGCCCTACGGCGACGCCACCGGCTGAAGCGGCTCCAGCATCGGCCCGGCATAGGCCTCGATCGGCCGCCAGGCGCCGCTGAGCAGGATCTCGCTGGGCTGGAAGCGGGCCTTGTAGGCCATCTTGCGGCTCAGCGGCACCCAGTAGCCGAGATAGACATAGGGCAGGCCGAGCTGCAGCGCGCGCTCGACCAGCCAGAGCACGGCATAGGTGCCGAGCGAGCGCTTCTCCAGCCCCGGCTCGTAGAAGGAATAGACCGCCGACAGCCCGTCGCTCAGCCAGTCGGTCAGGCAGGCGCCCACCAGCTGGCCGTCGGGGTCGCGGAACTCGATCAGCCCGGTGGTGATCGGCGTGTCCTCGACCATGGCGCGGTAGTCGTAGAAGCCCATCGCCGCCATGTCGCCATCCTGGTGGCGCGCCTTCTGGTAGCGCTGGAACAGGGCGAACTGCTCGGCGGTGGCGCGGGCCGGCACGGTCTCGCCGCGCAGCAGCGCGTTCGCCCGGGCGACCCGGCGCTGGGTGCGGTCGGGCGTGAAGCGGCCGGTGTCGATGCGGATCGGGATGCAGGCCGAGCAGCCCGGGCAGACCGGCGAATAGGCGATGTTGTGGCTGCGGCGGAAGCCGGCGCGGGACAGCCGGTCATGCAGCGGCTCGGCCTCGGGCCCGGTCAGCTCGGTCACGATCTTCCGCTCCGTCCGGCCCGCCAGGTAAGGGCAGGGCAGCGGCGCGGTCGTGTAGAAGAACTGGGGGCGCTTGGTCGAACGGTGCAGCATCTGTCGCCAGTGTTACGGCCTGCGCGGCCGGACGCAACGGGAGAAGCGGTGCCCGCCGCGCGCAGGCCCGCCTTTTCGCCGCGAGGCCAGAGCGTGGTGGCTTGAGGTGGAATCACCGAAAGCCTGAATCACGCGATCAAACAAACAGCTAGAGCGGGTCGTCTTCGTTCGTCCGAAGACAGCTCGCTCTAGCGCGGCGCCAGCGTCAGGCTGCCGCCCGAGGCTTCGGGTACCGCCCCCAGCCGCAGCAGCCGCACCCCGTCCGGCGCCAGCCCGGCCCAGACCGGCGCCTGGTCGGCCCAGTGCGGCGACAGCGGATGGCCCGACTGCCCGGTGCCGATCACCGCCCAGATCCCATCCGGCGAGGCCAGGTCGGCCACCAGCCGCAGCCCCGGCCCGTGGACCTGTCGGAAATCGCCCTCCATCGCATGGCCCATGCCGCCGCGATTGACCGTCTGGTCGTCGCCCGGGCTGGGCAGGCTGATCGCCGTCCAGTCGGACAGGCCCGGGATGAAGCGCAGCAGCGGGTGCTCGAAGCGGGTGCGGTGCGCCGCCCCCCAGCGCCAGGCGGTGGGGTCGGGGCCGTAGAGGGGGGAGAGCTCCTCCACCGCTTGGCGCAGCGCGGTCGCGACCAGCGCGGTGCAGGCGCCGCCCTTGCCGAAGGCGGGCACCGGCTGCGGCGGCGTCTCGCCCTGCGGCTTGCACCAGGCGGCGCCGCGGCCGTCGGGGTTCAGCACCAGCCGCAGGAACTCGCCCATCACCGGCCAGCCGCCCTCCGGCACGCCGCCATTGGCCATGGCCAGCCGCGCGGCGATCGGCCACCAGGCGTTGAAGATCAGCGGCTGCGGCCGGTCGATCGCCATCTCGCCGTCCCAGGCCAGCAGCAGGTCGCGGGCGACGCCGGCGGTGCCGGCCGGGCGCGGGATGGCGCGCAGCGCCGGCAGCACCTCGGCCGCGAACAGGCTCTGCGCGTCGCGCTGGATGGCGGCCAGGTCCTCCGGCCGGTGCTTGCGGCGCTGGCCGAGCAATTCGTGGATACGGCGGAACCGCCAGTCGCCGAACCAGTCGCGCCCCAGATAGGGATCGGCCCCCGGCGCCTGGATGCGGTTGTTGGCGTTGGCCAGCGCGCCGCTGTCCGGGTTCTCGACATGCGGCAGCGCGTCGAAGGGGATGAAGCCGGTCCAGTCATGGCTGCCATCCCAGCCCGGGGCCGGCTGGCTGCCATCGCCGGCGCGGCGCACCGGGCTGCGGCCGGTCAGGTACATGGCGATGCCGCCCGCCGCATCGGCCACCATCAGGTTCTGCGGCGGCGAGCTGATGGCCTCCGCCGCGCGCCGCGCCTCGGCCAGGCTGCCGGCGCGGTTCAGCGCATGCATCCCCGCCGCCGCCTGGTCGCCGGGCTCCAGATTGGCCATGGCGACGGCCAGCACGGTGCCGGCCGGGGCGCCGGTGCCTCCCGTGGCGCCGCCCGTGGCACCCCCCGTGGCGCCCGCCAGATCGCTGACCACCGGCCCGTGCCGCGTCTCGCGCACCACCAGCCGCTCCGCCTCGGCCACGCCGCGCACCCGGATCAGCTCCTCGCGCAGGGTGAAGGGGCGCGGGCCCTCGGGCGTCTCGTAGCCGTCGGCGCCGGCCAGCCGCTCGACGAACAGGTCCTGGGTGTCGGAATGGGTGGTGGTGAAGCCCCAGGCCAGCTTCTCGTTGCGGCCGATGACCACGAAGGGCACGCCGGGCGAGCTGGCGCCGGCCAGGAAGCGGCCATTCGGCAGCTCGATCCGCACCAGGTACCACAGGATCGGCGCCTGGAAGCCCAGATGCGGGTCGTTGGCCAGCAGCGCCCCGCCGCTTTCCGACCGCGCCGCCGACAGCGCCCAGGAATTCGAGGCGGAGGCCGGCAGCGGCGCATCCTCGGGGAAGCGCGGGATGGCGGCGGCCAGCCGGTCCAGCACGCCCTGGTCGAGCCCCGCCACCTGGTCCGGCCGCCCGGCGGTGTCGTCGGAGGGCCAGAGCTCGGCCAGCCGCTCCGGCGCGATGCGCTGGGCCAGGCGCGCGCGGTCGAGCTCGGTGCGCCAGTTGCCCGACAGCCACAGCCCCATGGTCTTGGCCCAGAGCAGGCTCTGCCAGGGCTGCCAGGGCTCCGGCGCGCCGAGCGCCAGGAATTCCGGCGCGGCCAGCATGCCCTTGGCCTCGATCCAGCCATTCACCCCCTGGGCATAGGCCTCGAGCATCGCCCGCGTCTCGGCGGGGAGGGCGGCGAAATCCGCCTCCGCCCGCCGTGGCAGGCCGAGGGTGCGGTTCATCCGGTCGAGCCGCAGCGCCGCGGCGCCGGCGATCTCGGCCAGCCGGCCGGAGGCGTTGCGCCGCATCAGCTCCATCTGGAACATCCGGTCGCGGGCATGCAGCCAGCCCAGCGCGCGGGCGGCATCCAGCTCGTTGGCGGCGGTGATGCGGGGGATGCCCCGGGCATCCTCCAGCACCGTCACCTCGGCGCCCAGCCCGGCCAGGTCGACGCGGCCCTCGCGCGGCGGCAGGCTGAGCCACAGCAGCCCGCCGGCGCCGAGCACCGCCACGACCAACAGGAGCATGGCGGTGATCAGGCCACGCTTGAGGAAACGACGAAGCCGGCCGGGGCGTCTCTGCATGGCTTTCGATGTAGGCCAAGAATCGTCCTGCCGCAGCCCGGCTTGCGCAGATTCGCGGCGGCGTGAAGAGTATGACGATGCCGCGACAATCCCGCGCCGAGGCCGAAGCCCGTGGCCGCCTGGCCGAGGCGCGCGCCGCCGAGCGGCTGCAGGCGGAAGGCTGGACCATCCTGCAGCGCCGCTACCGCAGCGGCGGCGGCGAGATCGACCTGGTCGCCGAGCGCGACGGGCTGCTGGCCTTCATCGAGGTGAAATGCCGGGCGACGCTCGCCGAGGCGGCGGCGGCGCTGACGCCGCGACAGCAGGCGCGGCTCTGGGCGGCGGGGGAAATCTGGGCGGGGGCCAACGGGCAGCACGGACGGAATGGCATCCGATTCGATGTCATCGTCGTCGATAGCAAAGGACAGATCCGAAGGATCACGGACGTCATCCGGCAAGAATAAAAAGCAAGGCCAGGGGAAGGAATTCCCCTGGACCCCATCTTTTTTCTTCCAGAAACATAACCTTACACGGGAAAGGGCGTTCTTCGGGCTCAGGGAGGAAAGAACACAGGAGCGGCTCCCCGCCCGATGATCATCCCGACCCGCACGCAGTTCCATCGGATGCTGCGCTACCTCGGATGGCCGCTGGTCATCTTCCTCGTTTGGGATATCGCCATCACCCTGTCCTACTCGCTGCTGCACAGCGAGGAGACACCCTGGGACCTGCCGATGCTGCCGCTGCCCCTGCTGGGCTCGGCCCTGGTGCTGTTCCTCGGCATCCGCAACAACAGCGCCTATGCCCGCTGGTGGGAAGCCCGCACCCTGTGGGGCGCCATGGTCAATGCCTCGCGCTCCTACACCCGCCAGGCGCTGAGCTTCATCGAGGACAGCACCGAAGGCCGCCAGCTGGTGCGCCGCCTGGTCTGCCGGCAGATCGCCTATGTCCATGCCCTGCGCTGCGCGCTGCGCCGGCAGGACCCCTGGCCGGAGGTCGCCCGCTTCCTGACCGCGCCCGAGGCCGCCGCCCTGCGCGGCCATGCCAACCTGCCGAACGCCATCCTGAACGGCTCCGCCCGGCTGCTGGCCGAGGCGGCGCGGAAGGGCCGCATCACCGAGTTCCGCCACACGCAGATCGAGCGGCTGATGGTGGATTTCTCCAATGCCCAGGGCGGCATGGAGCGCATCAAGAACACCCCGCTGCCGCGGCCTTACACGCTGTTCCCGCGCTTCTTCTGCCATGTCTTCTGCGTGCTGCTGCCGGTCGGGCTGGTCGACCAGCTCGGCCTCTACACGCCGCTGGCCTCGACCGTGGTGGGGCTGATGCTGCTGGCTTTCGAGCAGATCGGCCACGACCTGCAGGATCCGTTCGAGAATGCGGTGAACGACGTGCCGATGACCGCGATCTGCCGCACCATCGAGATCGACCTGCAGCAGGCGTTGGGCGACAGCGATGCCTCGGCCCCGACGAAGCCCGATGGCGACGTGCTTTGGTAACAGAAAGAAGATGGGGTCCAGGGGAATTCCTTCCCCTGGCCTTTGCTTTTCTTAGATCGGCGCAATCCTGACCGCCGAGATGATGACCACGGCCTGGGCGTAGGGATATTCGTCCGTCATGGTCAGGCTGATCTGCGCGCCGTGTCCTTGCGGCGTGATGGCGTCCAGCCTTTTGGCGGCGCCCCCCGACAGCCGGAGCGAGGGCTGTCCCGAGGAGAGGTTGACCACGCCGAGGTCGCGCCAGAACACCCCTTGCCGGAAACCCGTGCCCAGCGCCTTCGACGCCGCTTCCTTGGCCGCGAAGCGCTTGGCGTAGGTCGCCGCACGCAGGCTGTCGGTGCGGCTGTCGGCCTTGCGGCGTTCCAGCGTGGTGAAGATCCGCTCGAGGAAGCGGTCGCCGTGGCGGGCCAGCACTTTCTCGATGCGGCGGATATCGACGATGTCGTTGCCGAGGCCGATGATCATGGCGTGTGTTCACTCCCCGCGCGGTGCGCGTCAGCCCTTGCTGCGTTCGACCTGGATGATGCCGGGGCAGGCCCGCAGCGCCGCGATGACGTTGGACAGGTGGCGCAGGTCGGCGACCTCGAGGTCCACCACCACCTCGGCGTAGTCGGCGGCGCGATGGGCGAAGCGCAGGTTGTGCAGCTTGCCGCTCTGCTTGGCGATGGCCACCGTCATGGCGGCGATGGCCGAATCCTCGTTGCTGGTCAGCACGTCGAGGCGGCCGAGATGCGCGCCGGCCGAGCCGGCCTCGTAATCCCAGTCGATGTCGATGAAGCGTTCCGGCGTGGCGGCCAGGGCTTCGAGGTTGTGGCAGTCGTTCTTGTGGACGGTGACGCCCTTGCCGGTGGTGACGATGCCGACGATGCGGTCGCCCGGGATCGGGTGGCAGCAGCCGGCGAATTGCACCGCCATGCCGGCGACCAGCCCGGTGATGCCGGAGGAGGCCTCGCGCCGCCGCTCCGGCCGCACCACGGTGGAGCCCGGCTTGCCGCGGGCGCGCGCCAGCGGCATCACGTCCATCGGCCGCGGCGGGCCGCGCAGCTCCGGCACCGCGGCGTGCAGCACCTCGCGCGCCGAGATATTGCCGTTGCCGACGGCGACGCAGAGCTCCTCGAAGCCCGGCTGCTTGAAGATCTTCAGCGCCGGCTCGACCAGCTTCTCGGAGAAGTCGAGGCCTTCCTGGCGGAAGGCGCGGGCGATGGCGCTGCGGCCCTGCTCCTGGAACTCGCCGCGCTGGCGGGCCATGGCGAAGCGCTTGATGCGCGCCTTGGCCTTGCCGGTGACGACGAAGCGTTCCCAGGCCGGGTTGGGCGTGCCGCCGCGGGCGGTGATGATCTCGACCTGGTCGCCGTTTTCCAGCTGGTGCCGGAGCGGGACGATGCGGCCGTTGATCTTGGCGCCGACGCAAGCATCGCCGACCTGGCTGTGCACCTGGTAGGCGAAGTCGATGGGCGTCGCGCCACGCGGCAGGGCGATCAGGTCGCCCTTCGGCGTGAAGCAGAAGACCTGGTCCTGGTGCAGCGCCAGCTTGGTGTGCTCGAGGAAGTCGCCCGGCTCGGCGGCAGTCTCGAGGATTTCCAGCAGCTCCCGCACCCAGGGGTAGCGGCGGCGCTTCGGCGGCTCGGCGGCGGTGCCCTGCTTGTACATCCAATGCGCGGCGACGCCGTATTCGGCGACCTCGTGCATATCGGGGGTGCGGATCTGCACCTCGATCTTGGCGTTGCGCCTCTCCGGCACGGTGACGCCGGTATGCACCGACTGGTAGCCGTTCGGCTTGGGCGTCGAGATATAGTCCTTGAACCGCCCCGGGACCACGCGATAGGCCGAGTGGATGGCGCCCAGCGCCGCGTAGCAATTGGCGCGGTCGTTGGTGACGACGCGGAAGGCCATGATGTCCGAGAGCTGCTCGAACTCGACCTTCTTCTCATGCATCTTCAGCCAGATCGAATAGGGCGATTTCTCGCGCCCATTGACCTCGAGGATCGGCACGCCGGCGGCGGTCAGCTTGGTCTTCAGGTCGGCCGCGATCTCGTCGATCAGATCGGCGCCCTGGCCGCGCAGGAAGGCCAGGCGCGCGGTGATGGTCTGGTAGGCGTCGGGCTGCAGCTCGCGGAAGGAAAGGGACTGCAGCTCGGTCTTCACCGCGTCCATGCCGATGCGCTGGGCCAGCGGCGCATAGATCTCCATGGTCTCGCGGGCGACGCGGGCGCGGCTTTCCGGCTTCGGCTTGAAATGCAGCGTCCGCATGTTGTGCAGCCGGTCGGCGAGCTTGACCAGCAGCACGCGGATATCCTCGCTCATGGCGAGGACCAGCTTGCGGAAGTTTTCCGCCTGCTTGGTGCGCTCCGACTGCAGCTCCAGCCGGGTCAGCTTGGTGACGCCGTCGACCAGGCGCGCGATGTCGGTGCCGAAGCGCTTTTCCAGCTCGGCCAGGCCGAAGCTGGTATCCTCCACCACGTCGTGCAGCAGGGCGGTGGCGATGCTGCCGGTGTCGAGCCGGTAGCCGGCCAGGATGCCGGCGACGGCCAGCGGATGGGTGATATAGGGGTCGCCATTCTCCCGCGACTGGGAGGCATGGGCGGTGGCCGCGAGGTTGTAGGCCGCCTCGATCAGCGCGACATCGGCGCGCGGGTCATAGGCGGCGACGCGGCGGGCCAGCTCGGTGCCCGGGGTCTCGATCGGCGGTGGCGCCTGGACCGTCGGGGCAGCGG
>NZ_CACSJM010000001.1 GCF_902706185.1 Roseomonas sp. 18066 | reverse complement strand
CCGGGGGCGGGCTCGGCGGGGGGTTCCAGCGCCTCGCCGATGGCCAGCACCAGCCGGTCGGACAGCACGCGCTGCGCCAGTTCCGGCGGCTGGCTGGTCAAGGCCACCGCCTGAGCGCCGGGGGCGGCCGGCGGCTGCGTCGCCAGGATCAGGTCGACACGGTCGCCGGGGCGCAGCAGGCCGCTGATGCCGCTATCCTCGGCCACCTTGACGGTCATGGCGCGCAGGCCTGCCGGCACCAGCGGGCCGAGGCCGGCGCCGGTGGCGCCGCCCAGCTGCGCCGGCAGGATCGCCTGGCCGGCGAAGATATGCTGCAGCGCCACCTGGCCCAGCGCCGGCTCCAGCGTGGTCAGCGCGCCTTCCGCCGGCGGCCGCTCCATGCCAAGCAGGGTCAGCGCCGCCGCGGTCACCGGGGTGCCGCGCGCGATGTCCTGGCTGGCCACCAGGTAGCGGGTCAAAGCGAGCGGCGCCGCGACCGGGGCCAGGGCGGGCACCAGCGGGGCGACGGCGACGGCCTCCGGCTGGCGCGTGCCGGCCAGGCCGAGCAGGCCGGCGGCCACCAGCAGGCTGCCGCCGCCAAGCCAGATCAGCGCGCGGCCGGATTGCAGCAGAGCGATCACGCGGCGGCTCCGGGGCGAAGGGGGGACAGGCGATGACGGCGGGGGTGATGGCGCTGCTGGGGCTGCAGGCCGGCTGGGCGCTGCTCTGCATGGCGCAGGACCTGCGGCAGCGGCGCATCGGCAACGGGCTGGTGCTGGCCGGCGCCGGGCTGGCGCTGGTCGCGCTGCTGCTGCGCGGCGCGCCGGAGCTGGCGGCGCTGGGGCTGGCGGCGATCGCCTGCCTGGGGCTGCTGCTGCCCTGGCGTGCCGGGGTGCTGGGCGGCGGCGACGTGAAGCTGGCGCTGGTCGCGGCGCTGCAGGCGCCGGCGCCGCTGCCGGCCGCCCTGGCGCTGGCGCTGCTGGCCGCGCTGGCGGTCGGGCTGTGGCGCCGCAGGCGGGCACGCCACGGCGCAGGGGGTCCCCGGGGGCGTCCCCTGCCCTTCGCGCTGTTCCTGCTGCCGCTGTGGCTGGCCCTGGCGCTGCTCGTCGAGATGACAGGCGTGCCGGCGGGCTGAGGCCGCTTGGCCAGACCCTGTCGCCGTCCTTGTCCCCGCGCCGTGGAGACTGAGCATTTTGCCCCTACCCCTTCGCCATCCGCCGCCCGGCGCGTCATTTTTCGACGCTCCGGCGACGAGGTTGATCCGCTGTCGCGGCGCCGGGGGCCGACCCTTTTGGTCACTGCCCCTGCGTCCTCACGAAGCCGTGTGTGCCACGGCAACGGACCGGGAAGGAAATGGTTAAATGTCTGATTATGCTGGCGCGGGGCGGCTTTGCCGCCAGTTATTCACGGTTTCGTGGTCGACATGACGCCTGTGTCGACCCGGGTGGCGACAGCGGGCGACCATCGCCCGCTTTGTCGCCGGCACCACGGATTGTCCGGGAATGTCGCAACGGTCCTGGACCGTTCCGCCCCGGTGCTGACCGGCGGTCCGGCGCCGGCGAGGCCGGCCGCCGTCAGTCTTCCGGGAATCCGGTGAAGACGTAGCCGACCGCGCGGATGGTGCGCAGCGTGCCGCCCAGCCGCAGGTCGCCCAGCTTGCGGCGCAGGCCGAGGATGCTGTTGTCCACCGCCCGGTCGCCGAAATGCCAGGGCCGGCCGAAGGCGATCTGCGACAGCGCGTCGCGGCTGACCGATTGCGGGCTGGCCTGGTAGAGCGCGGCCAGGACGCGGAACTCGGCCAGGCTCAGATGCACGCGGCTGCCATCGGGCCGCCACAGCCCGCCGCCGCGCGGGTCGAAGCGCCAGCTGCCGCCGGGCCTGGCGGGGGTGCCGGGCGCCCCTGCCGGGCGGGGCGGCGCCGGGGTCGCGGCCTCCGGCCGGCGGCGCAGCCGCGCGCGCAGCCGGGCCACCACCTCGCGCCCCGAGATCGGCTTGATCAGGAAGTCGTCGGCGCCGTTCTCCAGCCCGAGGATGCGGTCGACCTCGCTGACATTGGCGGTGATGACCATGATGGTGGCATCCGTCGCCTGGCGCAGCTCCGGCAGGCGGGAGACGGTGTCGACCCGGCCCAGCCGCTGGTCCAGCAGGATGGCGTCGGGCTCCTCCTCCGCCATGATACGCTGCAGGTCGTCCCAGGAATTGCCGGCCCGGCCGCGAAAGCCATAGCGGCCGACGGTGCTGCAGAGCTCCTCCGCCCAGGCGGCCTCGTCATCGACCACCAGCACCAGCGGGTCGAGCGGCATGCCTGCGTCGTCGCCGGGGGGGCTCATGACGCGGCCTCCCGTGGCCTGGACGGCGGGGGCGGCGGCAGGGCGGCAGGGACCGTCCCTGCCAGTGCCGGAACGGCAGGATGGGGCAAGTCTTGCGGCGGCATCCGGGGACCATGCGGCACCATGGTCGCACAAGCAACGATCGATCCCGGAGTTGCACCGCGACCTGCGGCAATTTTTCCGCGCGATCAGTCCGCTATGGCTTGTGTTGCGAAGAGTATCGTGCCGCGTGACTTGTACTGTCGCGCGTCATGTCACGGCCTGGCTTTGCACTGCCAGCGCAACGGATCAGGCCGCAGCAGCAACGAATCGTTCAGCGCGCAATCCAGGCAGCCAGGCGCGGCGCCGCGGGGTTCGCATGCGGCGGCAGCAGCGGCAGCGGCACCACCGGCGGCTGGCCGGGGCGCAGCGACGGATCCTGGGCGAAGCTGCGGCGCCACGAGCCGGCCTGATGGACGGCGGCAGGGGACAAGGAAGGCGCCGGATGCGGCACAGCGATGCGGGTCATGGCGGTGGTCTTTGCTGAGGGTGGCAAAGCCCAGAACCGGCCCGCGATGGCGAGGTTGCAGGGAAAGGTTGCAGGGGCCGGAAAATATCCCGACCCCTGCTGCGCCTCAGGTAAATTCCGCGGCCCTCAGGCCGCGCGCACCTCGGCGACGAAGGTGCCGACGCGCTCGGTCAGCTGCTCCGACTGGCGCGCCAGCTCCGACGCCGCGGCCAGCACCTGGGTCGCGGCCGCGCCGGTCTCGGTCGAGCCCTGGCTGACCGCCGAGATATTCGCCGTCACCTGGCCGGTCGCCTCCGCCGTGTGCTGCACGGTGCGGGCGATCTCGCTGGTGGCGCTGCTCTGCTCCTCGACGGCGGCCGCGATCGCCACCGCGATGCTGCTGACCTCCTCGATGGTGCGCGAGATGGCGCCGATCGCGGTCACCGCCTCGCCGGTGGCGAGCTGGATCTGGCCGATCTGGCTGCTGATCTCCTCCGTCGCCCGGGCGGTCTGGCCGGCCAGCGACTTCACTTCCGACGCCACCACCGCGAAGCCCTTGCCGGCCTCGCCCGCACGCGCCGCCTCGATGGTGGCGTTGAGCGCCAGAAGATTGGTCTGCCCGGCAATGTCGCTGATCAGCTTGACCACGTCGCCGATCTTCTGCGCGCCGATGGCCAGCACCTGCACGACGCTGTCGGTGCGCTGCGCGTCTTCCACGGCGCGCGACGCGACCGCGGTGGCCTGGCCGACCTGGCGGCTGATCTCCTGGATCGAGGCCGCCAGCTCCTCGGCGGCGGCGGCCACCGTCTGCACGCCGCTGCTGGCCTCGCCGGCCGCGCCCACCACGGTGCCGGCCTGGCGGTTGGTCATGGCGGCGGTCTCGCTCATCGAGCGGGCGGTGGCCTCCAGCTCCGACGAGGCGGAGGAGACGATCGAGGTCATCTCGCCGACGCGGCCCTCGAAGTCGCGGACGAGGGCCTCCAGATGCTGGGCGCGGCGGGCGCGCTCGGCCTGGGCCAGGGCCGCGGCCTCCTCCATGCGGCGGCGCTCGACGGAATTGGCGCGCAGCACCTCGACCGCATCGGCCATCTCGCCGACCTCGTCGGCGCGGCCGCGATGCGGCACGGCGATCTCGAGCTCGCCGGCGGCGATCCGGCCGACACCCTCGGTCAGCTGGCGCACCGGCGCGACCAGCCGCTTCAGCAGCAGGACGACCGAGGAAATCGCCGCGGCGCCGACCAGCAGCGCCAGCGCGAGCGCGCCGGAGAAGATCGCGAGCGCCCGGTCGGAAGCGGCATCGGCCAGCGCGATGGCATCGTCCAGCGCGGCGTCACGGAGAGAGAGAATCTCGGCCTGCGAGCGCACCGACCAGGGGCGGAACTCGGCGACCGTGGTGCCCCAGTCGACCTTGCCCTGGATCAGCGCGGTGCGGCCCAGCACCAGCATCTGCCGCCAGCGCGGCTCGAGCTCGGCCTGGATGGCGCGCTGCGCCACCACCGCCTGCTGCAGCCGCTCGGCATTCGGCAGGGTGGCGATCAGCCGCTGCGCCCCGGCCCAGGCCTGCTCCATGCGGCCGGTGAACAGCAGCATGTCGTCATAGCTTTGCGGCGTCACCGCCAGCCCGCCGACCCAGGCGGTGACGGGGACGCTGCGGCGGCCGATGAAATCGCGGAAATCCATGGCGGCGCCGGCCACCTCGACCAGCAGCGCCGCGCCCGGGGCGGTGGCGGTGACGCGGTCGGCGGCCTGGCTGGCCAGGCGGCGCAGCGCCTCGACCGACTGGTTGCGCGTCTCCTGCGTCACATTCGGCAGGTTGGCGTCGCGCTGCTCCAGCGGCCGGGCCATCTCGGCCTGGGCGCGGGCGCGCACCTGCTGGATCCGGGCCAGGGTGTCGCGCGCCAGCGATGCCTGGAAGCCGGCCTCGGTGGCGGTCGCGGCGGCGGCCTGCAGGCGGCGGTCGGTCTGCACCGCGGCCTCGCGCAGCACGTCGAGCTGCGGCTGCGGCATGCGCAGGTTGGAGGCGAAGGCGCCGACCTCGACGGCGATGGCGGTCTGGGCGCGCTGCGCGTCGCTCACCGCATTGGTCGAGCGCTGCGCCTCCTCGGCCCGCTGCCAGGCGGAGAAGGCGTTGGAGGACAGCCAGAGCGAGGCGCCGGCACCGGGCACCGCGACCCCGCAGAAGCAGGCCAGCAGGAAGGTACGGATGCGCATGCGGCGAAGTCCTCGAATTTTGTCGTCCTTTGTCGCCTCTGCGCTGGTTTGGTTTCCCAAATCTTAATCGGATCTGGCGATTGTCGCCCCGGGGCAGGCTGCCGCATTGACAAGCCCGCCCCGGAGGCGCCGAATTTCGCGAGAAAAACCAGCGGGGCGGGTCCGGACATGACACGAATACTGGTGCTCGGCGCCGGCGGCACCGGCGGCTATTTCGGCGGGCGGCTGGCCCAGGCGGGGGCGGATGTCACCTTCCTGCTGCGCCCGGCCCGCGCCGCCGCCCTGGCCAGCGGGCTGCACCTGCTCAGCCCCTTCGGCGATGCCCGCATCCCGGTCCGCCGCATCACCGCCGACAGCGTGGAGAAGCCCTTCGACCTGGTGCTGCTGACCTGCAAGGCCTACGACCTGGAGCCGGCGATCGCCGCGGTCACGCCCTTCCTGGCGGCGGAGGGCGCGGTGCTGCCGCTGCTCAACGGCATCGCCCATATGGCGCGGCTGAACGCGGCCTTCGGCGCCGGGCGGGTGCTGGGCGGCACCGCCCGCATCCAGGCGACGCAGACGCCCGAGGGCGCCATCCGCCAGTTCAACGACTGGCGCTTCCTGACGGTGGGCGAGCAGGACGGCACGCTGTCACCCCGCGCCACCGGCTTCGCCGCGCTGTTCGACAAGGCGGTCGGCGCCGACTGCGAGGCGGTGCCGGATATCCTGCAGCGGCTGTGGGAAAAGCTGGTGCACCTGTCCACCGCCGCCGCCATGACCTGCCTGATGCGCGCCACCGTCGGCGAGATCCTGGCCGCCGAGGAGGGCGCCGCGCTCTTCGCCGCGACGCTGCAGCAGACCGCCGCCATCGCCGCCGCCGCCGGCCACCCGCCGAGCGACGCCTTCATGGCGAATTACGGGAAAATCTTCGCCGATCGCGGCTCGCATTACGCGACCTCGATGCTGCGCGATGTCGAGCGCGGCGGCCCGACCGAGGCCGAGCACATCGTCGGCTTCATGCATCGCCGCGCCCGCGAGGCCGGCATCGCCGCGCCGGTGCTGCAGATGGCGCTGGTGCATCTGCAGGCCTATGCGGCGCGGCGCGACGCCGGGCGGCTATGAGGAGGCCGCCAGCCCGGCCGGGGTGAGGTTCGCCGGGGTACGATCGGCCGAAGTACGATCGGGCAGAGTGAGGCCGGGCGGCGGGTCGTCGCGCCGGCCGCGACGCCGCTCCAACCCGCGCAGCAGCCGCCGGCCCGGCAGCTCGACCAGGCGATAGCTGGCCGCCGCCGCCGCCAGCAGCAGGCCGTAGGTGCCGATGCCGGCCACCCCATAGGCCAGCCAGACCGGCAGCCGCGCCGCCAGCACCGCCTCCAGCCCATGGATGGCGCCGGCCAGCTGGTAGTGCAGCAGGTAGACGGCATAGGAGAGCAGCCCCAGCGCATGCGGCAGCGGCGCGCCGAAGGCGGCGGCGACCCGGCCGCGATTGGTCCCCAGCAGCAGCACCAGCGGCGGCAGCAGCGGATAGATCCAGAGGTCGCCCGGCGCCCAGAGCCAGGCCAGCCCCAGCAGCGCCAGCAGCGCCACGCCCACGGCATCGCCGCAGCAGCGGCCGAGCCAGCCCGAGGCCGCCACACGCCAGGTCGCCATGCCGAGCAGGAAGCCGCCCAGGCAGCGCAGCAAGGCCCCCGGCACCTCGCCCTGCGAGGCGTCCAGCGGCCCGCCATGCGCCAGCCCGTCATGGGCGGTGATCCAGACCGCCGCGGCCAGCAGCAGCAGCGCCAGCAGGCAGCCCAGCGCCGCCCGCGCCGCCGAGCCGCGCAGCATCAGCAGCACCAGCAGCGGGAACAGCAGATAGGCCGCCCATTCGGTGCTGATCGACCAGGCCGGCACCAGCGCGCTGCGCGCCAGGCCCCAGGACTGCATCAGCAGCAGGTTCAGCGGCACGTCGCGCCAGGGCTGGTCGATCATCAGCGGGAAGCCGCCGCGCTCCGGCGCGAAGCGGCCGTACAGCGCCAGCGCCACCGCCATGCAGCCCAGCAGCGTGACGACATACAGCGGATAGATCCGCGCCAGCCGCCGCAGCAGGAAGCCGCGCCAGGCCGCTGTCCAGCCGCCCTCGCCGAAGCGCGCGCCATAGGTCATCGCCATGACGTAGCCGCTGAGGATGAAGAACAGGTCGACGCAGAGATAGAGCCGGCGCAGCGCCACATGGCCGATATCGACCAGGCTGGCATCGAGGTTGCCGTAGTAGTGGAACAGCGTGACCAGCAGCGCGGCCAGGCCACGCAGCCCGGTCAGGGCGCGGATTTCGGCAGGGGGCGTGGGCTCGGGCATGGCGCGGGACTTTCCTGGTCGCCGCCAAGCCTGCGCCGCCGCGCCGCCCGGCGCCCGTCACGGCCGCGCGCGTTTCGTGATGATTGAGCAATCAATCTTGAACGCCGCGCAGCGCCGCGAAAGCCGCTTGCGGGGGTGGCAATTTTGCCGCCCGGCTTGCATCCGGCGCGCATCCCGGCAGGATCGCAGCCGACCGCCGCGGAGCCGATGATGACCGAGCAGAAACGCTATATCCCGACGCCCACCGGCTTCCTGATGGTGCTGCGCCAGGGCGACGACCTCTTCGCCCAGCTGAAGGCCCTGGCCGAGGCCGAGGCCATCCCGGCCGCCAGCATCACCGGCTTCGGCTTCGCCGGCCATGTCAGCTTCGGCTTCTTCGACTTCGACACCGCGCAGTACCGGCCGCGCGACTGGCGGGATGTCGAGATCGCCAGCCTGACCGGCAGCCTGGCCTGGCGCGAGGGCCAGCCGGCGCTGCATGCGCATGGCGTGGCCTCCGATGCCGAGTTCCGCTGCTTCGGCGGGCATCTGCTCGGGCTGGTGGTCGGGCGCGGCTCGCTGGAGCTGACCATCACCCTGCTGCCGAGCTGGCTGGAACGCGCCATCGAGCCGGAGATCGGCGCCCAGGTGCTGCAGCTTGGGCTGCAGCCGGGCTGAGCCAATTTTCGTCACGCGAAAGTGGCGGGCGGCAGGCTTGCCCGGCCGCCGCCCGCGCGGGATTTCCAGCGGATCGCTGCCGGAGTTCCGCCCCCGCCATGCCGCATCGCCCGTCCCTCGCCCGCCGCGGCCTGATCGCCGCCGGCCTGCTGGCCCTGGCCACCACCGCCGTCCAGGCCAAGCCGCTGACCATCCCGCCGGCCGATATCCCGCGCCTGGTCGATCAGGCCGCCACCGCCCAGGGCTTCGCCCCCGCCGGCTGGGCGCTGGAGGAGCAGGCGACCGGCGACCTGAACGGCGACGGCCGCGCCGACCTGGCCCTGGTCTTCCACGGCCAGGACCCGGCGCTGATCGTCGAGAACCGCGACGGGCTGGGCGAGCGCCGGCTGGACACCAATCCGCGCCTCCTGGCCCTCGCCTTCGCCGAGGCGGGCGGCGGCTATCGCCTGGCGCTGCAGGATGCGGCGCTGATCGGCCGCCGCATCGACCCGGTCTTCGCCGACCCCTATGACAAGGGCGGCATCAGTGTGGCGCGCGGCGCCCTGCGCCTGACCCTGGTGCGCTGGGCCAGCGCCGGCTCCTATGGCGCCGAGAATCGCAGCCTGACCTTCCGCTGGCAGGAGGGCCGCTTCATGCTGATCGGCTACGACCAGAGCACCACCCAGCGCAACACCGGCGCCACCGAGGCGCTCAGCGTCAACTACTCGACCGGCCGCGCCAGCATCGAGACCGGCACTATCGAGAGCGAGGCCACCCGCAAGCGCTGGGTGACGCTGACGCAGCGGCCGCTGCTGGCGCTGCCGCAGGTCGGCTACGGGCTCGACTTCCGGCACGGCGTGCCCGGGGTGGACTGACTCAGGCCAGGGTGTAGCGCAGCAGCGGCGGCTGCAGCGTCACCACCCCCGCCACCGCCGAGCTGACCTCCAGCGCCAGGCTGCCGCCGGCGGCGGGCCAGGCCGGGGCCAGGTCCAGCACCTCGCCGGCGATGGCCAGCGGCACCCCGCCCAGCCGCACCGCCAGCAGATCCGGCGCCGGCTTCTGGTCGGTGCCCGCCGCCGGGGACGGCGAGGGGCCGAGCACTTGCAGCCGCGCGGTCAGCCCGGCCGCCGCCGGCAGGGCGGCCTCGCCCAGCAAAGCGGCGCCGCCGGCCCCGGCGACCAGGGGACAGACGATTTCGGCCGGACCGGCGCGCAGCAGGCACCAGATCGGCCCCGCCGGCAGCACCGCGGGCCGCAGCAGCGTCACCGACCGCGCCGCCGGCGCGCCCGCCGCCAGGGCGATCGGCAGCGCCTCGGCCAGCAGCTCGCCGGGCCGGCCCTCGGCCTCGGCGGCCAGGGTCACGGTCGCCGTCGCATCCGCCCCCAGCGCGGCCAGCAGCAGGAACAGGCCGGTGACGGTGCGGGCCTCGGGCAGCAGCAGCCGCACCGCCCCCTGCCCGCCCGCCGGGATGCGCAGCGCCGTGCCGCCGCCGGCCGCCGGCAGCGCGGGCGCGCCTGGCGCCGGCTGGCGGTCGGCCGCCCCCGGCCGCGCGGCGCCGCTGTGCTGGATCAACAGCCGCGCCTGCCGCGGCAGCATGCCGCCAGGGAAGGCGATGGCCAGCTGCTGCGCCTGCAGCCGGCCGCCGGGGAAGCGCAGCACCTGCTTTTCGGTGGCCCCGGCGAAGCCGCGCCGCTCCAGCTCGATGCCCAGGTCCAGCGCGCTGATCGCCACCTGGCAGGGATGGTCGGCGCTGCAGATCAGCTCGACGGAAAGTGGGTTGGGCAGGCTGGCGCGGCCGGCGGCGAAGCGCGCGGCCAGGATGTTCAGCGCCTCCCTCAGCGCCGGCCCGAAGCTGCCGGAGACCGGCAGGCTTTCCCCCGTCGCCAGCAGCTGCTCGCCGGCCGGGTCGCCCAGGATGCGGCAGGACAATAGCGGCAGGGCGACATCGGCGCGCAGGGTGACGCCGGCGATGTCCCCAGGGGTCAGCGCCAGGTCGCTGCCATTGCGCCGGCGCCGCAGCACCAGCTTGGCATCCACCAGGTTCAACGCCGCGCTGCCGGAGAGGACCTCCGCCTCGGCGACCGGGTCTTCCGCGACATTGCTGCCGTCGAAGCGGAAGCCGCGCAGCGTGTCGCCAGCCTGCGCTGCCACCAGGCGCAGCCGCAGGATCGGCCGGGCGGTGGCCAGGCGCAGCACCAGGCCGGGACCTTCATTGCCCAGCGTCACCGGCGCCGGGCCGCTGCCCCTGGCCTCGAATTCCCGCGCCGAGAAGGCGAGGTCGAGCACCGAATCATCGGTCAAAAAGAACCCCTGGGCGCCGGCACCGGTCGGAAAGTCGAGGCGGAAGCGGCGCAGGAAGCGCGTCACGCCGCCGGCCGAGAAGGACTCGTCCAGCGGCTGCGGGCTGCCGGCGCCGGCCACCTGGGCGCGCTGCAGCCGCATCTCAGCGCGGGCCCTGCGGCCGGATCACCGGGCCGGGCCTGATGACATTGTTGCGGATGCGCTGGTCGATGGTGGTCGACAGCTCCTGCCGCAGCCCGGCCAGGCCGGCATTCTGCCGCTCGGTCAGGCTGGCGAGCTCCGCCCGCGTCACCCGGTCCTGCTCCAGCAGGGTCAGCCGCTGGTCCAGCCGGCCGCCGCCCATCTCCTGCCGCAGCCCAGCGATATCGGCGGCCTGGCGCTGGCCGAGCGCGGCGAGCTCGGCGCGGGTCACCCGGTCGGTTTCCAGCGCGCGCAGCCGCGGCTCCAGCGCGCCCGAGAAATCCTGCCGCAGCCGGGTCAGCTCGACCGCCTGGCGCTGCTCCAGCCCGACCAGCTCGGCGCGGGTGACGCGATCGGTCTCCAGCGTGCGGATGCGCTGGTCGAAGCTGGCGCCCATCTCCTGGCGCAGCCGAGTCAGGTCGGCGGCCTGGCGCTGCTCGAGGGCGGCCAGGTCGTTGCGGGTGACGCGGCCCTGCTCGGCCAGCGTCAGCCGCCCTTCCAGCCCCTCGATCCGGGAGTCGAGCCTCGCATCGCCCAGGCCGGTCACCTGGCGCACGTCGCGGGCGCTCTCGATGGCGGTGTAGACGGCGAGGCCGCCGCCGCTGATCGCCGCCCCCGAGGCGCCGGCGGCGCGCGCCAGCTCGACCATGGTCTGGCCCTTGAAGCGTCCGGCATTCTCGCCGAGGTAGCGGTTGACGCTGTCGGCGGCGACCAGGTCGCGCAGCGACTGGCCCAGCACGCCGCGCTCCAGCCCCGCCACCGCCCGCGTCGCGCCGACCAGGTTCTTGGCCAGCTGCGCCGCTTCCTGGTCGACGCCCATTTCCTTCAGCAGGGCGGGCAGCCGGTCGTCGCCCTCGATCGCCGCCTGCAGCGCGGTCGCGAAAGGCCCGAGCCAGTTCACCACCCGCAGCGTCACCAGGGCCAGCACCGGGGCGGCCGGCGGCGGCGGCTCGGCCACCGCGAAGATGGTGGCCGGGATCACCGGCAGGCCGGCGGCATTGCTGGCGGCGGGCGCGGCGAAGCCGGCATGCAGCCGGTCGACGGCCGCGCGCAGCGCGTCGCCCGCCTCGGCGCGATAGGCGGCGGCGAGCCCGGCCAGCAGCCGTGGCATCTTGGCGGCATCGAGCCCGGCCGGGCCGAGCCCCGCCAGCGCCGAGGCCAGGCTGGCGCGCTCGGCGGCCGGCAGCGGCGGGGTCAGCGGCGGCTCGAGCTCGATGGTGGCCAGGCCGGAAGGGCCGCTGGCGATGGCGACCGAGGCGCCGCGCTGCGGCTCCGCCCCGTCGCGCGCCGACAGCACGCCCCAGCCGGCCAGGCAGGTCAGCGGGATGCCGGGCAGGCCGTGGCCCTCGGCATCGGTGACCTGCAGGGTCAGCCGCAGCCCCTGCCCCAGCCAGGGCCGCGTCACCGAGGGGCGGATCGACAGCCGCGCCGGGGCCAGCATGGCAGGCCTCAGCCCGGGCGCAGGTTGAGGAACTGGCCCAGCACCGCCATGTCGGCCTTGCCGCCCAGCGCCGTGTTGGCCTGCTTGGCCACCGAATGCGCCTCGATGGCGATGTTCTCGGCCCGCCGCACCGGCCCGTCCTCGCGCAGCAGCTGGTTGGAGAATTCCGCCGTCTCGGCGCGGACATTGTCGAGGATGCGGCCCTCGCTGCTGGTCAGCTTGCCGTCCATCTCGGCGCGGATGGCGCGGCCCTCGGCGCCGGCAGCGATCGGGCCGCTGGCGGCGGCCTTGCCGATGGCGGCGCCGAAGGCGATGTCCTGCGACATCATCGGCGTCACCGCCTGGCTGAACAGCAGCCCCTGCTGCGCCTGCAGCCCGCCGCTGACGCTGTCGACCAGCTGCTCCATGAAGACCGGGCGGCCGTCGCCGGCCAGGGTCTGCACCGCCTGCTGCGCCGCCTGCAGGATCTTCTGCCGGCCCAGCAGGCCGCGGCCCAGCGTCTCCTCCTGCATCACCTCGAAGATGCCCTTGACCGAATCGCCGAAGTCGGGCCCGACGCGGACGGTGAAGCGGTCGCGGTAATGCGTGACCAGGTCGGGCCGCGGCGGCAGGAAGTCGATGACGGTCCAGACATGCACCCAGTCGCGGAAGATCACCTCGATGGCGCCGACCGCCTGGGCGCCATCGGCGCTGGCCGGGTCGGAATCGGGCTTCAGGAAGGCCAGCACCGTGGTCGGGTAGTCGTGCCAGGTCATCCGGTTGACCGCGCTGGGCAGGGCGTAGTTGGTCACCGAGTTGCGCAGGTGGTGGCCATCGACGAAGGACTGCATCACCGTGGTGTCGGCCCGCTCATAGGCGGTGGAGATGGCGCCGAAGGCCGCGCGCACCGTGTCGGAGGCCGGCGTCGGCGCCGACAGGATCTGCTGCGCCACGGTGGCGCCGCCGACCATGGTCTGCATCACCGCGTTGATCTCGAGCTCCTGCTCCTCGGCGAAGGCCTCGGCCTGCTCGGCGCGCAGCAGCACCCGCGCCTCGCCGGCGGCATTGACCTGCACCGAGACGCTGCGCCCGCCCGAGCCGCTGCGCGAGGAAAACCCCGGCGCCGGCTTCAGCGAGCCCCAGAGGGTGACGAAATCGACCCAGGGGCGCGCGGCCGGATTGGCCAGGTCCATGGCCACGCCGTCGATCTGCGCGACGCGGGCGACGATCTCGCCGCGCTCGCCGACGGCGAAGGTGGCGCGCGTGGTCGCCAGGTCGATGCGCCGCAGCCGCTGCCGCAGGGCGGTGGCCAGCCCCTGCAGCGGCGCCAGGCTGGCGGTCAGCGTGGCGATCTGCGCCTCGGCCGCCGCCGCCCGCGTGGTCAGCGCGTCGATCCGCGCGCCGAGCCCGGTCTCCAGCCCGGTCAGCTGCGTCTCGATCGCCGCGATCAGCCCGTTCCAGTCGGCGGCGCGGACCAGCTCGCCGGCGACCTTGCCGGCATATGTGTCGACCAGCTCACCCATGCTCGCCTCCCCTGACGATACGCTCGCCCAGCGCCAGCCGCGTCCTGACCCCGGCCGGGCGCACCCGGTCGAGCCCCTGCTGCAGCCGGTCCAGCACCGGATCGGCTATTTCTTCCCCTGGCCCCACCGGCTGCAGCCGCAACGTCACCGAGAAGGCGGCGCGCGGCTGCCAGCCGATCCAGATCCTGGCTGACGGATCATAGGAAAACACCTGATCCGCCGCCTCCTGCATCGCCGCCGCCAGGAAGCGCGCCTCCAGCGGGGCGGCGGCCTGGTCGGGCGGCGGCAGCAGCCGGCCCTCCCGCGTCCAGGCCGGCAGGCTGCGCGGCACCGGCGGCGCCGCCTCCTCGACCTGCAGGTAGCGCCAGTGCGACAGACCCGCCGGCAGCCGCGGCAGCGCCGGGATGCCACCCGCCAGGATGCGCGTGGCCTCGGGCTTGGACCGGCGCTGCAAGGCCGCCGGCACGTCCTCGCCGGCGGTGAAGACGGCGCCGTCGAAGCTGCCCAGCAGCGCTTCCGCCCCGTCGGTCCAGGCGATGGCCAGCAGCGGGTCCTCGGCCGTGCTCTGCACCGCCGGCGTCGCCGCCGCGAAGCCGCCGGCATTCTGCGCCTGCCAGCGCGCCGTGTCGCGGTCGAAGCGCCAGTGCCGCGGCGCCGCCTCGGCGGCGCGCGGCAGCCGGGCCAGGCTGCCGCCCTGGGCCTGGCGCCAGTCGAGCCCGTCGAAGGTCAGCAGGCCCCGGCCGGTGGCGAACCACAGCGCCTGGCGCTCATCCTCGGCGATGCCGGCGACCGGCATGGCGCCGAGCTCCGGCCAGGCCTGCAGCAGGGTCGCATAGGTGCCGGCGATGCGCTGCGCCCGGTAGCGGGCGATGCCGGCGCTCGTGCCGATCCACAGGCTGCGATCGGCGCCGCGGCGCAGCGCGGTGACCGGCGGCAGGAAGCGCGCGGCGGGCAGGGCGTCGGCTTCCGGGTCCCATGGCGTCCAGTCGGGCACGGTCTCGTCGCCGCTGCCGCCGCCATAGACATGCCAGAGGCCGCGCGCCGGGTCGTGGCGGAACAGCCCGGCCTCGCCGCCGAAGAAGACCGGGCCATCGGCATCGGCCCAGGCGGCGGCGAAGGGCGCCTCGGTCTCGGCGCGCGCGCCCGGGCCGACCAGCGTGATGGCGTCGCCGGTGCCGAGCCGGGCGCAGCCGGTGGCCGTCGCCAGCCACCAGATGGCGCCGCCGCCGCCGCGCGAAAAACCCTGCACCGCCGGGCCGGCGACCGTGGTGGCGGCCAGCGGCGCCACCAGCACCGGCAGGCGCGCCAGGCCCCCGGCTGTGCCAACCAAAAGAGAATCGCCATCGGCGACCAGGGCGTGCAGCAGCGGCAGGTCGTCCAGCGCCGCCGTCCAGCCCGCGCCGTCGAAGCGCCACAGCGCATTGGTCGCGGCGCCATTCACCGCCGCCCAGAGCGCGCCATCCGCGGCCGGCACCAGGGCGACGACACTGCCCGCCGGCGCCCCCGCCGCGGCGGCCCAGGGGCCGGGCGCCGTCGGGTCGGCGGGCAAGGCCGGGGTCGCTGCATGCCGCGCCGTGGCGACGCCCGTCGCGCCGCCCAGCCACGACGAAAAAGCCGGCAGGATGGCCAGCGCCTGGTCGGGCGCCAGCGGGCCGGCATAGGCGATGCCGACGCCGCGCCCGGTCGCCGGGTCGAAGCGCTCGACCAACGGCTGATCGGTCGCGGCAACCCGGCCCGGCTGCGGCGCGACGCCCTGGATCACCAGCAGCGCCGGGCTGTCCAGCACCGCGCCGCTGTCGAGGGAAAACCGCATCAGCGGGCCCAGCATCCCCTCCGGCGCGCCGCGCGACGCTGCCGGCTGCCAGCGGAAGGCCGCGGGCGAAAATTCCTCCAGCGCCAGGCCGCGCTCGGTGAGCCCCTCGGCCGCTTGGCGATCGGCCGGCGGCAGGCTGGCCAGCGCCATGCCCAGCATCGCCGCCCGGCTGCCCAGCCCCTCGCGATACAGCGCCACCAGCCGGGCGACGCGGCGGCGGAATTCCTCCACCGTCTCCTTCGCCGCATCCGGCTCCCGCCACGGCGCCAGGCCGAGCAGCGAGGCGATGCGCGGCAGGTCGTCCAGATAGGGATGCCGGTCGACCTCCGGCGCCCCCGGCAGCAGCGGCTTCTGCCCCGACAGCTGGCGGCCGCGCGCGACGAAGGGCGAGGTCAGGGCGCTGTCGGCATAGCGGAACCAATGCGCCTGCATGATGTCGCCGGCGGCGATGCCGGCGGAATCGAGCTGCGCCCCGGCGGCGCGCAGCAGCGCCGGCAGCAGCTCGGCGGCGCCGGCCACCGACAGTTCCGGCCGCCAGAGCGAGGGCAGCAGCGCCGCGAGACGATCCGCGCCGGCCATCTCCGTCAGGCCTCCGGCTCGAGGGTGACCTGGCCGATGGCAAGGCGTTCGCCGCCGCTGAGCTCATAGCGGTCGGCGGCGGTGGCCAGGATCTGCGTCAGCCCGTTGGCCTGGGCGATGAACAGCGAGACCTCGTAATCGCCGGCGTCCGCAGGCAGCGCCGGCGGCGTCGCCGCGCCGTCATAGCTGGCGAGGTCCAGCCCCTGCCCGATCGGCGCCGGCAGCAGCCGCAGCAGCTTGCCATAGGAGAAGATCCGCGACGGCGTGCCATCCGTCGCCGGATTCTTCGCGACCGTGGCGAGATGCTCGAAGCCGCTTTCCAGCGCGGCGACGATGAGGTTGCGGTCGGGCGCCGCGGCGGCGGCCGGAAAGCGGATGACCAGGTCGGCCCGCGTCGGCAAAGCGGGGTCGGAAATGCTCAGGCCCCGCAGCACCACCGGCTGGTCGGCCAGGCTCAGCTTGCCGCCCGCCGCGTCCAGCACGTCGACCGCCGCGCCGGTCACCAGCCGCTTCTGCGCGGCCAGGATGGAAACATCTTCCACGCCCTCGACGCGCAGCACGCGGCCGATGATCTGGTTGATGCTGGCATCGGACTTGATCGGCAGCGTCGCGAAGAAATCCTCGATGGACTTGCGCACAGCCTCGTGCGCCGCGGCGATGGCGGTGGGCGCCAGGCCAGAGCGCGTCACCAGGCCGAGGTCGATCTCCACCGCCGTCGGCACCGCCGCGCCGGTCACCTCCAGCCGGATGCCGGCCGGGCGCGCATCCTCCAGCGCCGCCAGCAGCTGCTCCTGCCGTTCCGGCGTCAGGCCTTCGGTCACGGGGGTGACGACGACGACGCCGGGGCGGTCGGCCGGCTCGGTCACCTCGCCCTGCACCAGCTGCCGCGCCAGCGCGCCACGCAGCGCGCCGAGCGTGGCGCGCTCGCCGCCGGTCAGCGCGCCCTGGGCCCGGGCGCGCAAGGCGGCGTCGGTCTCGGCGGCGCTGCCGCGGCGGGCGGGGGCGGGGTTGGTGACGCGGGCGATGCCGGCGATCGGCACGGCGAGCACGGTGAGGATATCGGCGGCGACGGGAGCGTTGCCAGGCTCGACGTCGCGCGCCTCGACCTGGATGCGCGGCTGGCCGGGGGCGAGGGTGATCTCGGCCACCGTCTCGTATTCCACCTGCACCGCCGCATCGATGACGCGGGTGCCGCCAGGGATGGTGATGGCGCCCGGCGCGCCCTCCGCCCGGTCGAAGCGCAATGTCGCCGTCGCCCGATCGGCCGGGATCCGCTGCACGCCCAGGAGAGAAACAACCTTGTCGAGCGCGCCGCCGGCCGCGCTGTCGACGAAGCCGGCATCCTGCACCGCCTCCAGCTGCGCCTGCAGCCGGGCGACCTCGCGCGCCATGGATTCGACGAGCGTGCGGGTGACGCTGCCGACCTCCAGGTCGGTCAGCAGGGCTGCGGTGTCGCGCTTGAGGTAGTTGACCTCGATCAGCGTGCCGGCATCGGGCCGCGCGCCGCCCTTGCGCCAGACCAGCGCGGTGCCGTCGCCGGCCATCTCGAAATCGGCATCCGCCTTGAAGCGGAAGGAAATGCCGTTGCGGGCGCCGTAGACCGAGACCAGGCGGCGCGCCGGCGGCGCCTCCAGCAAGTGTCGCGGCGGCTCGCCGCCGGCCGGCGGCGGATAGGGATGCGGCTCGGCCGCGATGCCGCCGATCAGCGCGGTCAGCATGCCGTCCAGCACTTCCGGGTAGTCGCGTCGCCTGAAGCCCATGGCCCGCGCCCCTTCTCAGAGTTCCAGCGCCAGCGGCCCGAAGTCGAGGACCACATCCTCGCCGACGGGGGTGAGCTGGATGCCGATGGTGATCATGAAGCGGTTGGTCGGATGCGGCGCGACCTGCACGCCGACGATGCGGCCGACGCGGCGCTCCTGCTTCAGCGCCTCGATGATGAAGAGCTTGGCCAGGTTGTGCGTCGTCGGGTTGTTCAGCGCGCCCACCACCTCGTGCAGCCGCGAGCCGTAGAGCGGGTGGCCGAGCGCCGTGAGCTCGCCGCGCGGGGTCAGCAGCCGCGTCACCAGCGCCTGGGCCAGGTTGTCGCGGCCTTCGACGCTGCCCAGGTCGCGCAGCCGCACGCCGCCCGGCCGCCGGCTTTCCCGCTGCCGCGCCCGGTACAGCGACAGGGCGCGGCTGTCGACCAGCTCGAGCGCCACGTCGCGGAAGAGGTTCTCGCCCGCCATTCAGCCCCCGATCATCACCGTGCCGACCGCCACGACCTGCCCGGCCGGCAGATCCGCGGGATCGTTGCAGGTGATCGCCATGTCGCCATTGCGTGCCGCCGGCTTGCCATTGATGCGCACCGTCATGCTGCCCAGCATCACCTTCCCCGAATTCTTCGGCGGCGACTGGAACGGGCCGCCGGCGGGGATGTGGCTCGGCGAATTGGTCGCCGTGCTGCCCTGCACCGCGGCGGCCTTGCCGCCGATCTTGACGTCGCCGCTGAGCCCGCCATCGAGCTTGCCCATGAAAGGGCTGGGCAGCGGCGTCGGCACCGGGCCGCCGGGCGTCGGCAGCATGACGATATGGATATCCGTCGCCATCACCATGTCACCCTCCTTCGCTGCCGGCTGTCCCACGCTGCTTCCCCTCAATTCAGGTCGATGGTGCTGCCCTTGAGCACGAGCTGCCCCTGGGCCTCGATCGTCACCTTGCTGCCCTTCATCGTCAGCTCGCCCCCCTCCAGCGTGATGCCCGCGCTGCTCTTGATCAGCACGGCGCCGTCGCTGGCGATGCTGATCTCCGCCTTGTCGGCCACCGCGATGCGCACCACCGGGTCGTCATCCTGCAGCGTCACCTCCAGCGTGCCGCCCAGCGTCAGCAGCGTGCGCGGCGTGTCCTTCGACTGCAGCGTCAGGTGCAGGCCCTCGCCCTCGCCGGCAGCGGGCGGCAGCACGATCACCGCCTCGCCCTCCTTGTTGACCGGCGGCCGGTCCTCGTCGTTGTAGAAGCTGGCGGTGATCAGCGGCGCGTTGACGTCGCCGCCCAGGAACTGCACCAGCACCAGGTCGCCGACATCGGGAATGGCGGCCAGGCCGATCCGCGCGGTGGCCAGCGGCACGCGCGCCAGCACCATGTCGTCGTCGCGCAGCCGCACGGTGCAGGCGTAATTGTCCTGGTCGCCCTCCGCGGCATGTGGATGCACTTCCTGCACCACGGCGAGCTCCGCCAGGCGCAGCGCGCGCAGCTCCTCGCGGATGATGCGGCGGATGTCCTGGAAGGCCATGCCGGTCACAGCAGGCCTCCCAGCGCCGAGGCGAGGCCACCGAGGCCGCCGCCACCCCGGGCCTCGGCGATGTCGAGCCGCGCGGTCAGCCCATGCCGCGCGTCGAAGCGCTGCTCCAGCCGCGTGATCATCCATTGCCCATCGGCCGGCGTGTCCTTCAGCGCCACCAGCGCCCCGGGGCGCAGCTGCGGCGCGCCCTGCACCAGCAGGCGGCCGAAGCGCTGCTGCCGCGCATTCGCCCGGCCCCGCGCGCCCGCCAGCTCGGCGATGGCCTGCGGCGCGGTCAACCAGGGCGCTGGCAGGCGGCGCTGCGGCGCGCCCTCGCCGGAGGCCGCGCGCAGCGGCCCGACCTGCTTGCGCAGCCAGGCCCAGGCCTCGCCGCCGCCGGCATCCGCCGCACCGGCGCCATCGACCTGCAAGGCGCCAGCATGCGGCAGCCGGTCGGTCAGCCGCATGTCGAGAATGTCGACGCCGAGCGTGAAGGTGGCGACCGCCTCGCCGGTGGCCGTGTCGTCCAGCAACGCCAGCCTGCCGTCATCGTCGAAGCCGGCGAGCCGCCCGGCGGAAGCGGCCAGCACCGCGACATGCTCGTAGAGGCTGCGCCGGTCATCGGCGACATAGCGCGGCAGGCTGCCGCCCAGGCTGCCGACGCTGCTCTCCACCCCCGCCTGCTGCGCCAGGTCGCCGATGATGGCGCCGGCATCCTGGTTGGCATAGCTGCGGCTCAGGCGGCTCTGCGCCAGGATGCGGCCGCCATTGCCGGCCAGCGCGCGCAGCAGGCCATGGCCGCGCTGCTCCACCGCCTCGATGCGGCAGGCGAAGGCGGCGCTGGCATCGGCGGCGGCCAGCGCGATGCTGCCGGTGTCGCCGGGCGCGAAAGGCGGCGCGCCTTCGGGCAGCAGCAGGAACTCGGCGCTGTCCACCTCGGGCGCCAAGCTGCGCACCAGCCGCAGCGAGATCAGCCGGTCGGCCAGCGCCGCCGCCGCGCCGGTCAGCCCGAGCGCCGAGGCGGCATCCGACACCGCGCCCAGCAGCCCGCCGCCATCGCTCGACGCGGCCGAGAATTCCAGCGTCACCGAGGGGCGGAGAATGGCCGGCTGGGTGCCGCCGGCGAGCGAGGGAAGGTCGAGATCCATCACCCGTTCCCCGACATGTACCATGTGCGGCTTTTCAGCACGCCGTCGCCCTCGACATCCTGGAAGACGAAGGGGATGGCGATGCTGGTGTCGGGCTGGCCGGCGCCGTTGTCGGCGACGATGTGCATGTGCAGGTGGTTGTGGAAGCTCATGCCGGTGTCGCCGGCCAGGGCGATGATCTGGCCCTGTGTCACGGCGGCGCCCAGGCCCGCGCCCAGCGATTCCTGCCCCGGCGCCGTGCCGCCGAAAGCGCGCGTCACGCCGTTGGTCGAGAGATGGCCATAGACGGCATAGGTGCGGCGCTGGCCGATGCCGAAGTCGTCATGCACCGCATCGACCGTGTCGTGCTGGATGATGATGAAGTTCCAGTCGCTCTCGTCGCTGTCGGCGATGCTCTCGACGAAGGACCAGACCCTGCCGGCGCGGGCGCAGGCTATGCCGGCGTCGAAGTCGTGCCCGAAGTCATAGGCATAGGTCTGCAGCGGCGCCGAGGGCCCGCCGGTCAGATTGGCGTTGGACAGGTAGTTGTGGCTGAACAGACCGAGATTCGCCTGGATGACGAAGAGCGACTGGTCCTTCGGATAGGGCAGCAGGTAGGGCGACGCGGCCGTCTCCTTGTTGGGATAGCCGGGGAAGCTGCCGCCGCCGGGACGGTAGCGGCCGCCATCGGTGTCGTTCTCCTTCAGCAGGTAGTTCAGGATCCAGAACAGGCCAAAACTTTTCAGCGCCGAGAAGCCGATGGTCTCCAGCCACAGCGCCCAGTCGAAGCGCCGCGCCGCGATCTGCGCCACCAGCGTGGCGCTGCTGCCGGCGGCGATGCCGACCAGCGCCGAGCCCAGCACCCAATAGCCGAGAAGGGCACGGAGCCGGTTGTCGCCGGCGCCCTCGCGGCTCCACAACAGGATGGAATAGTCGTCGCGGCGGTAGAGCGATTGCAGCAGCATGCCGAAGAGCAGATCGGCGACGCCGACGAAGCCGCTCTGCTTCAGCCGGTTCGCCGGCTCCTTCGTCGCATCCGACGGCACCTCGTGATTGATCAGCGTGATCATGTCGAGCACGACGTCGCGCCCCGCGGCCGCCATCTGCCCGGGCCCCGCGACGCGGACGATGTCGGTCAGCACGACGGTCAGCCAGAACTTCAGCGCATTGCCGAAGGGCGCCGCCGTGTGCCTGCCCTGGAAGGAGGCGATGAAGATGCCCAGCCCCTTCGGCCCGATCGCCGAATCGAGCCACCGGCCGAAGCCGCGCGCGCCCGAACCCTCTTCCAGCAGCCAGGCGCCGGTCGGGCGTCCGAACAGGATCTGCTGCAGCGCCTCGGCGATCTCGACGCCGCCGGCGATGCCGTTCTGCGCCTTGTGGCCCGGCTGCATCTGCATCAGGTGGCGCAGCGCCTTGAAGGCTTCCGACCCCGTGCCGAGAATCTGCGCGAAGATCTCGCAGACCTTTGGCGAGATCGTCTTGCAGGCGAAGCCGAGACGCCCGGCGACAGCGGCACCGAAGATCGGCGCCTGGTCCCAGGTGACGTCCGCGCCGGCGAGCAGCGGCATGTCGTCGCACAGGACGAAGCGGCCATCGGCGCTGACGAAGACCTGGTGCCGGGGCCAGGCCAGCGCGCCGCCGATCTTCTGACCCAGCCAGGCGCCGGCGCCGCTGGAATGCGTCTCGAACACCGCGGGGAAGGCAACGTCGAGCACCCTGCGGTTGAACAGCAGCAGCGTGCCATCGGCGGGATGGTTGTCGCGCAGGTCGCGCAGCTCCTCGCTCAGCACGCCAGGCTCCAGCACCGGGAATTCCGCCTGCGGGCCGCGCCTGTCGAGCAGAACGATGGTCTGCATTGCCTGGTTGACCGCGGCCAGGGCCAGGAGCTGCGTGGCACGATCCGACGCAGCCGCCGCACCGGCGGCATCGAGCGGCGGCAGCAGCGCCGGATCGAGCGCAGCCCGCAGGGCGCGTGCCAGCTCGGTCGTCGGCGCCTGCAGGAGCGCCAGCAGGCGACCGGCATCTTTCACATCGCCCAGGCCATAGAGCGGCAGGTCCTGGTCGGCCAGCAGCCAGCTGGCATACCAGGCATAGTTGGCGCTGTCCTGCAGCGGCACCACGCCGGCGCCGACCGGCTGCGGCGTTGGGCGCAGCACGGCGATGACGGCATCCGTCACCTCTGTCGCCGCCTCCATCGCATCCAGGGCGCATTCCAGCTGCGCCAGCGCCTGCTGCAGGCCGGAACGCGACAGCCGGTCAAGCGCCAAGCGCGCCAAGGGCTCGAGATCCAGTGGCGGCAGGACGACAGTGTTCAACCGCAGCCGCAGCCGCGTCAGTACCGCCGCCATCAGCCTCTGCCGCCGCCGCTGCTCGGGCGTGCTGCCGGCCATCGGCGCGGCCAGCCGCGCCAGCGCCGCGTCGAGTAAGGCGCCAATCAGCTGAAGCAAGCGGTCGGGACCGAGCTGCAGATCCTCCTCGACCAGCGCGCGGATCTCGCCGACGATCGTGCGCAGCTTCGGCAGCGTCAGGCTGTCGGTCAAGGCACGCAGATCGCGCAGCACCTGGCGGATCAGCCCGGTGATGGCGGCCGGATCAGCCTCCATCGCCGCGACCGCGCCGGTCATGCGGTCGATCCAGGCACGCAGCGGCGCGATCAGCGTGGTGGCACGCGATCCGGCGGCCGACAGCCGCGGTTCCAAGGCCTGCTGCAGCTGCGGTGCCAGGGATTGAAGCGCCTCCCGCAGAAGCGCCGCGAGCGAACCGCCCCGCGCCGCATCCTCCACCAGCAGGGCAGCCAGCCGCAGCAGGTCATCGGCCAGCGCGGCCTCGGCATCGGCTGCGGGGCGTCCGAAGTTCTGCGGCTGCAGCAGGGCGTTGCGCAGGGCCATGGCGCTATCCCACCGCCAGCCCGGCGCCGGCGGCATCGGCCGAAGGCCGTGCTGCCCACAGCGCCTTATACGCCGTGTTGACCTTGCCGAGCTCGTCGCGCAGCGCGTCATCCAGCCCCTGCATCGAGGCGATCAGCGAGTCGATGACCGGCGTCAGGTCGAGCGCTTCGACCATGGGCAGGATGGTCTCGTCGAAGACGGGTTGGATCAGGTCGGCCACCAGCTTCTGCGGGTCCAGGGCGCGCAGCTGCGCGACCATGCTGGCATAGGCATCGTCGATCGCATCGATCTCGGCCGATGGCAGGATGGTGTCCAGGCTGATGGTTTCCAGCATGGCCGCGAACTCGTGGTCCAGCGCGATGCCGAGCGGCTTCGGACTGAGCGCCGCGATCTGCCCGCGCACCGTGCGGAAGGTATCCTCCAGCGCTTCCCGCAGAAAACCCAGATCGATGCCGCGCAGCGTGTCGACGACCTGCTGCACCGCCTGCGCTATCGCCTGGAACGAGGCCGGCCCCGTCACCAGATCGCCGATCCCCACTTGCAACTTCTGCTGCAACGTCGCCAGAACCTGGGTCAGGCCCTGCAGCGGCGCCAGGGCCGCCGCCAGTCGCGATAAGAGAGGCCGCAGCGGCGCCAATGCCGCATCGAGACCCTCCGCCAATTCGGTCCGCAGCGCAGCGCGATCTGCTGCTGCTGCCGCGACCGAGGTCAACCCACCCTCGTCCCCGTGCAGCAAGCTGTCCCACGGCGACTGAAGGCTTCGCAAGGCCGCCTTGCCGGACTCCAGCGCCGATGCCAGCTGCGCCGCGATGCGCAAGGCCCCGGTCTGCGCCGGATCGAGCGGATCGAAGGCGGCCAGCGCCGCCTGCACCGCGTTGCGCAAAGCACCGGGCGACAAGCCTGCCACCAAAGGGCGAAGCCGCTGCTGCAGTCCCACCAGCGCAGCCAGCCGCGCCCCCGGATCCAAGGGCGCAAGCGCCGCGGCAACCGGCGCCGCCAGGGCATCATATTGCCCCAGCAGATCGGCATGTCGCGTCGCCTGCAGCGCCGATCGCAGATCCTCCAAGGCCTGATCGACCACGCCGCCGGCTGGGATGGCATCGAAGCGCTGCAAGGCAGCGTCACGCCAAGCCACGAGCTGCGCATTCGAATCGGTCAGCGCCGTCACCGCGGCGATGGCTTGCATCATGCAGGACGCGGCCGAGGCCAACATGTTCTGCACCGCCTGGATCGTGGCGAAGACGCCGTTGAGCTCCGCCATGGCCGCATCGATCGGCGCCGCGGCGATGGCATCCTGGATCGCCTGCTCCACCGCTTCTTCCATCGGCGCCAGAACAGCATCCGGGGAGAAGCCGTCGAGACCCTGCAGCAGCGAATCGAAAGCCGTGATCACCGGTGCCAGCGCTTCGGAGGGCTTGACGCTCTGCTGCAGCCGGCGCTTCTGCCGATCAAGCTCTTCCTCGACGCCTTCGAGAAGATCGCTGGGAACGAAACCCTCCAACTTCTGCAGCATCTCTTGATACGGCGCGCCCAGGGTATCGCCGATCAGGCGGCCCGGCTCGAAGCTGCGGATCTGGTCGAGAACCTCGCGCGGCTTGTCGCGCACCGCCATCAGGATGACGATCGGCCCTTCCTCGACCAGCTCGGCGAAGTCGTCGATCAGCGGGTCGGTCACCGGCTCCAGATCCGCTGGCAGCACTTCCATCGCGGCCTCGAGCATGCCGCTGATGGCCCCGTTCAGCGGCGTCGATTGCAGCGCCCGCAGGCCCTTGGTCATGGCCTCGATCAGGGCCACGACCTCGTCAGTGACCGGCGCGAAGGAGAGATTGGCGAGCAGCGCCGCAACTTCCTCGAGCGTCGCGCGCAGCTCCAGGATCGCGCCCCCCAAGGCCGGGTCCTGCAGAACACCGGCGATGCTGTCGACCACCTGCTGCAGCGCCGCGGTGATCGCCGTCGCGTCGAGCAGCGCCAATGCCTGTTCAAGCCCGTCGACCGCCGCGGTCAATCCCTGCCGCATCGGCGCGAAGGCATCACCGATGCCCTGGCGCAGGGCCGTGCCGGTCTGCACGATGCCGTCCTGAAGCCGGGACTCGAGCGCCGCCAGGCCGACCGCGGCAACCGCCTGCTCCACGGCGGCGAAAGCGGCCCGTGTATCGATCGCCAGCCGCGACAGGGCGGCGCTGACAGCATCGGCGATGGCCTGCGCCTCCTCCGCCACCTCGCCGACAGGTCCGCTCAGCGCCGAGAAATCCAGCGCCTCGGCCAGATCCTCGGCGAGGTCGGTGAGCGGCGCGAGGATCGCTACCAGCGCCTCCGCATCGGGGCTGTCGTCCGGGCGAAGCGCGGGAAGCCCAGCCAGGGCGCTGGACAGATCCAAAGGCTCCAGCTGCACCACCAGATGCAGCAGGGCGTCGAGCATCGCCTGCGGCGCCATGGCGAGGCGCGGCAGCAGCGGTTGCAGTGGCGCCACGAAAGCAGGCTCGAGCGCGGCGCGCAGGCCTGCCCACCCGGCAACCGCAGCCTGCATCGCCGCCGCCGCCGTCGACGCCGCGGCCGCGTCGTCTGCGCTGATCGCTGCGGCGAGCGCGGCGCCCGCGGCAAGATAGGCTTCGGCGAAGGCCTGCACAGCATCGGCCTGCAGCGCCGGGACCAGCGCCGCCAAGGGTGTGAAGAGCGCGTCCAGCCTGCCCGGACCGGCCTCCTGCAAACGCAGGCGCAGCGCATCGAGGCTGCCCGCCACATGGGTCGCCATGCCATTCGCATCGAGACCCGTCCAGCGGATGGCGGTCTGCAGCGGCTGCAGCACATCGTCGAGAACGGGGATGCCAGCGGCAAAGTTCCGGCTTCGTTCGTCGGGCTGCGCGGCGCCCAGCAGGCGCTCCAGAAGCGATCCCGCGGTCAATGGCGTGGGGAGGGCCTGCAGCAGCGTCTCGGCGGTTGCCAGCTGCGCCGATACCTGCGCGAGACGTTGGCTGGTCGCAGAGGACGGCACCGCCGCCGCGGGCTCCAGCGGTGGACAGCGGAGATCGAGCGAGCCAAGCCGCTCGATTGCCCGTGCCACCGCGAGCGCCTTGTCGAGCAGCGGGGCCAGCTTCTGCTGCAGCAGATTCGCAAAGCCGGCGAGCTCACCCGCCGCCCCCGTGGTCAGCGCCCCAAGATCCGAAGGCAAGGCCGACTTTGCCCGGCCGATCCCAGCCGCGAAGTTGGCGTCGATCGGCAGCGGCAGCGGCGACAAGGCCGCGATGCGCGCGATGAAGTCGGTGACGCCGCTCGACCTCCCGTCAGCCAGCGCCGCCGCCGCCGTGGCTGCCGCCTGCAGCTTGGCGATCTCGCCACCCAGGCTCTGCTGCAGCGGCGCGGCATCCAGGCTGGCGGACAGGTTGTCGATGAGCGTCGGCATGTCAGCTGCCGCCGAAGAGAGCTTGCAACTTGCCACCGATCTCGCCGAGACGTCCGATGGCCGCCGCGGCTTCTTCTGTCGTGCCGCCCAGCAAGGCCGAAGGATCGGAGAAGTCGGGAAGATCGGCCAGGGCATCCAGCGCGTCGAGCGCCGAGGTCACGCCCTCGACCAGGGCACCGGCCTCGGCCAACAGATCGCCGGCGATGCCGCCAAAGGGATCGGGCGGCGGCGGCGGCGGTGGGCTCTCCCGCAGCCGCAGCCGATAGCCGAGCTCGCCAGGCCGATCTCCCCGCATCTCCAGCACCAGATGCTCGATCAGGACGTACTGGATATCGGTCGCCTCGGTGATGTCGGCGACGAAGGTCAGCGGCTCGCCCGCAGCGAATCGGCTTCTCGCCGCCTGCATGAAAGCGCCGGTCTCCTCTTCGGCGTAGAGCGAGCCTGCAATGTCGATGACGGCCGCCTCGGCATCGAGGTCCTGAAACAGGCTGCCGCGCCGGCCGGGAACCGGAAATTCGGCGAATTTCCGGGCTTCCTCGCTGCGCATCATGGCGATGCGCGGCACTTCCCAATCGCCCAGCATCGGAACGACGGTCATGTCAGCGACACTCCGTGGCGCCAGGCGGCTTCACGCAGCGAGTCGGCGTCGTCATCCAGACTCAACCGCCGCGACGGCGCAGCGGGCGGGGAGGCGGTTGGAAAGGTCGCAGCGATATCGGCGGGCATGGCGCGATCCACGCGGCCTGGCGACGGGCGCCGATCCTCCGAAGGACTGGAGACGGCGGCCGCTGATGCCTCTGCATCTTTGACGGAATGCAGCGCGGCGCGCGCAACCCGACTGTCCACCATCGCCTCGGGCTGCCGGCGCGCTTGCGCGCCGGCATCGATCTCTTCGGAGGCAGTCGCGTCGCTGGTCCCGTTCCGCTGCGCGTCAAAGCCAGGCGTCGCACGGGGCGGACCATCATCCGGACCGCGCTGCCGGCGAGAAGCCATTCGACGCTCGGCCAGGTCGGCGATTTGTGATCTCGCCGAAAGCCGGGGATGGCCATCCGCTGCCTTCTGCAGAAGGGGCCGTAGAGTCGGCACAGCTGCCGGATGATTTCGATCGCTGCTTCTCTCAACAGCAGGATCACCAGCGGCACCGTGTCGCGCCACCATGGGAACGCCTGCGCCGCGCTCAGGATCACGGACATCGCCGCGCCCCCCGCCCGCCGCGGCGGGCATCGGCGCGCCACGCGGCGACGGCGCCTCATCGTGACGGACCAAGGCAGGGCGCCGGTTCTGCACCGCCTGCTCCATCGACGGTGCTGGCGGCCCGGACAAGGCCGCGCGGGATGCCGGCAGCTTCACCTTCCTCGGCGCGCCGGCGGGGACCAGCCCCGTCGCCGGCCCCCGTGCCAGCAACGATGCCAGCACCTGGAAGTCCTGCTGGCGCACCAGCTCTTCCGGCAGTCCCGCGAAGTCCAACCCGCCATCGGCCCGATGCAACGCATGCAGCAGCCCCGTGGAAGGCCGGGCGATGCGACGCGCCAGGGCCATCGCCTGGCGCAGCTCGGCGGGAATGGCGTCGCGCATGTCAGGCTCCACCGCGCAGGGCCGCGACATGCAGCATGACCTCGCCCATGGTCAGCCGGCCGATCTCCTCGGGAGTCCAGCCCAGCTCACGGCTCAGCAGGATCGAGGCGCGGGCCAGGGGGTCCTGCAGCGCCTCCAGCACCTCCTCCTCCGTCGCGCTGATGCCACTGATGCGGTTGACCTCGCGCAGCAGGATCTGCATCAGCCCGGCCGGCAAGGCATTCACCTGCTCCAGGGTCAGGCTCGGCTCGACCATCGCCTGGCGCAGCATCAAGGCGGCCGCCAGCTCCTCATTGTCGCGCGAGGCGCGGGAGATCAGCTTCAGATCACGCACCGTCAGGGCGCGCAGCTGCACGACCCGATCGGCTTCCGCGCGACCGGGCAGCAGCCGCTCCGGCAGCGTCACCGCATGCAGCAGCGCGCCACCGGCCAGCAGATCCTCCGCGCTCAACACCGCTCAGCCCTCGGCGACGGTGATGTAGAGCGCCTGGAAGTCGACCTGCTCCATCAGGAAATCGTCCTCCGGCAAGGTGTAGACCCAGCTCTTCAGCTTGACGTCGTGCAGCGTCAGGATGTTGCTGGCGCCGCTCGCCGGATTGGCGATGCGCAGCGTCACGTTGAAGGCCGGATGCATCCAGTTGGCCGCGGGCCGGGTGCCCGACGCCTCGCCCAGCAGCAGGCCGAGCAGCGCGCCGTTCAGATAGGCACGGCCAAAGGTGCCCGACACCGTGACGTTGCCGGCGCGCAGCTGCGTGGCATAGCGTTGGCCGATCTCGTGATAGGCGCGGATCTCGCTGCGCACCTCGACCCGCGCATCGCGGACACGACCGACCGTCGTCAGCTGCTGCGCGTCGATCACCGCCTGCGCCGCCTCGCCCTCCTTGCCAGGTGGCGCCGAGAGCAGGATCGCGCCATCCGCGCCGGTATAGACATCGGTGTTCATGGCACGCTCCTATTGCAGAACGATGGTGACGGCGACGAAGTCGATGCTGAAGGTCGGTTGCAGCAGCACGTTGACGACCGCCCTGCCCTCGATCTCGTCGCGCCGCGTCGCCGTGACCTCGAGCTGATAGGCGGTGAGCTGCTCGTCGATCCGCATTGAGGTCAGGAAGCCATCGATGGCGCCGGCCAGCGCAGCCCGCACCCGCTCATTGTTCAGATTGCCGATGAAAGGATCGGAGGCCTTGCGGATGCCGGCCTTGGCGAAGTCGACGATGCGGCGCGTCGTCACCTGGGTGAAGCCGGCATTGTCGGTGGTCAATCCACGCACCACGCGGACACCGCCGCGCTGCTCCAGCGCCAGGGTGCGGTTCTGCGTCAGGCCGATGCGCTGCGCATAGGTGTAGCGCTGCGTCAGCCGCGTCACCCCCGGCAGCACCTTGTTCGTCGGGCTGACATGCGGCGCCAGGCTGGACAGCAACCCGGCCACCGGCCCGGCCATATACGTCCCGGCCAAGGCCAGGTCGGTATCGGGGTCGGCCGGGTTGAAGACGTAGTAGCCGGGCGCTGCGAAGATCACGCGGTCATCGGTCGGCGCCTGGTCCTCCACCGCCGCGGCATCGGCGCCATCGCCGCCGATCACCGCCATGATGTCGTGGCCGGCATTCTCCGCCGTCTCCAGGATCGGCGGCAGCACCGAGATCGCCTGGGCGGTGGTCAGATCCGGCGCCACCAGGATCTGCACATCCTCCTTCACCAGCTCGCCGAAGGCGGCCGTGTAGGCGGCCTGGTCGGCATTGTTGGCGACGCCGCGGGCGAAGACCGTGCGCGCGCCGTTGCGGTAGAGCTCGCCGAGCATGGCTGCGAGGTTGAGCGCGCCGCCGGTGACACTCGGCGCACCGAAGGCCGCCTCGACCTCGGCCGCCGTGGAGAGGGTCACCGTGGCGCCGCCCCCCGTCGCCGTCTTTCCGACGATGCCGATATTGCCTGCGGAGATGCCGCCGACACCGATCAGCCCCTCCGACCGGACCCGGATATAGGTCCCTGGCAGGACCAGATTTGCACTGACAAAGGTTTCCGCCACGAGGCCCTCCCGTTCCGATTCTAGAGGCGCGTCACACTGAGCCGCCCGAATCGCGCTTGCGCGTTGCGGCAGCAGAAGAAGCCGACGCCACCGGCCGATGGCAGCCCATCGTCGCGGCCGCTCAGCACGATGCGGTCGTCGATGCGCAGGGTCACCGCGCGGCCGACCACCAGCAATCCGATGCGCATCCACGTCGCCGGCGTGTAGCCCGCCGTGGTGGTCACGCCACCCTCGGCGAAGGCCTGGCCGGTGCCGCCTGAACGCCGCGCCAGGAGGCGCCAACTGCCCGGGCGATCCAGCAGGATGCTGCCGAAGCTGCCGGCGCCGCCGAAGCGGTAGACCAGGCCGATCGCGCCATCGCCATCGGACCGGATCTCGGCCTGCGCGGCAAAGTCGGCGAGCGGCCCGCCCGCCGCCGCGTCGCTCAGCAGCAGATAGGTGCCCTGCTGGCTGCCATCCGGCGTCGCGGCACCGGCACCGCGGCCAGAGCTCTGGCGGATCTCGCGCGAGGCCGCATGCCAGGACCAGGCGCCCGCCGGCCCGCCCACGGCGGCATCGACCACGGCGAAATCGGCCATCGGATCGCGCGCGAAGGCATTCGAATAGACACGCCGCGCGGACGGCCCCAGCGGCGCCGGCACCAGACCCTGCGCCACGTCCTCGATGACGCCATCACCGGTGTCGGGCGCCGGCCGGTGCTCGTAGAGCACGGCGAAGCGCAGATCCCGCCCGGCCGCCGGGACGATGCCGTCTGCCGCCGCCAGCGGCGGTTCGATCGACGCCGTCCGCTCCACCCTGAGGAAGCCCTGGCTGCGGAGGCTGATGGGATCGGCGCCGATGATGTCGGTCGCAGCCCTTTGCTCGACCGCCAGCAAAGCTGCGGGGTTGGCCGCGAAGATCCGCACCACCACCTGCGCCTCGATCTGCCGCGCGAAGCGCTCGGCGCGCGGCGCTGCATCGATGCCCACGAAGCCGCCCAGCCCCGCTGCGCGCAACCGCGTCGGCGTGACATGCACCTCGGGCGTGAAGGCCGGATCCTGCGGCGGCGTCAGCAGCGCGCCGATCTGGGCCGCCAGGGCACTAACCGCCGCGGCCACGCTGCCACTCACGGCGCGCCTCCTGGCCCGGTCCGACGGACGATCCCTCGTAGCATCCTGCGCTCCCCTCCCCCCTTGGCCCGGCATGGTCGACGGCCAAGGTTCGTTTCGACTGCAAGCTAGCGCCGCTTTTTGCTCTTCACGATGAGTAAACAATAATTTGATGATCGTTTCGGAAACCGTCTGGTTGTTTTGTTTTCCTGTACCGTGTCTCGCGACCGGTTCAAGAATAGGACGCTCTGCGCAGTGTCTTGATTTAAGCGGAGGGTCCAAGCCGGCGACGACGGCAAACGCCGCGTTCAGGCTTGCCAGCGGGCGGGCGCCCGCGCTACGGCCTTGCGATGAACGCCCGGCAGCTCGAGATCTTCCGCGCCATCATGCGCAGCGGCACGCTGACCTCGGCGGCGCAGCTGCTGAATGTCTCGCAGCCGGCGATCAGCAAGGTGCTGCGCCACCTGGAGGACCAGCTTGGCTACAAGCTGTTCGAGCGCGTCGGCGGCAGGCTGCATCCGACCGCGGAAGCGCAGCTGCTGTTCATCGATGCCGACCGCGTCTTCCGCGAGATCGAGACGGTGCGGGACCTCGCCATCCGCATCGGCGAGCGGCGCATCGGCCTGCTGCGCATCGGCGCCAGCGCGCCACCCAGCTTCGCCGTGCTGCCGGCGACCCTGACGGCCTTCCGCAAGCGCCACCCGGGTGTGAAGGTCATCCTGCGCACCCTGCCGGCCGAGGAGCTGGCAGAGAAGATCCTTGTCGGCGACATCGATCTCGGCCTGACCATGTCCTCGATCCGCGTGCCGATGGTGCAGGCGGAGCTGCTGACGACGACGCGCGTGGTGGCGCTGATGCAGGAGGATTCGCCGCTGGCGCGCAAGACCGTCGTCACGCCGGCCGACCTGGTCGACCAGGTGCTGATCTCCTACGGCTCGCATGCCGATGTCGGCGTGCCGCTCGATGCCGCCTATGAACGTGCCGGCCTGCCGCGCACCATCGGCATCGAGATTTCGCTGGCCATCTCCGCCCTGCCGCTGGTGCAGGCGGGGCTCGGCGTGGCGCTGGTCGATGGGCTGCTGCCCTGGACGCGCTTCCCCGGCGTCACCATCCGTCCCTTCGAGCCGCGCGTGCTGATGAGCCTGAGCCTGGTGACCTCCGGCATCCGCCCGGCGAGCCGCTTCGTGCGCGACATTTCGGACGATATCCGCGCGGCCATCGCGGCGCTGCCGGGCGAGGCTGCAGCGCCGGCCGCCGTGCCTACTTCTCGGTCGGATCGTAGCCGAGCGCGACGGACATGAAGTTCGAGGCGCCCGCCATGTCCGGCACCATGACGCGGATGGTGTAGCCGTCCAGCCGCTCGACCTGCGGCAACAGCGACAGCGTGTCGGCGGGCGGGCGGTGCTTGAACTCCACCTCCAGCGCGATCGGGCCGTCGATGCGAGAGGGCTTGAAATCGTCGATGCGGGCGATGGCGCGGCGCGCCATGGCATCGATTGCCTCATAGGCGGCGGCCGGCGTCAGGCTGCGCGCGGCCAGATGGCCATAGGCCCATTTCACCACGGCTGCCTCCACATCGCCGGCCAGGCCGCGCGTCTCCTCGACGAAGTGGGCGTCGCCGGAGATGCCGATCAGCGGCACGCCGAAGTGGCCCATCACCGGGTGGTAGAAGCCGGCCTCCGACACGGTCTTGCCGTTCAGCCGGACCTCGCGCACCACCAGGCTGCGCATGGTGTGGCCGAGCACGCCCGAGCGATGCGTGCTGCCGGTGTGCCAGCCGATGAAGAAGGCGCCGTCGAACTTTCCCTCGTCGACGCCCGCCACCATGCCAAGCGGCCGGCGCACGCCCTGCACCAGCTGCACCCGCTTCGGCAGGCGCTCGATCAGGATGTTCTGCGAATTGTAGTGGCTGTCGCAGGCGACAACCTCGTCCGCGCCCATGGCGAAGGCGGCCTCGGCGGCGGCGGCGACGCTGTCGGTCATCCAGCGCCGCGCCGCCTCGTAGTCGATGCCGGGCGGCAGGCTCTGCTGCCGGCTGACGACGCCGGCGATGCCTTCAATGTCGGCGGTGATATAGATCCGCATGGCTCAGCGCGCCTGATGCGCGAGGACAGCGCGGGTGTAGTCGTAGCCGCTGGCCTCATAGGTGACACCGCGCCGCGTCGCCCAGAAATTGGTCAGCTGGTAGAGCGGGATGATGGCGACATCGGTCATCGCCTCGGCCACCGCCTGGCGCTGCAGCGCCTCGCGCTGGTTGTCGTCCAGCGTCGACACCGCGCGCTGGATCAGCGCGTCCAGCGCCGGGTTGGAATAGCCGGAACGGTTGAAGCTGCCGGTGAGCTTCGCGCGATCGTTGCTGGCGATGACGCTGATCAACGGATGGCCGGCATGGCCCGGGCTGGCCCAGCCCCACATGCTGATCGGGAATTCCATGCGCGCCGAGCGCGGCGAATAGACCGACAGCGGCATGGTCTCGATCGTCGTCTGCACGCCGATGCGGGTCCACATCTGGCCGATGGCCTGGGCGGCGATCGGATCGGTCGGCCGCGCATTCTGCGACACCGGCAGCACCATGCGGAAGCCATCCGGATAGCCGGCCTCGGCCAGCAGCTTCTTCGCCGCATCCGGGTCGGCGGCGGGCACGGTGATGTCCGGGTTGTGCGCGAAAAGACCGGGCGGCAGGAACTGCGCAGCGGGTGTCGCGGTGTTCTGCATCACCCGCTCGGCCAGGCCCTCGCGGTTGATGGCGATGGACAGCGCCTGGCGCACGCGGCGGTCGCGCAGCGGATTCTCCGCCAACGGCTGGCCATCATTGCCGGTGATCATCGGCGCGACCGCGGCCGACTGGTTCGGCGCCAGATAGACCAGGCGCCAGCCCTGCGCGGAATAGACGGAGACCTTGGGATCGGTGCGGAAGCGCGGCAGGTCGTTGGGCGAAGGCAGGTCGATGATGTCGACGCTGCCCGACAGCAACGCCGCCGAGCGTGCGCCCGGATTGGGAATGTAGCGGAAGGTGACGCGGTCCCAATCCGGCTTCGGCCCCCACCAGGCCTCGTTGCGCACCAGCTCCGCCTCGGTGCCCGGCGAGAAGCGGCGCAGCACGAAGGGCCCGGTGCCGATCGCGGACTTCAGCGAGTTGTAGTCCTCGGTCGTCGCCGTCGCGCCGATGCTGTGCGAGACGATGCCCACCACTGAGAGGTCGATCGGCAGGCTCGGCGCCGGCCCATCGGTGTGCAGCCGCAGCGTCAGCGGATCGACGATCTCGACACGGCGGACGGCACGCACCTGGCCGGCATAGCTCGCCGTCGCATTCGGCACATTCGGCAGCCGCGCGAAGGTGAAGGCGACATCCTCGGCGGTGAAGGGCGTGCCATCGCTGAAGCGCACGCCGGGGCGCAGGCGGAACTCCCAGACGGTGTCCTCGATCGGCGTCCAGCTCAGCGCCAGGCCCGGCGCCAAGCTGGCATCGGGACGCCGGTCGGTCAGCGTGTCGAAGACATGGTAGGTCAGGGTCTGGGTCGAGGTGCCCTGGTTGAAGTGCGGATCGACCGAGGCGGGGGCTGCGCTGATGCCAAGGGTCAGCGAGCTCTGCGCCTGCGCCGGCAGGGCAACGCCGAGCAGCAGCGCCGCCAGCAGGGCAGGCTTGCGGAGAGGCTTCGACGTCATGCGCAGGCTCCTGGAAAGAACGGGAAGGATCATGGACGCCGCTTCTGCATATAGAGCGACGGGTCGGGGACGGGGCGAAAGCCGAGCGTCGCATAGACGCCATGCGCGTCGCGCGTCGCCAGCATCCAGTTGCGGATGGTTGTCAGGTCCGGATGCTCCAGCGCCGCCGCGCTGATCGCCCGGCCCAGCCCCTTGCCGCGATAGGCGTCGACGACGAAGACATCGCGCAGATAGGCGAAGGCCGCGCCATCGGTGACCACGCGCGCAAAGCCGGCGAGCGCGCCATCCGCGGCATAGGCGCCGAAGGCCAGCGAGCCGGCAATGGCGCGCTCCACCATGTCGCGCGCAATGCCCGGCGACCAATAGGCCTCGTCATGCAGGAAGCGGTGGATAGCGGCGAGGTCCAGCCGCGCACGGTCGGTCGAGATCAGGAAATCACCATGCCGGCGCTCGAAGATGCCGGATTCGAAGGCCAGCGGCGTCATGCGAAGCGCCCGATGTGGAAAGGCCCCAACGGCGTCGTGGTGCTGCCGGTCGCGATCAGCTCCGCCATCACCTCGCCGACGCCCGGACCGAGCTGGAATCCATGGCCGCAGAAGCCAAAGGCGTAGAACAGGCCAGGCACCTTGCCGCTTGGTCCCATCACCGGCCGGTCGTCGCGCAGATAGCCTTCGACGCCGCTCCAGGTGCGGATGATGCGCAACTGCCCGACCGCCGGCACCATGCGGCGCAGCTGCGCGAATTGCTGCAGCGTGATCTCCGGCATCACCTTGGCGCGGCGCGTGTCCAGATCGGCCGGGCCATGGCCGGTGCCGCCGAAGACGATGTTGCCGCGGGTCACCTGGCGCATGTAGATGACCTCGCCGATGGTCTTCGTCGTGACACCCAGCACCGGATGCAGCGCATAGGGCACCGGCTCGGTCACGCCCATCTGCGGGCCGCGCGCGATGATCGGCACCGGCTCGCCGAAGGCCTCGGCGATGCGTCCGCCCCAGGCACCCGCAGACACCTGCAGCACCGGCGCGCGCCAGATTTCCCCATCCGCGCTTTCCAGGCGGAAGCCATCGCTCTCGCGCTCGATGGCGATGACATCGCAATCCTCCACGATGCGCGCGCCGTCGCGCTTCGCCGCGCGGGCGAAGGCCGGCGCCACCAGCCGCGGATTGGCATGGCCATCCTCGACCGAGAAGGACCCGCCCAGCACTTCCGAGGACAGCCACGGGAAACGGTCGCGCGCCGCATTGCCGCCGATGATCTCGAGGTCGAGGCCGTAATCGCGGGCGCCGTCGCGATAGGCCTCCATCATCGCCACCTGCTCGGGATGATAGGCGACGCGCAGATGGCCGGTGGGCAGGAACTCGACATCCTCGCCCAGCAAGGTCGGCAGCCGCGACCATAGCAGGCGCGCGCGGTTCGCTAGCGGCAGCTGCGGCAGGAAACGGCCCTGGCGACGGACATTGCCGAAATTGACGCCGCTTGCCTGCTGGCCGCAGAGGCCGCGCTCCAGCAGCGTCACGGAAACCCCGCGCTGGCGCAGGAAGAAGGCGGTCGCCGCCCCCATCAGCCCGCCACCCAGGATCAGCACGTCGCTCTGGTTCACGCTCGCCATCACGGCGTCTCCAGCTCGATGGCGACGGGCAATGGCTTGACCGGCGCGGCGCTGCGGATGCGGCCGGCAGCCTGCATCGGCTCGCCGCGCGCGGCCGACAGGATCTCCGCCCCCGCGATACCGCAGAATCGGCCCTGGCACCGCCCCATGCCGACACGGGTGAAAGCCTTGGCGCGGTTCATCTCGGGCGCTTCCAGCGTGGTCGCGCCGCGGCGCAGCTGGCCAGCGGTGATCGCTTCGCAGCGGCAGACCAGCGTCTCGTCGGGCAATGCCGCGATGAGCTCGCCAGGCCAGGGAAAGGCGATGGCCAGGCCCTGGCGGAAACGCTCCATCCGCGCCAGGCCACGGCGCAGCGCCGCAGCGTCGACGCCCGCGGGCGCCGGCAATCCCAGATCCTGCAGCACCGCCAGCGCCGCGAGCCTGCCGCCGAGCTCAGCGCCATCGGCGCCGGCCAGCCGCACGCCATCGCCGGCCAGATAGACGCCGTCGACCGAGCTGCGGCCATCGACATCGATGCGCGGCAGCCATTGCCGGCTGACCGGGTCGAAATCGAAGGCGCAGCCGGCCAGGTCGGCCAATTGGCTTTCGGCGCGCAGATGCCAGCCCATGCCGACGGCATCGCCCTCCAGCCGCCGCTCGCGCCCGGTGGAGTCGCGGAAGACCACGCCGGTGACACGGCTTTCGCCCTCGATGCGCAGCGGCGTCACGCCGTGATGCACCGGCACCCCGGCGCGCTTCAGCCGCCACAGCAGCGCGGCACCCTTGACCAGCAGCGAGGGGCGCGAGGCCATCAGCGGCAGCGCCGCCCGGCGGGCCGAGGCCGGCGCCGTGTCCAGCACCGCGGCCACCGTGGCGCCCGCCTTCACGTATTGCGCCGCCACCAGATACAACAGCGGGCCGGAGCCCAGGAAGACCACGCGGCGACCGATGGCGCATGCCTGCGCCTTCAGCGCGATCTGCGCAGCGCCCAGGCTGAAGGCGCCGGGCCGCGTCCAGCCCGGGATCGGCAGCAGCCGGTCGGTCGCCCCTGTCGCCAGGATGATGCGGTCGAATTCCAACCGATGCGCGCGGCCACCACGCTCCACCTGTAGCGCGCCATCGCGCAGCTGCCAGGCCAGGCTTTGCGGCCAATGCTCGATGCGGCCGCGCAGCGCCGAGAACACACCATGCACCGCCCGCGCGCGCCCGGCCTCGGTGCCATACAACGCTTCGGCGCGACGGCGGAAACCGGCGGGCTGCCGGCGGTAGATCTGCCCGCCATTGTCCGCGGCTTCGTCGATCACCAGCGGGCGCAGGCCGGCGGCGACCAGCACCTCGGCGGCGCGGGTGCCCGCGGGCCCGGCGCCGACCACGATCACCCGAGGCGCGGCCATGGAACCTCCAGCGTCACGATGCGCAGCCCCGGCGTCACCGGCGTGCTGCAGGCGCGCAGCCGCGTGCCCTGCTCGGTCCAGACCCAGCAATCCTGGCAGGCGCCCATCAGGCAGAAGCCCGCGCGCGGCCCGTCGCCGAATTCCGACTGACGCAGAACAGCGCCATGCAGCAGCACGGCGGTCAGCACCGTGTCGCCCTCCAGCGCCGTCACCACCTGGCCGTCCACCGCCAGGGTGACGGCGGGTCGTGCCAATTCATCCAGCCGTTGCAGCAACGGCCCTGCCCCGCCCATCGCCATTCGCCCCGCAGAATTCCCGTACCAGGCGCAGCATCGGCCAGCAGCCGCCGCCCGGTCCAATCGCTTTCGCGCGGGAGAGCCAAACCTGAGGTTATGGGCGGCGTGCCACCTGGCGGAAAGACAGGCTGTCAGCACCGGGCATTCCGGGGGGCCATAACCCGAGGTTTGCCCCTGCGTGCCAAAAGTCATTGGCGGCACCGCCGCCCGGCATGGCAGTCAACGGTCAGGACAAGGAGAGACGCATGGGCTGGCGGGTTGGCGTGGATGTCGGCGGGTCCTTCACGGATTTCGCCGCGCTGGACGAGACGAGCGGGCGACTGGTCACGCTGAAGGTCTTCTCCCGCCCCGATGCCCCGGGCGCCGAGATCGAGGCCGGTCTGGCGCAGCTGGCGCAGCGCCATGGCGTCGAGGCCACGGCCGTCGACTACTTCACCCATGGCACCACGGTCGGCATCAACACCGTCATCCAGCGCAACGGCGTCCGCCTGGCGCTGCTGACCACGGCCGGCTTCGAGGATGTCCTCGAGATGGCGCGGCTGAAGATCCCCGAGATCCACAACCTCTATTCGACGCGGCCGGCGCCGCTGGTGCCGCGCGACCGCGTCTTCGGCATCCAGGGCCGGCTGCGCGCCGATGGCAGCGAGCATCTTCCTGTCGACCGCGCCAGCGTCGAGGCGGCGCTGGCCGGCGCCCGCGCGGCAGGCGCCGAGGCCATCGTCGTCGCGCTGATGCATGCCTGGCGCAGCGATCTGCACGAGAAGCAGGTCGAAGCCATTCTCGCCGAGCTGGCGCCGGGCGTGCCGGTGTTCCGCTCCGGCGCCATCTGGCCGATCATCCGGGAGTACGAGCGCAGCATCACCGCCTGCATCAGCGGCTATGTGCAGCCGCGCGTCGCGCATTATCTCGACCGCTTCGCCGCGACGCTGTCCGGCCTGGGCGTTCCCGCGGCGCCGCGCATCACCAAGTCCAATGGCGGCGTCATGGGCATTGCCCAGGCCAAGGCCGAATGCGTGCAGATGGTGCTGTCCGGCACCGCCTCGGGCGTCATCGGCGCCGGCTTCATTGCCCGCGAATGCGGCTTCCCGCGGCTGCTGACGCTCGACATCGGCGGCACCAGCGCCGATCTCGCCGTGCTGCAGCAGGGCGAGGCCGAATACGGCACCGGCGAGATCATCGGCGACTTCCAGATTTTTATTCCTTCTGTCTCGGTGACATCCATCGGCCAGGGCGGCGGGTCGATCGCCTGGGTCGATGCGCTGGGCGTGCTGAAGGTCGGGCCGCGCAGCGCCGGCTCGACGCCGGGCCCGGCCTGCTACGGCAAGGGCGGCCAGGAACCCACGGTCACCGACGCCGCCGCGGTCTGCGGGCTGATCGGCCATTCGGCGCTGGGCTATGACGCGGTGCGTCTCGACCTCGACGCCGCCCGCGCGGCCGTCGGCGGCATCGCCGGGAAGCTCGGCTGCAGCATCGAGGAAGCGGCGGCCAGCATCCTCGACCTGTCGGTCAGCGCCATGTATGCCGATGCCAGCGGGTTGATCTCCCGCTTCGGCCTGGATGCGCGCGACTTCCAGATGCTGGCCTTCGGTGGCGCCGGGCCGATGCTCGCCTGCTTCCTGGCGCGCGAGCTCAACCTGGCCGGCGTCGTGGTGCCGCCGACGCCGGGCGTGCTCAGCGCCCTGGGCGGGCTGGTGGCCGACCTGAAGAGCGATTTCATCCGTACCATCTACGCGCCGCTGGCCGAAGCCAGCCTGCCCTTGCTGCAGGACAGCCTGGTCGCCATGCGCCACGAGGCCATCGCCTGGCTGGTCGACGACCAGAAGTTCGATGGCGCCCCGCGCCTCAGCCTCTCCGCCGAGCTGCGCTACCAGGGCCAGTCCTTCGAGGTCGACACGTCGCTGCAGGAAGACTGGATCGTCCAGGGCGACCTGGCAGCCCTGCGCGCCGCCTTCGACGCGCAGCACCAGAAGCTCTACGGCCATGCCGATGACGGCGCGCCGGTGCAGGTGGTGACGCTGCGCCTGGCCATCGCCGGCGCCACGCCGAAGCCCGCCTTGCCCCGGCTCGCCGCCGCCACGACAGCCGCCGGTCCCGCCGCAGAGGTGGACACCTATCTCGACGGCGCCTGGCAGAAAGTCCCGTTGTACCAGCGGCAGACCCTGCTGGCGGGCCACGCCTTCGCCTCGCCGGCGATCATCGCCCAGCCGGATTGCACCACCTGCATCCCTGGCGGCTTCACCCTCGCCGTCGACGACCACGGCAACCTGCTGATCACCCCCGCGGCGCGCTGAGAGGATCCCGCATCATGCCGATCGATCGCCGCAGCCTGCAGATCCTGGCCAATCATTGCGGCGCCGCCGCCGATGCCATGGCCTTCACCCTGATGCGCACCGCGCATTCCACCTTCGTCAAGGAGACCGAGGATTTCTCCTGCACGCTGCTGACGGCGGAAGGCCAGGCCTTCGCCTCGCCGCGGCGCTTCGGCGCGCCCTGGTACAGCGGCATCGACTACGGGCCGATGATCGCGCTGATCGCCGACTACGAGGACGGCGACATCTGCATCTGCAACGACCCCTATAGCGGCAATGTCGCCACCCACACGCCGGACCTGCATATCTGGAAGCCGGTGTTCCGCGAGGGCCAGCTGGTCTGCTTCGTCGCCGGCCATATCCACAACACCGACATCGGCGGCGCCGTGCCGGCCTCGCTGTCGCGCACCCTGACCGAGATCGAGCAGGAGGGCATCCGCGTGCCCCCGCTGAAGCTCTTCTCGCGCGGCCGCATGAACGACGACGTGCTGCGCATCCTGCGCCTCAATGTCCGCGCGCCGGAGCAGAACTGGGGCGACCTGAAGGCGCAGATCGCCTCGGTCAATGTCGGCGAGCGCAAGATCCAGGAGATCATCGGCCGCTTCGGGCTGCAGACCTTCCGCGACGGCATCGCGGCCATGCTGGACTATGCCGAGGCCCAGGCCCGCGCCGCCATCCGGCAGATCCCCAATGGCGAGTATTTCTTCGCCGATTTCGCCGACGAGGATGGCGAGGGCGGCGTGCCCTGCCGCGTCGCGCTGACCTTGCGCGTCGCCGATGACAGCGTCGAGCTCGACTACACCGGCAGCGACCCGCAGGTCGCCGCCTCGCTCAACATGCCGCTCGGCGGGCGGGAACGGCACCCGCTGGTGCATGTCGGCCTGACCTATGTGCTGTTCACGCTCGATCCGACCATGCTGCTGAATGCCGGCACGCTGCGCGCGGCGCGCGCCGTGCTGCCGGAAGGCTCGGTGGTCAACTGCACCGCGCCGGCGGCGGTGGGGATGCGCTCGCTGACCTGCATGCTGACGCAGATCGTCACCTTCGGCGCCTTCTCGCTCGCCATGCCGGGGCGGCTGCCGGCGACCTCGCCGGGCGGCAATTCCATCATGAATGTCCGCACCGCCGGCGCCGACGGGCGGCCGGTGATGGCCTCGATCGGGCCGGTCGGCGGCGGCGGCGGCGGCACGCCCTTCGCCGACGGGCCGAACGGCGCCGGCGGCGCCCAGGCCTTCCTGAAGAACACGCCGATCGAGATCTCCGAAGCCGAGGTGCCGGTCCTGTTCAACCGCTACGGGCTGTGGCCGGACAGCGCCGGCCCCGGCCAGCAGCGCGGCGGGCTGTCGGCGGTGATGGAATTCCAGGTCTTCGCCCCCGGCACCGTGGTCACCGCGCGCAACCGCAACCGCTCGGTCTTCGCCTCCTGGGGCGTGCTGGGCGGGCGGGCCGGCGCCACCTCGCGCTTCCTGCGCAATCCGGGCACGCCGCAGGAGCTCAGCCAGGGCAATACCGACATCATGCGCTGCGGCCCGGGCGATGTGGTGCGCGTCGTCGGCGCCGGCGCCGGCGGCTATGGCGACCCCTTCACCCGCGACCCGGCGCTGGTCGCCGAGGATGTGCGCTGCGGCTTCGTCAGCCAGGCGGCGGCCGAGGCGGATTACGGCGTGGTGCTGCGCGACGGCGCCGTCCATCGCCCCGCCACCACCGCGCTGCGCGGCGCCCGCCCGACGCCGGCGAACCAGGACCATTTCGACATCGGCCGCGCCCGTCGCGACTTCGAGAAAACCTGGTCGCCGGCGCGCTATGCCCTGCTGACCGCGTTCCTCTCGGCGCAGCCGGTCGACTGGCGCCACTATCTGAAGCACCGCTTCTTCGCGGCGGTGGCCGCCGGCGAGGCGGCGGAGCTCGGGCTGGAAGGCCAGATGCGCCGCATCGGCGCGCGGCTGTCGAATTCGGCGGAACTAACCCGGCGCTAGATTTTTCCCGGGCAGGTATCGCCAGGCGCACAGGGCGGGCCCGCAGGATGATTGGCGCGGCGGCCGGCAGCGGCTAGGCTGCCGGCCGAGGTCGCGCCAGTCACCCCGTGAGGCGCCGACGGCCCCGCCGGTCCCGCTTCGAGGACCGCTGGACCGAACGGCGCCCGCAGCGACACTCCCGCCCAAGGATTCCGCCATGCAAATCGGCGTCTTCATTCCCATCGGCAACAATGGCTGGCTGATCTCGTCCAACGCGCCGCAATACGCGCCGAGCTTCGCGCTCAACAAGGAAGTGGCGCAGAAGGCGGAGCATTACGGCTTCGACTTCCTGCTCTCGATGATCAAGCTGCGCGGCTTCGGCGGCCAGACCGGCTTCTGGGACCAGAACCTGGAATCCTTCACGCTGATGGCGGGGCTCGCCGCGGTGACCAGCAAGATCAAGCTGTTCGCGACGGCGGCCACCCTGGTGCTGCCGCCGGCGATCATGGCGCGCATGGCCATCACCATCGACAGCATCGCGCCGGGCCGCTTCGGGGTGAACCTGATCACCGGCTGGCAGCGGCCGGAATATTCGCAGATGGGCCTCTGGCCGGGCGAGGAGCATTTTTCTCGGCGCTACGACCAGCTCGACGAATATGCCACCGTCATCCGCGAGCTGTGGGCGACCGGAAAATCGGATTTCCGCGGCGACTTCTACCAGATGGAGGATTGCCGCCTGGCGCCGCTGCCTTCCAGCCCCATCGAGGTGGTCTGCGCCGGGCAGAGCGCCGCCGGCCTCGACTTCATGGCGCGGCATGCCGACTATAATTTCTGCATCGGCCAGGGCCAGAACACGCCGAAGGCCGTGGCCGGCATGACCGAGCGGGTGCAGGCCGCCGCCGCCAAGACCGGGAGGAATGTTTCTTCCTTCGCGCTGTTCATGGTGATCGCCGCCGAGACGGATGAAGAAGCGCAGGCGCGCTGGGATCACTACCAGGCCGGCGCCGACCGCGAGGCCATCGCCTGGATGGCCGACCAGACCTCGGCCGACAAGCGCTCCGGCGACGACACCAATGTGCGCGGCTATGCCTTGCCGGAGGGTGCCATCAACCTGAACATCGGGCGGATCATCGGCTCCTACGCGACCGTCGCGGCGCTGCTGGACGAATTGGAAGACGTGCCGGGCGTCGGCGGCGTCATGCTGACCTTCGACGACTTCGTCGAAGGCATCGAGGCTTTCGGCCAGCGCATCCAGCCGCTGATGAAAAGCCGCCGCGCCGTGGTGGAAGGCCTCGCCGCCACCGCGTGAGCGGCGACGGGCGAGGACTTCGGCGGGAGAATCAGCGCGGCGCGCGCACCCCCGCCGCGACGATCAGGGTGGCGGCCAGCAGCAGCGTGCCGCCGCCCGCGAAGACGCTGCCGATGCCGCCCAGGTGGAAGGCCAGCCCGCCCAGCGCGGCGCCACCGGCGATGGCCAGCTGCACCGCGGCGACGATCAGCCCGCCGCCGCTTTCGGCCTCGTCCGGCACGGCGCGGGCCAGCCAGGTCGACCAGCCCACCGGCACGCCGCCGAAGGCCATGCCCCACAGCGCCACCAGCACCGCATGCAGCGGCAGGCTGGCCGGCAGCAGCAGCAGGGCGAGCGCCGAGCCGCCGATCAGCAGCGGCATCAGCGTCAGCGTCAGCTTGATGCTCCGCTGCAGCAGGAAGCCGGCCAGCAGGGTGCCGGCGAAATTGGCCAGGCCGAAGGCCAGCAGCAGCAAGGCCATGCCGCCGATCTCGACCTCGCTGACCTGCTCCAGGAACGGCCGGATATAGGTGAACAGGGCAAAATGACCGCCGAAGACCAGGACGGTGCAGACGATGCCCAGGCCGATATTCGGCCGCCGCAGCACCGCCACCAGCGTCGACAGCCGCGCGACGCCCTGCGGCGGCAGCCGCGGCAGGGTGGCCAGCTGGGCCACCAGCCCGACCACCGCCAGCGCCGTCGCCGCGTGGAAGACGGCGCGCCAGCCATAGAGCCCGCCCAGGTAGCTGCCCAGCGGCGCCGCCGCGATGGTGGCCACCGAGACGCCGCTGAACACCATCGACAGCGCCCGCGGCACCTGGTCGGGCGGCACCAGCCGCATGGCGGTCGCCGCCGCCATGCTCCAGAAGCCGCCCAGCGCGATGCCCAGCATGACGCGGGCCAGCAGCAGCACGGTCAGGCTGGGGGCCGTCGCCACCAGCAGGTTGGAGGCGATCAGCAGCACGGAGAAGAACAGCAGCACCAGCCGGCGGTCGATGCCGCGGGTGGCCACCGCCGTCAGCAGGCCGGAGGCGAGCGCCACGGCGGCGGTCACCGTCACCGCCTGGCCGGCCACGCCCTCGGCGATGCCCAGGCTTTGCGCCATCGGCGTCAGCAGGCTGGCCGGCAGGAATTCGGCGGTGACCAGGCCGAAGACGCCGAGCGTCAGGGAAAACACCGCAGCCCAGGCTGGAGCCGTCGCCGGTGCTGAGACCGGCGCGGCGGGCAGGGCCGCCGACACAGCGTCGCTCATTCACCAATCCTTTTTGTCAATCAAACAGGTTGGTGCGGAAGCTAGGGTGGAAAACCCGGACGATCCATGCCAGATCATCCGTCTTCCTTGACCGAAACGCCGGGACCCGCCGCCGATGCAGACCCCCGCCCCCGACCTGATGAGCGAGCTGCTGCAGGGCATGCGGCTGCGCGGCATCCAGCACCGCCGCATCCGCCTGGCCGCCCCCTTCTGCCTGGATTTCCCCGGCGATCCCGGCCGCGCCCAGTTCCATTTCGTCGCCGGCGGCGAGGTCGAGCTGCAGACCCCCGACGGCGCCAGCCACCGCCTGGCCCCGGGGGCGGCCGTGCTGCTGCCGCATGGCCGCGGCCACCGGCTGGTCTCGCCGGGGCAGCATGCCGGCATGGTGCAGTGCCATGACATCCGCGACCTGATCGCCGCCCCGCTCTGCGAGGATGTCGCCGCCATCGATTCCTGCGACGGCGCCGCCTGTGGCGCGCTGCTGTTCAGCAGCTGCATGGAGCTGGAGCTCGGCGCCATGCAGGGGCTGGTGCGGCTGATGCCCCCCGCGATGCTGGTGACCACCCTGCTGGACCAGCAGCCGGAGCTGCTGCCGATCCTGACCGCCATGGAGGCCGAGGCCTGCGGCCAGCGCCTGGGCCATGCCGCCATCCTGGCCAGGCTCGCCGATGTGGTCGCCGCCACCATCCTGCGCGGCTGGGTCGAGAGCGGCTGCGGCCGCGCCTCCGGCATCGCCGAGGCGATGCGCGACCCCCGCCTGGCCCGCGCGCTGGCCGCCCTGCATCGCGACCCCGGCCGCGCCTGGACGGTGGCCGAGCTGGCGGCCGAGATGGGCAGCTCCCGCTCGATCTTCGCCGAGCGCTTCCAGGCGGTGACCGGCGTCAGCCCGCTGCGCTATGTCACCGAGCTGCGCATGCGCCTGGCCCAGCAATGGATCGGCCGCGAGCGGATGCCGATCGAGCTGGCGGCGTCGCGCCTCGGCTATGCCTCCCAGGCCGCCTTCAGCCGCGCCTTCAAGCGGGTGACCGGCCATCCGCCCGGGGCGTCGCGGCGGCCTGAAGCAAGGATCGGGTGACGCGCCGGCCCCGCCTCGGGTCTTCACCCGATGGGCGGGGGCCGCGCCACGCCGACAGACTGGCGCTCCCTCACCCGCGGAGCCCTTCGATGCAGAACGACCTGTCGCGACGCCTGCTGGCCGAGGCCCTCGGCACCTTCTGGCTGGTGCTCGGTGGTTGCGGCGCCGCGGTGCTGGCGGCGGCCTATCCGATGCTGGGCATCGGCTTCACCGGCGTGGCCCTGGCCTTCGGCCTGTCCGTGCTCAGCATGGCCTATGCGGTCGGCCACGTCTCCGGCGGGCATTTCAACCCGGCGGTGACGCTGGGCCTCTGGGCCGCCGGCCGCTGCGCCCCGCGCCATGTTTTTCCGTACGTGGCGGCGCAGCTGTTGGGCGCCTTCCTCGGCGCCATGGCGCTGTGGGTGATCGCCAGCGGTATGCCGGGCTGGGTGCCGGCCGGCTTCGCCTCGAACGGCTATGGCGCGCTCAGCCCGGGCAAGTACGGCCTGGCCGCCTGCTTCCTGACCGAGCTTCTGCTGACCTTTTTCTTTCTGTTGATCATCATCGGCACCACGGCGAAGGGCGCGGCGACCGGCTTCGCGGGCATCCCGATCGGGCTGGCGCTGACGCTGATCCACCTGATCTCGATCCCGGTCACCAACACCTCGGTCAATCCGGCGCGCAGCACCGCCCCCGCCTTCTTCGCCGGCGGCGAGTATGTCGGGCAGCTCTGGCTGTTCTGGGTGGCGCCGCTGCTGGGCGCGCTGGTGGCCGGCGTCGTCGCCCGCCTGCTCTACGAGCCGAACTCGCTGGAAGACACGCTGGTCATCGAGGAACGCCGCAGCCGCCCCGCCTGAAGACCGAGGCGCGCCCGCTTAGATCGAGGTGAGCTGGGCGCGCAGGGCGTAGCGCACCAGGTCGACCACCGAATGACCGTCGATCTTGCGCATCGCCGCGGTGCGGTGCGTCTCCACCGTCTTGACGCTGATCGCCAGCCGCGCGGCGACCGCCTTGTTGCTCATCCCCTCCGCCAGCAGCTGGACGATCTTCTTTTCACGGCCGGTCAGGTGGATCGCGTCTCCCCCGTCGCCGGCGCGCAGGAAGCCGGCCAGCACCGTGTCGCCGATGGCCGGCGAGAAATACGGGCGGCGCGCCGCCAGGGCCTCGACGGCCGCCAGCACGGCGCCCTCGGCATCGCGCTTCAGCAGATAGCCGCGGGCGCCGGCGGCCAGCACCTCCCGCACCAGGGAAGCGCTGTGCTGCAGGGCGAAGATCAGCACCTCGGTCGTGGGCGCCGCGCGGCGGATCGCCCGCGTCGCCGCCAGCGCATCCAGCCCCGGCAGGCCGAGATCGAGGATGGCGACCGCCGGCCGCAGCCGCAGCGCCAGATCCACGGCGGCGCAGCCATCGGCGGCCTCGGCGCAGACCTGCCAGCCGGCACGCTCTTCCAGCAGGCTGCGCAGGCCCCGGCGCAGCACGGCATGGTCGTCGGCCAGCAGGATGCGCAGCGGCATGGCGAGCACCCCCCGAGGGTTCGCCGCATCCTGGGATCGGCGTTTTCGCCCCGTCAAGCCAAGGCCGCCGCCGGGCTTTCCAACGCCGCGACAGGGGTTTTCGCGGGACGCATCGGCGGCGCGACATGCCGCGCAAACCCGTCTCGCGCCCTGGTTTTGGAACGAATCCGTATCATTCCTGCTGCCGTTCCGCGCGGATTGCGACGCCCGCGCTGACGCGAAGTTCACCCGCCTTGCCTTGATGACCTGGCAGGTCATCGACCGCTGCCCTGCCGCGGGCCCAGCCTGGAACGGCACCACGGAGGAAAGCCCGCCATGACCGCCATCACCACCCGCGACGGCGCGACGCTGCATTGCCAGGACCAGGGCGCCGGCCCGCCCGTGGTGCTGCTGGCCAGCTGGAGCCTGCCCGGCGCCTCCTGGCGCCACCAGACCGAGGCGCTGCTGGCCGCCGGCTTCCGCTGCCTGACCTATGACCGCCGCGGCCATGGCGCCTCCCCCGACCCCGGCGGCCCCATGGATTTTTCCACGCTTGCCGACGACCTCGAGGCGGTGCTGGAGGCGCATGACATCCGCGACGCGACCGCCATCACCTTCTCGGCCGGCAGCGGCGAGGCGGTGCGGCACCTGACCCGGCACGGCGGAAACCGCATCGCCCGGCTGGCGATGATCGCGCCGACCACGCCGCTGCTGGCCCGCCGCGACGACCACCCCGAAGGCATCGACCCGGCGATCTTCCGCGCCTTCATCCAGGAAGAACTGCGCCCGGACTGGCGCGGCTGGCTGGACCGCAATGCCCGCCCCTTCGCCGGGCCCGAGGTGCCGCAGGCCGAGCTGGACTGGCTGATCGGCCTCGCCCTGCAAGCCAGCCCGCGCGCGCTGGAGGCCTTCCACGCCGCGCTCACCACCACCGACTTCCGCGAGGACCTGCCGCGGCTGCGCCTGCCGGTGCTGGTGCTGCAGGGTGACCGGGACGAAACCTGCCCGCTGCCGCTGACCGGCCAGGCCACCGCCGCGCTGATCCCCGGCGCCCGGCTCAGCCTGTTCGAGGGTGCGCCGCATGGCCTGCCGCTCAGCCACCGGGCGCGGCTGAACGCCGAGCTGCTGGCTTTCGCCACGGGCTGACGCGGCCCCCCCTTGCCCGCCGCCCGCGCCTGCCGCAGCATCGCCGGGCAGGGAAGAAAAAATGCCGGTCGCGGCCCCCGGAGATGGCGCCGCAGACCGGCGCGGGTGGAGGCGCTGCTGATGATGAACCTGATGACCAGCCTGATCGGCCTGGGCAGCCACCTGGCCGGCTGGCGGCACCGCGACGCCTGGTCGCCCACCACCATGAGCCTGGACAACGCCATCCACCTGGCGAAGCTGGCCGAGCGCGGCAAGTTGGACATGCTGTTCCTGGCGGACGGCAATGCCGTGCGGCAGATGGACGACCCGATCCTGTTCTCGGCCACCAGCCGCTCCGACCGCCCGGCCGCCTTCGAGCCGCTGACCCTGCTGGCGGCGCTGTCGCAGCACACATCGAAGATCGGGTTGTTCGCCACCGCGACCACGACCTATGACGAGCCCTATCTGCTGGCGCGCCGCTTCGCCTCGCTCGACCATCTGAGCCAGGGGCGGTCCTGCTGGAACATCGTCACCGGCTCCTATGCCGGCGACGCAGTGAATTTCGGCCGGGTCGCGCATGTGCCGCGCGCCGAGCGCTACAACCGCGCCCGCGAATTCGTCGAGGTCTGCAAGGGGCTGTGGGATTCCTGGGCCGAGGACGCCTTCATCGAGGACAAGGCCAGCGGCCGCTTCCTCGATCCCGACCGCGTCCAGCGCCTGAACCACGTCGGCAAGCATTTTTCCGTCCAGGGCCCGCTGAACGTGGCGCGCATGCCGCAGGGCTATCCGGTGCTCTGCACCGCCGGCCAGTCGGAAGCCGGGCGCGAGCTGGCGGCCGAGCATGCCGAGCTGATGTTCTCGGTGGCCCAGACCAAGGCGGAGGCGCAGGAATTCTACGCCGACGTGAAGTCGCGCATGGCGAAGTATGGCCGACCCACCGACAGCCTTCGTATCCTGCCCGGCGTGACCCTGTATATCGGCCGCACCGAAGCGGAAGCCGAAGAACAATTCCAGGAGCTGCAATCGCTGATCCTGCCGGAGCTCGGCCTCGCCTATCTGTCGCGGCAATGCCAGATGGATCTCTCGGCCTATCCGATCGACGGCCCGCTGCCGACGATGGAGGGCGAGATCGCCGGTGTCGCCAGCTACCGCGACTCCATCGCCGCCATGGCCCATGCGGAAAACCTGACCATCCGCCAGACCTATGAGCGGATCGTGCCCTCGCTGGGCCATGTGATGTTCAAGGGCAACCCGGTGCAGATCGCCGACCAGATGGAAGACTGGTTCAAGGGCCAGGCCTGCGACGGCTTCAATGTCGACATGCCGGTGGTGCCGCGCTCGCTGCAGGATTTCGTCGATCTGGTGGTGCCGGAGCTGCAGAAGCGCGGGCTGTTCCGGAAAGACTATGCCGGCGGCACGCTGCGCCAGACCATGGGCCTGGCCACCCCGCAGCGCCGCGTCTTCGCCACGCCGACCCTGGCCGCCGACTAGGTCAGGCTGTCGATCCAATCCGGCAGCTCGGCAAGTCGAGAAAGCTGCCGGAAGCGCGGATGCGCTTCCGGCGCCGCCGCCGCCTCATGGCTCCAGACCTGCTGCTGCGGCACGAAGGCGGCCCAGGCGCCGGCCTCCAGCGCCGGCAGGATGTCGGAGCGCATCGAATCGCCCGCCATCACCGCGCGCCCCGGCACGACATCGTAGCGGGCGAAAAGGCGCCGGAAGGTCTCGGCATTCTTGTCGCTGACGATCTCGATGCCGGAGAAGCGGTCGCCGAGGCCGGAGGCGGCCAGCTTGCTCTCCTGGTGCAGCAGGTCGCCCTTGGTCACCAGCACCAGCCGGCCGCGATCGGCGAGCGCCGCCAGCGTCGCCTCGATCCCGTCGAACAGCTGCACCGGATGCCGCAGCAGCACCCGCCCCGCCTCCAGGATTTTTTTCAATGCCGTCGGCGGCAACGCGTCCCCGCCCAACTCCAACGCCGTCTCGATCATCGAGAGCGTAAAACCCTTGGCGCCGTAGCCGTACAGGGCAAGATTTCGGATCTCGCAGGCTTCCAGCGCCGCGCGCGCGATCCGCGCCTCGGCGAAGGGCTGCAGGATGGCCAGCAGCGCGTCCTCGGTCGCCTGGAAGTGGCGCATGTTGTGCCACAGCGTGTCATCGGCATCGAGGCAGATCAGGTCGATCGGCATGGCACCCCTCCTACCATGCGGCACCCCCCGGTCCCAAGCGGGCGGCCCCGGCTGAGGCTCAGCAAAACTGAGCCTCAGGCCGAGCTTAACTGTGTTGCCTCAAGCAGGGCGAGGTCTCACTCTGCCGCCAAGCGCGGCGTCCAAGCCCGCGCGGCAGGGAACCAGACAGCACGGCCTTCACAGGGGCGGAATTCCGCCCAGCCCCGAAGGACGCCATGCGCCGCCGTTCCCTCCTGACTGCCTCGCTCGGGGTCACCACCCTGGCGGCGCCCTTCCTCGCCCGTCCGGCCTCGGCCCAGGCCGCGACCCGCGTGCTGCGCTTCGTCCCCCAGGGCGACATCGCCAATCTCGACCCGATCTGGGGCACCTCCTACAGCGTGCGCAACGCCGCGCTGCTGGTCTGGGACACGCTCTACGGCATCGACACGCGCATGCTGCCGCAGCGCCAGATGGTCGAGCATGAGGAGGTCTCGGCCGACGGGCTGACCTGGCATTTCCGCCTGCGCCCCGGCCTGGTCTTCCATGACGGCGCCCCCGTCACCGCGCGCGACGCGGTGGCCAGCCTGCGCCGCTGGGCCGCGCGCGACGTGATGGGGCAGAACATCGCCGCCATCGAGGACAGCCTGACCGCGCTCGACGACCGCAGCTTCCGCTGGGTGCTGAAGCGCCCCTTCCCGAAGATGCTCTATGCGCTGGCCAAGTCGAACACGCCCTGCACCTTCATCATGCCGGAGCGCATCGCCCGCACCGACCCCAGCAAGGTGATCACCGAATATATCGGCAGCGGCCCGATGCGCATGGTCACCGCCGAATGGCGCGTCGGCTCCCGCGTCGTCTTCGAGCGTTTCGAAGGCTACCAGCCGCGGCCGGAGCCCGCCTCCTGGATGGCCGGCGGCAAGCGGATGCTGGTCGACCGCATCGAATGGCTGATCATCCCCGATGGCGCGACCGCCGCCGGCGCGCTGCAGACCGGCGAGGTCGACTGGCTGGAAAGCCCGTTGCCCGACCTGGTGCCGCAGCTGGAGCGGCATCGCAGCATCCGCACCGGCATCGCCAATGACCTCGGCGTCGTCTCCGGCGTGCGGCTGAACCACCTGCAGCCGCCCTTCGACAAGGTCGGCATCCGCCGCGCCATGCTGGCCGGCATCCGCCAGACCGACTATCTGAGCGCGCTGGTGGGCGAGGACACGGCGCTGCGCCGCCCGATGAACGGCTATTTCACGCCCGGCACGCCGCTCTACACCGAGGCCGGCGACACCACCCTGGCCCGCGGCGGCGATTTCGAGCTGGCCAAGCGGCTGCTGTCCGAGTCCGGCTATGCCGGCGAGAAGATCGTCATGCTGACGGCGCAGGATTCCTTCGCCGCCAAGGCGGTGGGCGATGTCGCCGCCGACATGTTCCGCCGCATCGGGCTGAACATCGACTATATCTCGACCGACTTCGCCACCATCCAGACCCGCCGACTGAACCGCCGCGCGCCGCCGGAGCAGGGCGGCTGGCACACCTTCCAGGTCAGCCATGCCGGTACCGACTGCATCAACCCCGCCGCCTATCTCGGCCTGCGCGCCAATGGGGAAAAGGGCTGGTTCGGCTGGCCCGACAGCCCCGGCGTCGAGGCCGGCATCGCCGAATGGTACGACAGCGCCTCGCTCGAGGACGAAAAGAGAATCGCCGAGAAGATCAACGCGGCGGCGCTGAACGACGTGATCTTCCTGCCCACCGGCTTCTTCCTGGCCAAGCAGGCCTGGCGCAGCAACGTCGCCGGCGTCGTCACCGCCCCCATCCCGGTCTTCTGGGACGTCTCCAAGTCGGCCTGAAGGGTCTCGCTCAATGACCAGAAAAATGCACCTGAACCTGTTCATCCAGGGCATCGGGCATCACGAGGCCGCCTGGCGCCATCCCGGCACCGATCCGGCCGACATGATGGATATCGGCTACTACCAGCGGCTGGCGCAGCAGGCGGAGGCGGCGAAGCTCGACGCCGTCTTCATCGCCGACGCGCTGGCCATCAACCACCATGTCGAGCACGGGCCTTTCAACAACTTCTTCGAGCCTTTCACACTGCTCGCCGCCGTCGCCGCGGTGACCAGCAAGATCGGCGTGATCGGCACGGCGTCCACCACCTATCACGAGCCCTATGACCTGGCGCGGAAGTTCGCCTCCCTCGACCGCGTCAGCCGCGGCCGCGCCGGGTGGAACATCGTCACCTCGGGCAACGAGATGGCGGCGCAGAATTTCGGCCATGACCAGCATATGCAGCACGCCCAGCGCTATGCCCGCGCGACCGAGTTCGTGGACGTCACCCGCGCGCTCTGGGACAGCTGGGAAGACGACGCGCTGGTCGCCGACCGCGCCAGCGGCCGCTTCGTCGACCGCAGCAAGCTGCATCCGATCCACCATGAGGGAAAATTCTTCAAGGTGCGCGGCCCGCTCGACTTTCCGCGGCCGCCGCAGGGGCATCCGGTGCTGGTGCAGGCCGGCTCCTCCACCGACGGGCGCGAATTCGCCGCCCGCTTCGCCGAGGCCATCTACACCGCGCAGAACAACCTGGCCGATGCGCAGGAATTCTATGGCGACGTGAAGGCGCGGATGCGGAATTACGGCCGCCGCCCCGACCAGCTCTGCATCCTGCCGGGCCTGGCCGCCGTGGTCGGCGCGACCCGGCAGGAGGCGCGCGACAAGGCCGCGGAGCTCAACGAATACATCGTGCCGCAATACGGGCTGCACCAGCTGTCGAACAACCTGGGCGTCGACCTCTTCACCTATCCGCTGGACGGCCCGCTGCCCGAGCTGCCGCCGATCGAGGCGATCAATGGCGGCAAGAGCCGCTACCAGGTCTTCGTCGACCTGGCGCGGCGCGACAACCTGACCATCCGCCAGCTGATCCACGCCATCGCCTTCGGCCGCGGCCACGACACCTTCGCCGGCACCCCCGCCGACATCGCCGACCACATGCAGGAATGGTTCGAGGGCGGCGCCTGCGACGGCTTCAACCTGCTGCCGCCCAACCTGCCCGGCGACATGGGCGTCTTCGCCGAGACCGTGCTGCCCGAGCTGCGCCGCCGCGGGCTGTTTCGTGAGGACTATGGCGGGACCACGCTGCGCGAGCATTTCGGCCTGGACCGCCCGGCCAACCGCTTCACCGCCCAGCCGGCGATGGCGAACTGACGAAAGAATGCGCCGCCGCCTGCCGCCGCTGAACGCGCTGCGCGCCTTCGAGGCCGCCGCCCGCAATGGCGGCTTCGCGGCGGCGGCGGAGGAGCTCGGCGTCACCGCCGCCGCTGTCAGCCGCCATGTGCAGCTGCTGGAGGCGCGGCTGGCGCGGCGCCTGTTCGACCGCGGCCCGCGCTCCCTGGCGCTGACCGCCGAGGGCCGGGCGCTGCTGCCGGTGCTGGTCGACGCCTTCGACACGCTGGAGGCCGGCATCGGCCGCGCCCTGGCGGAGCGCCCGCGCGCCCTGCTGACGGTCAATGCGCAGACTTCCTTCGCCATCGGCTGGCTGCTGCCGCGCCTGCCCCGCTTCCACCGCCGCCATCCGGAGATCGAGCTGCGCCTGTCCACCGCCATCGAGACGCCGGAGCTGCGCGGCGATGACGGGCTGGATGCCGCCGTGGTGCATGGCCGCGGCCCCTGGCCGGAGATTTCTTCCCATCTGCTGTTCCCCGACCGGCTGGTGCCGGTCTGCGCCCCCGCCTGGCTGGCCGCCCGTGGCGCGCTGGAGCCGCGGACCATGGCCGGCGAGACGCTGCTGGCCTCCGACACCGCACCGAACGACTGGGAGGAATGGCTGGCCCATGCCGGCCAGCGCGGCCAGCGCCCCGAGCGGCCGCTGCGCTTCGCCTCCTCGCTGCTGCCGCCGCAGGCCGCCATGCATGGCCTCGGCGTGGCGCTGGCCGACCTGTCGCTGGTGGCGCCCGAGCTCGATGCCGGGCGGCTGGTCAATCCGCTGCCCGCCATTGCCCCGCTGCGGCGCGGCACCGGCTGGCACCTGCTGCATGCCCCGGCGCGCGGGCGGGAAGCGCCGGTGACGGCGCTGCGCGACTGGCTGCTGCAGGAGGCTGCCTCGCCTTTCGGCTGAGGGCGCGGCGGATGCGTCCCCCGGCACGCCCCCCCTGCCCTGCCCGGTCCTGTCCTGTCCTGCCCGGTCCTGCCCTGGGGCGTCAGTGCAGCCGGCGGGTCTTCAGGCAGCGGTTGCGGTCGCCCGAGGTGACATTGACCTCGAAGCGGTCGCCGTCGCGGTCCAGCACCAGCGGCACATCGACCCCGGCATCGCCCAGCGACCATAGCGCGCGGAAGAAGGTGGCCTCGTCGGTCACCGGCTGGCTGTCGACCGCCAGCACGATATCGCCGCGCTTCAGCCCGGCCCGCGCCGCCGGGCCGCGCCGGCTGACGCCGATCAGCACCAGCTGCCCTTCCTCGGACGCCGCCGAGACGCCGAGCCAGGGCCGCGGCGGCCGGCTGGGCTGCCCCTGGGCCAGCATTTCCGGCAGGATCGGCTTCAGCAGGTCGGTGGGGACGCTCATGTTCAGCACCCGCACCTTGCCGTCGCCCGGGTCATGGCCGAGTTGGATCGAGCCGATGCCCACCAGGTCGCCGCGAGGCCCGATCACCGCGCCGCCGCCCCAGAGCGGATGCGCCGGCGCCGTGTAGATCGCATCGTCGAGCAGGTATTCCCAGTAGCCGGCAAAGGCCTGGCGCGCGACGATGCGCCCGGCCAGCGCCCCCTGGCGGCCACCGGCGCCGGCGAAGACGATGTCGTCGCCGGGGCGTATGCTGCTGGAGGCGCCGAGCGGCAGCGCCGGCACGCCGAGCCGCCCCAGCGCCTGCACCAGGCCGAAGCCGGTGACCTGGTCGAAGCCGATCACATGGCCGGGCACGACGCGGCCGTCGCCGGCGGTCAGCCAGACCTCCTCCGCCTCGGTCACCAGGTAGCCGATGGTCAGCAGCAACCCGTCCTCGCGGAACTGCACGGCGTTGCCGATCCGCTCGGTGCCCAGCGTCTCGGCGGTGAAGGCGTCGTCGGGGATGCGGGCGCGCAGCGTCACCACGGCGCTCAGCGCCCGGTCCAGGTCGTATTCGTAATCGCCGGGCTGTGGCTGCATGGCGGCCGGCACGGTTCTGTCCTCGTCCATCCTGGCCTCCGTCGCTGATGCTCCCCGCAGATTGGGGCGCCCTCGGCGAAGTCTAGACCGCATCGCGGCGGCGGGGCTGCAGAATTCGCGGGGCCCTTGGCCTGGCGTCGCGACGGCCGTGAGGACAATGGCGGGATAGTAGGACTTTATTCCTCTCTCGGACGCCCCTGGCGCGGTGTCGCGCCAGGGGATCCCGCGAAAGGCCTCAGCCGCTGATGAAGGCCAGCAGGTCAGCGTTGATCACATCGGCATGCGTCGTCGCCATGCCATGCGGCAGGCCGGGATAGGTCTTCAGCGTGCCGTGCTTCAGCAGCTTGATCGCCAGATGCGCGGAATCGGCGATCGGCACGATCTGGTCGTCCTCGCCATGCAGCACGAGCACGGGCACGTCGATCTTCTTCAGATCCTCGGTGAAGTCCGTCTCGGAGAAGGCCTTGATGCAGTCGTAATGCGCCTTGGCGCCGCCCATCATGCCCTGGCGCCACCAATTGTCGACGACGCCCGGGATGGTCGCGACGCCGGTGCGGTTGAAGCCGTAGAAGGGCCCGGCCGCGACATCGCGGAAGAACTGCGCGCGGTTGTCGGCCAGCGCCTTGCGGAAGCCGTCGAAGACCGCGAGCGGCAGGCCGCCCGGATTGGCCGGCGTCTGCAGCATGATCGGCGGCACGGCGCCGACCAGCACCGCCTTGGCCACGCGGCCCCCACCGCCATATTGCGCGACATAGCGCGCCACCTCGCCGCCGCCGGTCGAATGGCCGATATGCACGGCGCCCTTCAGGTCCAGCTGCTGGGCCAGCGCGGCCACATCGGCGGCATAGGTGTCCATCTCATTGCCGGTTGCCGTCTGGGTGGACCGGCCATGGCCGCGCCGGTCATGCGCGATGACCCGGTAGCCGGCATTGGCGAAGAAAATCATCTGCGCATCCCAGTCATCCGCGCTCAGCGGCCAGCCGTGATGGAAGACGATCGGCTGGCCGGTGCCCCAATCCTTGAAGAAGATCCGGGTGCCGTCCTGGGTGGTGATGCTGTCCATTGAGACGCGTCCTTCATGGGTTGACGGTGCCGCCGCCGCGGGCGGGCGTCGATGGGCCTGGGCCGTGGCCGCCGCCGGCAAGGCAAGCGTCGCCGCGGCCGAAAGCCCGCCGAGCACCAGCTTCCGACGGCCGGGCTGTGGCTGCGACATGGGGATCATGCGGGGCATGCGGGCCTCCTGGCTTGAATATAAATGCCGTCTTCTGCGCCGGGATCGGCGGAGTTTGGCGGCGGCCAGGATGCGGCGCGGCGCGAACGCGCGCGATCATCCGCAGGGGCGGAAGGACCCGGACTTTGGTATAGGGTGGGATGAGGCTGGCGGCGGGGCGTGACTTATCCACAGGCCAGGTTTGACGCCGTCAAACATCGCCCTACAGTGAGCGGCGTTTGACCACACCCTGAAGACGCGATTTGCAGCGGCAAGGAAGCAGCATGGCCCGGAAGCCGAGTTCCAGCAAACCCGTCGAAGCCGCCCCGGCCAAGCCGGCCGAGATCTCGCCCGGCAAGGTGGTGCTCCTGTCCAGCGCCAAGGGCGGCAGCGCCAAGACCACCACCACCCGCAACCTGGCCGCCATGGCCGCCCGCGACGGCTACCGGGTGGCCACCATCGACCTGGACCTGCAGCGCACCCTGACCCGCTGGTGGAACCGCCGGCCGGAAGAGCTGCCGGCGATCAGCCATTTCGACAAGGTCACCATGGCGGAAGCTGCCGAGGCCCTGCGCGAGATTGCCGACCTCGGCGAATACGACCTGATCTTCGTCGACACGCCACCGGGCGTCGAGCATGACTCGGAACACCTGCGCCATGTGTTGCGGCGCGCCGATATCGTGCTGATCCCGACCGGCCAGGGCGGCGAAGACCTGGAATCGGTCGCCGAATGGATGAAGCTGGTGCGGCAGGAAAACCGCCCGGCCTTCTTCCTGCTGTGCAAGACCGAGCGCGATGTCAGCAGCCTGGGCGAGGCCCGGCACTACCTGTCCTCCATGGGCAAGCTTTGCCCGCATGACGTGCGCACGCTGCAGGCGGTGATGCGCACCTATTTCGAAGGCAAGGGCGTCGCCGACCTGACCGGCAAGCTCGGCCGCAAGGCCGCCGAAGACTATGAGGCGGTGTGGAATTTCGTTCGCTTCGAACTCGGGCTGGAGAGCTGAGCATGGCCATCGACGCCAAGGAACGCTGGGGCGCGCGCAAGGCGCCGGCCAAGCGCGCCTCGATCCTCACCATCGCGCATGAGGATGTGGAAACCCCGCGCAGCGAGATTTTCAAGCTGTCCAGCGAGGCCGATGTCGTCCAGGAGATCGGCAAGCTCTGGGACACCGCCCAGCGCACCTTCCTGTCCATCGGCCGGTTGCTGGCGCATGCGGAACGGCAGTTCCGCGGCAGCTTCGAGCGCGACATCGTCGCCAAGCTGCCCTTCAACCGCTCGGTCGCCCATATGCTGCGGACTGTGGCGGAGAAGGTGGAGCAGGGCTACGTGCCCGAGGCCGAGCTGCCGCGCAGCTATGCCGCCGCCTTCCGCCTGGTGACACTGGAGCCCGATGCGCTGGAGCAGGCGCGGCAGCGCGGCCTGGTGGCGCCCGGCACGCCGCGTTCGGCGATCGAGCGCTTCCGCCAGGAATTGCGCACCCAGCGCCTGGCCGCCCATGGCGAGGACGCGCTGCTGGCGGCGAAACGCGAGGAATTGCAGGGGAAGATCGAGCGCGCCCGCAAGGAGATGGCACGCTGGTCGGCGGAGCTCGCCGAGCTGGAGCGTCAGATCATCGACGCCAAGGCCGAGGAGGCCTGAGGACTTTGGCGGGGGGTCAGCCCGCCTTCTTCTGGGGACTCTGCCGGGAAGCGGCCTCGCCCGGGAAGGCGACCACAGTCTTGCGCGCCGCGACCGGGGGCGAGGAGGGGGACAGCACCAGCCCCATCGGCTTGATGTCGATCTTCGCCGCCGGATAGACGGCGGTCGCCAGGGCCAGCTGCTCGGTGAAGGTCTCGCGGAAATGGTCGAGGCGGCGGATGCCGGTGCCGAACTGGGCGTGCAGCGCCTTCCAGGAGACCTGCAGCGGGCTCGGCAGCACATGCAGCCGGTAGGCCAGCCAGCAATAGATATCCAGCGCCATGGAGTGGCGGTTGATGGCGCGGATCGCCGATTCCTCGATGGGGACGGGGTGGCGGCGCAGCTGGTCGAAGAAGGTCTCCGACAGCTTGGTCCGCTCAAGGAACTGGCTCCCGCCAGAGTCCGCATCCTCGGTGAACAGCGCCTTGTCGACGATCAGCTGCTGCACCAGCGCCGAGCGCCCGGCCTGCTGCACCTCGAAGGTCAGGCGGCAGCGGGTGATGCGCTCGGCCTGCTCGCGGACATCCTTGATCGACTTGCCGCCCGGCGAGATGCCCATCCGCCCCAGCCAGGCGCGCAGGCTGCGGCCCAGCTCGATCTCGCGCGAATTGGTGCGGATCGCCTCCGACTGCAGGTACAGCATGATCAGCCGCGCCCGGCTGCCATAGGGCACGCCGATCCATTCCAGGCTGCCATCCGGGCGGGTCTTGCGGCCGGGCTCGACGAGGAGGCTGACGCGGTCGGTGCGAACCTGCCAGGGTGCGTCGTCGGGCAGGCGCTTGTGGGGCAGGGCGGCCTGGGCCCAGCCGGAATAGATGAAGCCGATGCCGCCATCCTCGTCGCCGAGGTAATCGGCGGCGGCATCCACGACGCGACGGTCGAAGTCGAGCTTCAGGACCCCTTGGCGGCCATGGGCTTCCAGCATCGCATGGACTTCGGCCACGGCATCTCTCCTTCAAGGCTCGCTGGTGACCAACCATCGAGGCGTCCCGGAGAATGGAACATTTTGAGACGCTTGTCGCCGAGGACTTTGGCGGGTGAGCTACTAGAGGATTAGTAGTGATTCTAACTATTAGTCTGTCCCGCAATAGTCCTCGGGATGAAGCTCGCGACTCCCAGCAAAACCGCGCGGCCGCCCCCGCCGAAGTCCCTGCCGCCACCGCCACAGTCCTCGCCGATGCTGGGGACAAGGTTTTTCAGCGCCCTGCCGCGAATCGCGTTTCTGTTCATCGACTCGCGGCCGGGTTTTCCCGCCAAAGTCCTCATCCACCGGTGCCGGGCAAGGCGCAGGAAAACAGCGCCTTGCAGGCCGATCCGGAGTCGGCGTCGATTCGTCATCGATTCGCAACAAAACGACTCCCCGCCAAAGTCCCCAGACTCGGCCGAGACGAGATCGGGCAGACGCGCTGACCTATCAGAACCAGCGCGCATGGGTGGAATGTTGACGGAAGGGGGGCGGAATCGTACGGCCATTGCGGTAGACTGCCTCCACGCGCAACAAAACTGCGGACACCGGCCCCATGAGCTCGACCAGCCCGACCCCGATCAGCATCACCCGCACCCGGACGCCGCAGCCGCGCCCGGCCGATGCCTCGCTTTCCTTCGGCAAGGTCTTCACCGACCATATGTTCGTCATGAACTATGTCGAGGGGAAGGGCTGGCACGACCCGCGCGTGGTCCCCTATGCGCCGCTGTCGATGGACCCGGCGACCTCGGTGCTGCATTACGGCCAGGCGATCTTCGACGGGCTGAAGGCCTTCCGGGGCAAGGATGGCCAGATCCGCCTGTTCCGCGCCCAGCGCCATGCCGAGCGGCTGAACAAGTCGGCCCGCGCGCTGTGCATCCCCGAGCTCGATGTCGAGCTGGTGCGCCGCTCCTTTGAGGCGATCGTCGGCGTCGACCATGAATGGGTGCCCTCGACCCATGGCACTTCTCTCTACATTCGCCCGACGGTGATCGCGACCGACGTGATGCTCGGCGTGCATCCGGCGCACAGCTACACCTATTTCGTCATCTGCTCGCCGGTCGGCGCCTATTACAAGGAAGGCGTCAAGCCGGTCCGCATCCTGGCGACCGACAACCATGTCCGCGCCGTGCAGGGCGGCCTCGGCGAGGCCAAGACCGCGGCCAACTACGCGGCCTCGCTCTCCGCCCAGCAGGAGGCCGAGCGCGCCGGCTACACCCAGGTGCTGTGGCTGGACGGCGTCGAGCGCAAATACATCGACGAGGTCGGCACCATGAACATCATGATGCAGATCGGCGACGAGGTGATCACGCCGCCGCTGGCCGGCACCATCCTGGACGGCGTCACCCGCAACTCGATCCTGACCCTGCTGCGCGACTGGGGCGTGAGCGTCTCCGAGCGCCGCATCAGCATCGACGAGGTGATGCAGGCCGGCCGCGACGGCACCCTGCGCGAGATGTGGGGCACGGGCACCGCGGCGGTGGTCTCGCCGGTGGGCGAGCTCGGCTACAAGGGCGAGAAGATCAGCATCGGCAATGGCCATACCGGCCTGCTGACCCAGAAGCTCTACGACGCTATCGTCGGCATCCAGTATGGCGCCGCCGACGACAAGCATGGCTGGACCAGCACGGTCCCGGCGCTGACCGAGGCCTGATCCTTCCGGGGGAGGGGAGGGCGGTTCCCGCCATTCCCCTCACTGCGGCCTGCGCGAGAATTCCTCTTCCAGGAAATCGAGGAAGAAACGCAGGCGCGGGCTGGGGTGGCGGCGGCCCTGGTGGACGGCATAGATCGCCTCCTCCATCCGCGGCTCCTGCTCCGGGAACAGTTTTTTCAGCTTGCCCTCCGCCAGCGCCTCGCGGATCTGGAAATCGGCCAGCCGCGCGATGCCGACACCGGCCACCGCCAGCGCCATCAGCATCTGCCCCTGGTTGGCGGTGACGCCGCCGCGCGCCGGGATGCGGCTGACCGAATGGTCGGCGCCACGAAAGCTCCAGGTGCTCCAGGGCATCCGCTTGTTGAAGTTCAGGCATTCATGCTCGGCCAGCTCCGCCGGGCTTTTGGGCGTGCCGTGCTCGGCGAGGTAGCTGGGCGCCGCGCAGATGATCCAGCGCATCGTCGTCACCCGCCGCGCGACCAGCGAGCTGTCCGGCAGCTCGCCGATGGAGATGGCCAGGTCGACGCCGCCCTCCAGCAGATTGCCCGGCTCGTTGCCGAGGACGAATTCCAGCCGCAGCCCGGGATGCTGGCGGCGGAATTCCGGCACCAGCGGCGCCAGCAGGTGGATGGCAAAGGTCGGCACCGAGCGGATGCGCAGCACCTCTCCCGTCAGCCGGCCGCCCTGGGCGCTGGCCTCGGCCTCCTCGACGGCGGCGAGCGCCTGCAAGGCGGCGGGGTAGAAGGCTTCGCCCTCCGGCGTCAGCGCCAATGACCGCAGCGAGCGATTGAACAAAACAACGCCCAACCGGTTCTCCAGCCGCGCCACCAGCTTCGACACGGCGGATGGCGTCAGCGACAGCGCTCTGCCGGCGGCCGAGAAGCCACCATCCTCCACCGCGCGGACGAAGACGCGCATTTCCGCCAGCCGGTCCATCCCATCGCCCCCCGTATTGTGACGGATCTTCACACCAGTTTGGCGATTTTGGAAATTGTCGTGCCCGGCCACCCCTCCTAGCCTTGCCCGCAAGCGGCCCCGCCAGAGCGGCCACCATCGCCCAGGGAGGGCCATGCATGTCCACCGCCATTCAGACCGATGCCGCGCCGATGGCGCCGCCGGGCGAAGCACTCGACGCCATCATCATCGGCGCCGGCTTCGCCGGGCTCTACCAGATGCACAAGCTGCGCGACGGGCTGGGCCTCGCGGTGCAGGGGCTGGAGGCCGGCAGCGATGTCGGCGGCACTTGGTACTGGAACCGCTATCCCGGGGCGCGCTGCGATTCCGAAAGCTACTACTACAGCTTCTCCTTTTCCGAGGAACTGCAGCAGGAATGGGATTGGAGCGAGCGCTATCCCGAGCATCACGAGATCCGCCGCTATCTCGGCCATGTCGCCGAAAAATTCGACCTGCGGCGCAGCTTCCGCTTCGACACCCGGGTGGCGTCCGCCCGCTATGACGAGGCGGCAAACCTCTGGCGGGTGACGACGCAAGCCGGCGAGACGCTGTCGGCGCGCTACCTGATCACCGCCATCGGCTGCCTGTCCTCGGCCAATATCCCCGACATTCCGGGCCTCGACGGCTTCGCCGGGCAATGGGTGCATACCGGGCGCTGGCCGAGCGAGGGCGTCGACTTCACCGGCAAGCGGGTGGGGCTGATCGGCACCGGCTCCACCGGCATCCAGGCGACGCCGGTGATCGCGGCGCAGGCGGCGCATCTGACGGTGTTCCAGCGCACCGCCAATTACAGCATCCCGGCGCGCAACGGCCCGGTCTCGCTGGAATTCCGCCAGGAGGTGCGCGCCAACTACGCCGCCATCCGCGAGCGCGCCCGCGCCGCCCCCAACGGCCATCCCTTCGATTTCGGCGACCAGTCGCCGCTGGAGCTCGACGCGGCGGAGCGCCAGGCGCGCTACGAGGCCGGCTGGGAACGCGGCGGCCTGCGCTTCCGCTCGATCTTCCGCGACCTGCTGACCAACCGGGCGGCGAACGACACCGCGTCGGACTTCATCCGCGGCAAGATCCGCGACGTGGTGCAGGACCCGGCGACGGCCGAGAAGCTCACCCCGCGCGACCATCCCTTCGCCACCAAGCGGCCGCCGATCGACAGCCATTATTTCGAGACCTTCAACCGCGACAATGTCGATCTCGTCGACATCAAGGCGACCCCGATCGAGGCGGTGACGCCCGACGGCATCCGGCCATCCGACAAAGAAATTCCGCTCGACATCATCGTCTTCGCCACGGGCTTCGACGCCATGACCGGCGCGCTGCTGGCCATCGACATCGAGGGCCGCGGCGGGCAAAAACTGAAGGACGCCTGGGCGGCGGGGCCGGTCACCTATCTCGGGCTGCAGGTCGCGGGCTTCCCGAACCTGTTCACCATCACCGGCCCGGGCAGCCCCTCGGTGCTGACCAATATGCCCGTCGCCATCGAGCAGCATGTCGACTGGATTGCTGACTGCATCACCCATCTGCGCGACAACGGCCTGCGCTCGATCGAGGCCGAGCCCGACGCCGCGGAAAAATGGGTCACCCATGTCAACGAGGCGGCGGCGGCGACCTTGCTGCCCCAGGCCAATTCCTCCTGGTATCTGGGCGCCAATGTGCCGGGCAAGCCGCGCGTCTTCATGCCCTATGCCGGCGGCATGGCGCGCTATGCCGGGATCTGCGCCGATGTCGCCGCGCGCGGCTATGACGGCTTCCGCCTGACGCCCTGAGATGCCGAGGACACCGCCGGGGATCAGCCCCGACCTGAAGCGCCTGCTGGCCGCCATCCGCCTGGGCGGCGCGCCCTCTTTCGAGGCGCTGACGCCGGAAGCGGCGCGCGAGGCCCATGCCGCGCGCGGCCGCGTTATGCAGCATCCGGGCGTCGACCTGCCGGAAATCCGGGAGCTCGCGATCGAGCTGCCGGACCGCCGCATCCCGCTGCGGCTCTATCGCGGCGCGATCGCCGACGCGCCGCAGCCCTGCCTGCTGTTCCTGCATGGCGGCGGCTGGGTGCTGGGCAGCCTGGAGACGCATGACGCGCTGTGCCGCGCGCTGGCCCAGCGGCTGGGTGCTGCGGTGCTGGCGGTCGACTACCGCCTGGCGCCGGAGCATCCCTATCCGGCGGCGCTGGACGACGCCCTGGCCGCGCTGCGCTGGCTGCACGCGCAGGCGCCCGCCTTGAACATCGACCCCACGCGCCTCGCGGTCGGCGGCGACAGCGCCGGCGGCGGCCTGGCCGCCACCCTGGCGCTGATGGGCCGCGACGGCGCCGCGCCGTGCAGCTCCTTCCAGATGCTGCTCTATCCGGCGGTGGATCTGCGGATCACGCCCGACCGCTATCCGCGCCCGAGCGACGCCATGGTGCTGACCGGCGCCACCATGCGCTGGTTCATCGGCCACTATCTGCCCGACCCGGCGCGGCGCGCGGATTGGCAGGCCTCGCCGCTGCTGGCGCCGAGCCTGGCCGGCACGCCGCCCGCCTTCCTGCTGACCTGCGGCCAGGACCCGCTGGCCGACGAGGGGTTGGCGTATGGCAGCAAGCTGGAGGCCGCGGGCGTGCCGGTGACCGCGCTGCACCTGTCCGGCGAGGCGCATGCCATCCTGACCATGGACAAGGCGATCGGCGCGGTGCCGGCGGTGCTCGATCTTGCGGCCGCAACCCTGCGCGCCGCCTGGGGAAAACAGGAAAAAGAATGACACGGGATGAGGGGAGGGGGCGGCTGGCCCTGGTCACGGGCGGCGCCAGCGGCATCGGCCTGGCCACCGTCGAGCTGCTGGCCGAGCGCAACTGGCAGGTCGTCATCGCCGATATCGACGGGGCCCGGGCCGAGGCCGCCGCCGCGCGCCTCGGCGCCCGCGCCATCACGCTGGACGTTACCGACGCCGATGCGGTGGAAGCTGCGTTTGAAAAGCTGGAGCGCGAGGCCGGCCCGGTCGAGGCGGTGATGGCCAATGCCGGGCTGATCCAGCCGGGCGCCCGGCCGGAGGAGCTGCCGCTGGCCGAGTTCGACCGCATCGTCGCGGTCAATCTGCGCGGCGTCTATGTCACCTGCCTGGCCGCCGGCCGGCGGATGGCGCCGCGCGGGCGGGGGGCGATGGTGCTGACCGGCTCGATCACCGCCAGCCGCGCCGTGCCGCTGCATGCCTATGCGCCGACCAAGGCGGCCGTCGTGCATATGGCGGCGTGCCTGGCCGGCGAATGGGGCCGCTCGGGGCTGCGGGTGAATGCCGTCTCGCCGGGCTTCGTCGCCACGCCGCCGTTGCAGGCCGCTATCGACAAAGGCTTGCGCGACGCCGCCAAGCTGGCCGATGGCGCCGCCATGGGCCGCATGGTGGAGGCCTCGGAAATCGCCAAGGCCGTCGGCTTTCTGCTCTCCGACGACGCCTCGGCCGTCAGCGGTATCGACCTGCCGGTCGATGCCGGTTGGCTGGCGACCGGGCATTGGGCGACCTATGGGGGCCCCCGCGCGCCGCGCTAGCGGAAATGGGTCGCCCCGTTGATGTCGAAGACGGCGCCGGCCGCATAGCCGGCGCCGGGACCCAGCAGGAAGATGGCGGTGGCCGCAATCTCCTCCGGCTTTGCCATGCGGCCCAGCGGATAGTTCTCGGGGCGGTAGCCGCGGCCCTCGGTCATGGCGGTCTCCACCGGGCCGGGGGCGATGGCGTTCACCAGCACGCCTTGCGGCGCCGCGCGGCGGGCCAGCCAGCGGATGAAGGCATGCAGCCCGCCCTTGGAAAAGGCGTAGTGCGGGCCGGAGACGATGCCGCCCATCCAGCCGGCGATCGAGCCGCAGAACACCATCCGCCCGCCGCCCTGGGCCGCCATCGGCGCCAGCAGCGCCCGGGCCAGGTTGATCGGCCCGCCGACATTGACCGCCAGCACCTGCTGCAAGGCCGCGTCCCAGTCCGGGGCCATCCAGTCGTCGGCCGGGCAGATCGCCGCCGTGTCGACCAGCCCGTCGATCCGCCCGGCCTGCGCCACGAAGGCCTCGACGGCGGCGCGGTCGCTGGTGTCCAGCCGGTGGCAATGCGCGACCGCGACGCCGCTGCGGGCGGCGATGGCGGCGGGCTCGGCCAGGTCGGCGGCGATCACCTGGGCGCCCTGCTCCGCCGCCAGCCGCGCCGTCGCCGAGCCGATGCCGCCGGCCGCACCCGTCACCAGCACCCGCTGCCCCTGCAGCGAGAAAACCCCTGCGCCCATCCGCGCCTCTCCCTTGAAAGATGGCCCTTCTGGGTGAGGACCCTGGCGGGAAGGCTGCGCCTTTGCCGCGGCCCTGGCCAGGGGTGGCGGCATGGGCGCCCCGCCTGACAGCCGTGCCGTGATCGGCTAGAAGCAGCGGCAGCCGCCGCCTGCGCCGCAGAAGGATCGAAGAGCATGGACCCCGCCACCCTCCGCGCCTCGGCGCAGCGCATCCTCCGCGACGCCACCATCGCCGAGCTGCCGAACCACTACAGCGGCAAGGTGCGCGACAATTACGACATGCCGGATGGCAGCCGGGTGATCATCGCCACCGACCGGCTGAGCGCCTTCGACCGCATCCTCTGCGCCGTGCCCTACAAGGGCGAGCTGCTGACCCAGACCGCCCGCTTCTGGTTCGACGCCACCCGCGACATCTGCCCGAACCACGTCCTGTCCTATCCGGACCCGAATGTGGTGATCGGCCAGCGGCTGGAGATCCTGCCCGTGGAGATCGTGGTGCGCGGCTACCTCGCCGGCACCACGGGCACCTCGGTGCTGACCCTCTACAAGGCCGGGCAGCGCGAGATGTACGGCATCACCCTGCCGGACGGCATGCGCGACAACGAGCGCCTTCCGCAGCCGATCATCACGCCGACCAGCAAGGCCTTCGACGGCGGCCATGACGCGCCGCTGACCCCGGCCGAGATCATCGAGCAGAAGCTGCTGACGCCCGCGCAGTGGCAGCAGCTGAGCGACTATGCCCTGGCCCTTTTCGCCCGCGGGCAGCAGATGGCGGCCGAGCGCGGCCTGATCCTGGCCGACACCAAGTACGAGTTCGGCACCGATGCCGAGGGCCGCATCGTGCTGGCCGACGAGATCCACACCCCCGACAGCAGCCGCTACTGGCAGGCCGCCAGCTATCCCGCGCGCTTCGAGGCCGGCCAGCGCCCCGAGAGCTTCGACAAGGACTTCGTTCGTTCCTGGGTGGCGGCGCGCTGCGACCCTTACAACGATGAGATCCCGGAAATCCCGGAGCAACTCGTGCTCGACACGGCCGCTGTCTATATCCAGGCCTATGAAGCGATCACCGGCCAGCGCTTCGACCCGGCCCCGCTGCCCGGCACCGTGCTGGAGCGGATCCGCGGCAACCTCGCCCCCCTGATGCGCGGCTGATTGCGGCCCGGCGCGGCGGGGCCCCCCCGCCGCGCGCCTGCCTTCAGCCGAACAGCCAGTCGGAAAAGTGGCCGGCGACCGAGCCGCCGATATCCAGCAGGTCGCCGAGATCGACGTGGTTGTCCTTGATGTCGCCGATATCGATGTCGCCGACATTGATGTCACCAAGGTTGATGTCGCCGATGCTGATGTTACCGGCGAAGACGCCCAGGATGCCACCCAGGTCGATATCGATGTTGATGTCCTGGACTTGCGGGGCCGGCGGCGCGGGCGGCTCGTGATGCGGGTGCTTGGACATGGCGGGTCTCCTTTCTGGAGGGGCTGGCGGCTTTCTGCGCGCCAGGCCCGCGCGGCGTGCGGGATTTGCACGGCGGGGAAACCGGATGAAAGCACAGCGGTTCTGCGCTGCATCATCGAAACGATGGATTCCGGAATAAAGGATAGTTTATCGCGACGGCCATGACGCAGCCGGACGCGCCAATTATGCATGTCCAGGACGCCGGAACTGGTCCAGTATGTCTGGATTCGTCGAGAATTCCCCTGTTTTGCCGAATATCGTCGCCGTTTCTCGCCCCGGATAGGCGCGGGGGTTTGAAGATCCGCGCCTCGTTCCGGCCTAATAGTTTTTGTTGGGCGAAAATACTGCGGAAAATTGGGGTGGCGGTCCTCGTTACCCGGGCGCGCGCGAAACGGTAAAAACCCTGGGCCGCCCCCCGCCGCCATGCCACTCTGCGGAAGACAGAGCCCTGCGAAGGGGCCGCCCGCCACCCCCCGGAGGAAGCGATGCAGGCCACCCCTGTCCATCATGCCGCGCGCGTGCAGGCCATGCTGCGCGACCATTCCGCCGCCGCCCGTTCCAGCATCGCCGCTTCCTGGCTGCGCTCGGCGCGCGACCATGGGCTGGACCCTGAATCCAGCCGGCCGCCGCAATGGCTGGAGGAAGCCCGGCTGCGCGAGGCCCGCGACCGCATGGCGCCGATGCTGCGCGCCGCCGCGCCCGTGCTGGACCGGCTGCTGGAGACGGTCGGCGAAAGCGGCTGCTGCATCCTGCTGACCGATGCCGAGGGCGTGCCGCTGGAACGCCGCGGCCGCGCCGGCGACGATGCCAGCTTCCGCCGCTGGGGCCTGTGGACCGGCTGCGTCTGGAGCGAGGGCGCCGAGGGCACCAACGGCATCGGCACCTGCCTGGCCGAGGGCCGCGCGCTGACCATCCATCGCGACCAGCATTTCTACACCCGCAACACCGTGCTGACCTGCAGCACCGCGCCGCTGCACGACCATGCCGGGCGGCTGGTCGGCTGCCTGGACCTGTCGAGCTGCCGTGGCGATGTCGATCGCGGCATGGTGGCGCTGCTGGGGGCGGCCGTCGGCGAGGCGGCGCGGCGCATCGAGACGGCCGAGTTCCGCCAGGCCTATGCCGGCGCCCGCATCCTGCTGGCCAGCGAGGCCGGGCCGGAGGGCGCGCTGCTGGCGCTGGACCGCGACGACCTGGTGATCGGCGCCAACCGCGCCGCCCGCCGCGCCTTCGGCATCTCGGCCGAGGCCATGGCGGCGGGCCTTCCCGCCGCCAGCCTGCTGTCGCCCGGCGAGGCGGAGCAGCTGGACCAGGCCGAGCGCGGCGTGCTCAGCCGGGCGCTGGCGCGCTCGGGCGGCAATGTCTCGGCCGCCGCCCGGCTGCTCGGCATCAGCCGTGCCACGCTGCACCGCAAGATGGCCCGGATGGGCCTGGGCCCCCGCGCGCCGCGCGGATGATGCGCCGCACACCTGTCGCGCTTCTGCGACAGGTCGCCCGCGCTGGCGGCGCCCGCCCGCTGACAGCGCGGCCGCGGCGACGCCAGATACGACAAGAACGGCGCCCGCCACAGGGACGCCACACAGGGGAGCGACCGCCATGACGCAGCAGCAATTCGACCGCAGCTCGAAGCCGCCCTTCGCCGCGCGCTACGGCAACTTCATCGGCGGCAAGTTCGTCGACCCGGTCGGCGGCCGCTATTTCACCAATACCTCGCCGGTCAACGGCCAGGTGCTGTGCGAGATCGCGCGCTCGGACGCGGCCGACATCAACCTGGCCCTCGACGCCGCGCATGCCGCCAAGGAGGCCTGGGGCCGCACCGCCCCGGCCGAGCGCGCCAACATCCTCAACCGCATCGCCCAGCGCGTCGAGGACAATATCCCGCTGCTGGCCGCGGCCGAGAGCTGGGACAATGGCAAGCCGATCCGCGAGAGCACCGCGGCCGACCTGCCGCTGGCGGTCGACCATTTCCGCTACTTCGCCGGCTGCATCCGCGCCCAGGAAGGCAGCCTGTCGGAAATCGACCACGACACCGTGGCCTATCACTTCCATGAGCCGCTGGGCGTCGTCGGCCAGATCATCCCCTGGAATTTTCCCCTGTTGATGGCGGTGTGGAAGCTGGCGCCCGCCTTGGCGGCCGGCAATTGCGTCGTGCTGAAGCCGGCCGAGCAGACGCCGGCCTCGATCCTGGTGCTGGTCGAGCTGATCGCCGACCTGCTGCCGCCCGGCGTGCTGAACGTGGTCAATGGCTTCGGCCTGGAAGCCGGCAAGCCGCTGGCCTCCTCCAACCGCATCGCCAAGATCGCCTTCACCGGCGAGACCACCACCGGCCGGCTGATCATGCAATATGCCAGCCAGAACCTGATCCCGGTGACGCTGGAGCTCGGCGGCAAGTCGCCCAACATCTTCCATGCCGATGTCGCCGCCGAGGATGACGATTTCTTCGACAAGGCGGTCGAGGGCTTCGTCATGTTCGCGCTCAACCAGGGCGAGGTCTGCACCTGCCCGTCGCGCGCGCTGATCCATGAGAGCATCTACGACCGCTTCATGGAGAAGGCGCTGCCGCGCGTCGCCGCCATCATCCAGGGCCATCCCATGGACCCGTCCACGATGATCGGCGCCCAGGCCTCCAGCGAGCAGATGGAGAAGATCCTCAGCTATCTCGACATCGGCCGCCAGGAAGGCGCCGAGGTGCTGGCCGGCGGCGCGCGGCGCGAGATGCCGGGCGAGCTCGCCGGTGGCTACTACGTGCAGCCCACGGTGTTCCGCGGCCACAACCGCATGCGCGTCTTCCAGGAGGAGATCTTCGGCCCGGTCGTGTCGGTCGCCACCTTCAAGGACGAGGACGAGGCGCTGTCGATCGCCAATGACACGCTCTATGGCCTGGGCGCCGGCGTCTGGTCGCGCGACGGCAACCGCGCCTATCGCTTCGGCCGCGCCATCCAGGCCGGGCGCGTCTGGACCAACTGCTACCACGCCTATCCGGCGCATGCGGCCTTTGGCGGGTACAAGCAGTCGGGCATCGGCCGCGAGAACCACCGGATGATGCTCGACCACTACCAGCAGACCAAGAACCTGCTGGTCAGCTACAGCCCGAAGAAGCTCGGTTTTTTCTGAGTTGTTGAAAGGGGGAGGGGGCTCGTTGGCCCCCTCCCATGCACAGGGGGCACTGGCATGACCGAGGTTCCGGAACGGGTTCGCGCGACCGATGCCGCGCTGGGCTTGTTGGAAAAGATCGTCGCGGACCATGGCCCCGTGCTGTTCCACCAGTCGGGCGGCTGCTGCGACGGCTCCTCGCCGATGTGCTACCCGGAAGGAGACTTCCTGATCGGCGACGGCGACGTGAAGCTCGGCGAGATCGGCGGCGCGCCGGTCTATATCGGCGGCGCGCAATTCGCCGTCTGGCGTCACACCCAGCTGCTGATCGACGTGGTGCCCGGGCGCGGCGGCATGTTCTCGCTCGACAACGGGCGGGAGCAGCGCTTCCTTACCCGCTCCCGCGCCTTCTCGGCGGCCGAGCTCGCGGCGCTGGGCGAGGCGCCGCGCGAAGGGCCCGAGCCCGACCTGTCGGTCTGCGCCATCCCCGCTACTTGACCTGGCGCTTCTCCAGCTTGCGGGCGAGCGTGCGGCGATGCATGCCCAGCCGCCGCGCGGCCTCGGAGATGTTGAAGCCGGTCTCCGCCAGCATCTGGTGGATGCGCTCCCATTCCAGCGTCTTGATCGAGGTGGGGCGCGCGCTCAGCGGCGTCTCCACCTCGCCCTCGACGCGGGCGAAGGCGGCCTCGATGTCGTCGGTGTTGGACGGCTTGGCCAGGTAGTGGCAGGCGCCGAGCTTGATCGCCTCCACCGCCGTGGCGATGCTGGCGAAGCCGGTCAGCACCACGATCAGCATATCCGCGTCATGCGCATGCAGCGCCTGCACGCAGGCCAGGCCGGAGGCGCCGGCCAGCTTCAGGTCGACCACCGCATAGCCCGGGTGGCGGCCGGCCAGCAGCGCCTGGGTCTCCTCCAGGCTGGCGGCCACCAGCACCTCGTAGCCGCGGCGCTCGAAGGAGCGGCGCAGGGTGCGGGAGAAGCTTTCGTCATCCTCGACGATCAGCAGCAGGCGGCCGGGCGGATGGCCAGGCGGCGAGGCGGGGGTGGCGTCAGCCTGCATGGGGCGGCTCCGGATCATCGATGGCGAGCGACGCGATCGGCAGGGTCAGGGTCACGGTCGCCCCCCCCTCCGGCCGGTTGCGGGCGGCGAGGCTGCCGCCGAGCTTGCGCAGCACGTTGAACACCAGGAACAGGCCGAGGCCGCCGCCCTGCCGCCCCTTGCTGGAGCGATAGGGCTTGCCGAGCTCGGCCAGCATCTCGGGCAGGAAGCCCGGGCCCTCGTCGCTGACTTCCAGCACCAGGTCGTCGCCGGCGCGGCGCACCGACAGATGCACCCGCTGCGGCGAGACCTCCAGCGCATTGTCGAGCACATTGCCGATGACCTGCTGCAGCGCCGGGTCGGCGACCAGGCGGATATCCTCGGTCAGCCCGTTCTCGTAGCGCAGCGCCTGGGTCGAGCGGGCGGCGCGCCATTCCTCGATGCAATCCTCGAGGAAGTCGTCCAGCGTGGTCAGCGACGGCGCCTCGCCGCGCGCCTCGCCGGCCGAGAGCAGGATGCCGGTGACGATGCTCTTGCAGCGGGCGAGCGCCGCCTGGGCCTCGGCGATCTCCTGCATCAGCTCGGGGCTGGACTGGAAGGCGGGCAGCCGCTTCCAGTCGCCGAGGATGACCGAGACGGTGGCCAGCGGCGTGCCCAGCTCATGCGCGGCGCCCGAGGCCAGCAGCCCCATGCGCACGATATGGTCCTCCTCCGCCGCCTGCTGCCGCAGATGCGCCAGCTTGGCGTCATGCGCGCGCAGATTGCCGGTGATGCGCGTGACGAAGACGGCGAGCAGCACCGCATCGAGCACGAAACAGACAAGAATCCCCTGCAGGTGCAGGCGGAACAGGTCGTCCTCCAGATGGGCGGGCAGCACCAGCGGCCGATAGGCCAGCGTCAGGCCGAGGCAGCACAGGCTGGTCAGCGCCACCATCGCCCAGGTCCAGCGCACCTCCAGCAGGATGGCGGCCAGCACCACCTGCAGCAGATAGAGGGCGACGAAGGGGTTGGTGGCGCCGCCGCTGAGATAGAGCTGCACGGTCAGCACCATCACGTCGAAGGCGATGGCCAGGAACAGCTCGGCCTGGGTCACCGGGCTCCGCAGGCGCAGCCGCAGCAGGCTGACCAGGTTCAGCGCCACCAGCACCGCCAGCATGAAGGCCATGACGCGCAGCGGCAGGCGGATGCCGAAGCCCCATTCGACCACGGCGATGGTGACGACCTGGCCGATCACCGCGATCCAGCGCAGCTGGATCAGCTGCTGCATATTGGCGCTGCTGGCGGCGAGCCGGCTGGTCGTGGCGGTCATTCTTGTCTTTCGGCAGCGCGAGCGGAGAGCGGGTCAGCGCCGGCGGGCGCGCCACTCCTCCCGGATCAGATAGGAAGCCGCCCCCGCCAGCATCAGGGCCAGGGTGAACCAGGTGGCCGCATAGACCAGGTGGTTGTTGTTGAAGCGGATCACCGTCATGCCGCCGACCGGCAGCGCCGCAGGGTCGGGGCCGGCGGCCTGGTCGACGAAATAGGGGGCGACGCCGCCGGGCGCGCCGTCGAGGCCCAGATCGGCGGCCAGCGCCGCGACGTCGCGCGAATACCAGCGGCCGGCCGCCGGGTCGTTGCTGCGCAGGAAGCCGCCGCCGGGCTCGGTGATGCGCAGCAGCCCGGTCAGGCGCTGCGGCGTGCTGTCCGTGGCACGCGCCGCCGGGTCGCGCTGTTCGGCGCCGACGAAGCCGCGATTGACCAGGACGGTGAAGCCGGCGTCGCTGCGGAAGGGGGCCAGGACCCAGAAGCCGGCGCCGCGCAGGGTCGCCGCCTGCACCAGCCGGTCGGGGCCGGGCAGGAACCGCCCGGCCAGGGCGACATGGCGGTATTCGGCGGAGGCCGCATCGATCCCGGGCCATTCGGCCGGGCCGGGGGCGGCGAGAGCGGGCGCGTTCACCCGGCTCTCGATGCGGTCGATCAGCGCCAGCTTCCAGGCGCGGCGCTCGACCTGCCAGGTGCCCAGCGCCAGCAGGGCGACGATGCCGGCCATGGCCAGGGCCAGCAGCAGCCCCAGCCGAGCCGGCGAGGCAGGCCGCGGGCCCACCGCTGCCGGCTCGGTGGTGGTGGTCATGGGCTTAGGGCATGTTCCGCATGTCATGCGGCGCCATGGGCATCATGTTGGTGTCCAGGTGGTACATGACCCAGAGCGAGCCGGCGATGGTGATGACCACGATGATCAGGGTGAAGATCAGGGCCAGCATGATCCAGCCCCCCTCCGACTTCCCGTTCATGTGCAGGAAGTAGATCATGTGGACGACGATCTGCACCACGGCGAAGGCCATGACCAGCGCCGCGGTGACCCGCGGGCTGGCGAAGACCTCGCCCATCACCAGCCAGAAGGGGATGGCGGTGAGGATGACGGCCAGCACGAAGCCGGTGACATAGCCCTTCAGGGTGCCATGCGCGGCGCCGTCATGGCCGTGGTCGTCGTGGTGATTGTCGTGGCCATGGCCGGCGGGGCCATGGTCGTGGTGGCCGGCATGGCCGTGCGGCTGCGCGCTCACTGCAGCACCCCCATCAGGTAGACATAGGAGAAGACGCCGATCCAGACGACGTCCAGGAAGTGCCAGAACAGGCTGAGGCAGCTCAGGCGCCGGCGGTTCGACGCCGTCAGCCCGCCGCGGCCGACCTGGACCATCAGCGTCACCAGCCAGACCAGGCCGAAGGTGACGTGCAGCCCGTGGGTGCCGACCAGGGTGAAGAAGGCGGAGAGGAAGGCGCTGCGCTGCGGCCCGGCGCCGACATGGATCAGGTGGTGGAACTCATAGAGCTCCAGCCCGATGAAGGCGGCGCCGAACACCCCGGTGACGCCCAGCCAGAACAGCGTCGCCGCCTTCCGGTTGCGCGCCATCTCCAGCATGGCGAAGCCATAGGTGATCGAGGAGAACAGCAGCATCGAGGTGTTGATGGCGACCAGCGGCAGGTCGAACAGGTCGGCGGGCGAGGGGCCCGCCGCGTAGTTGCGGCCGACCACGCCATAGGTCGCGAACAGGACCGCGAAGATGAGGCAGTCGCTCATCAGGTAGATCCAGAAGCCGAGCATGGTCCCGTCGCCGGGGTGCACGGTCTCCCGCCCGTCCGTGATGTAGAAGGCGGGCTTGCCGTCGGGGCCTATCGTGTCGATGGGATGCGCGGACATGCGGCTCACTCCGCCGCCGACAGCAGGCGGGTGCGACGGTCCTCGGTCGCCACCACCTCTTCGGCCGGGATGTAGAAGTCACGGTCGTTGTTGAAGGTATGCGCGATCGAGTAGATGACGATCGCCGCGAAGCTCAGCACCGCCAGCCACCACATGTACCAGATCATGCCGATGGCGAAGCCGACCGACAGCCCGGCCAGGATCACGCCGGCGCCGGTGTTCTTCGGCATGTGGATGGCGTGGAAGCCGGAGACCGGGCGGACATGGCCGCGGCCCTTCATGTCCCACCAGGCGTCATGGCTGTGGATGATGGGGGTGAAGGCGAAGTTGTAGTCCGGCGGCGGCGAGGAGGTGGCCCATTCCAGCGTCCGGCCGCCCCAGGGGTCGCCGGTCAGGTCGCGCAGCTTGTCGCGGCGCAGGAAGCTGACGACGATCTGCAGCAGGAAGGCGCCGATGCCGACCGCGATCAGCACCGCGCCGATGGCGGCGATGACGAACCAGATCTGCAGCGAGGGGTCCTCGAAGCGGCTGATGCGGCGGGTCACGCCCATCAGGCCCAGCACGTAGAGCGGCATGAAGGCCAGGTAGAAGCCGATCAGCCAGCACCAGAAGGAGACCTTGCCCCAGAACGGGTCCAGCTTGAAGCCGAAGGCCTTGGGGAACCAGTAGGTGATGCCGGCCAGCAGGCCGAAGACCACGCCGCCGATGATGACGTTGTGGAAATGCGCGATCAGGAACAGGCTGTTGTGCAGCTGGAAGTCGGCCGGCGGCACGGCCAGCAGCACGCCCGTCATGCCGCCGATCACGAAGGTGATCATGAAGCCGATGGTCCAGAGCATCGGCACTTCGAAGCGGATGCGGCCGCGGTACATGGTGAACAGCCAGTTGAAGATCTTCGCACCCGTCGGGATCGAGATGATCATCGTCGTGATGCCGAAGAAGGAATTCACGCTGGCGCCGCTGCCCATGGTGAAGAAATGGTGCAGCCAAACGATGTAGGACAGGATGGTGATGACGACGGTCGCATAGACCATCGAGGTATAGCCGAACAGCCGCTTGCTGCAGAAGGTCGAGACGACTTCCGAGAAGATGCCGAAGGCGGGCAGGATCAGGATGTAGACTTCCGGGTGGCCCCAGATCCAGATCAGGTTCACGTACATCATCGGGTTGCCGCCGAAGTCGTTCGTGAAGAAGTTGGTGCCCACATAGCGATCGAGCGACAGCAGCACCAGCACGGCCGTCAGCACCGGGAAGGCGGCGACGATCAGCACGTTGGTGCAGAGCGAGGTCCAGGTGAAGACCGGCAGCTTCATCATGGTCAGCCCGGGCGCGCGCATCTTGACGATGGTGGCCACCAGGTTGACGCCGGAGAGCAATGTGCCGACGCCGGCGATCTGCAGCGCCCAGATATAGTAGTCGACGCCGACCCCCGGGCTGTAGGCCGAACCTGACAGCGGCGGATAGGCCAGCCAGCCGGTCTGCGCGAACTCGCCCACGAACAGCGACATCATGACGATGGCGGCGCCGGCGGCGGTCATCCAGAAGGAGAAGTTGTTCAGGAAGGGGAAGGCCACGTCGCGCGCGCCGATCTGCAGCGGCACCACGAAGTTCATCAGCCCCGTCACCAGCGGCATGGCGAAGAAGAAGATCATGATCACGCCATGGGCGGTGAAGATCTGATCGTAATGGTGCGGCGGCAGGTAGCCTTCCGCGCCGCCGAAGGCGATCGCCTGCTGCGCCCGCATCATCAGCGCGTCGGAGAAGCCGCGCAGCAGCATGATGAGCGCCAGGATGACGTACATGATGCCGATGCGCTTGTGGTCGACCGTGGTCAGCCAGTCGCGCCACAGCGGACCCCAGAGCCTGAAATAGGTCAGCGCCCCCATCGCGGCCAGCCCGCCGAGGGCGACCGCGATGAAGGTGATGACCAGGATCGGCTCGTGCAGGGGCAGGGAGTCCAGCGACAGGCGGCCGAACACGAACGACATTTGGTCCGGATTTGGGGACATGGGGCTATTCTATCGTTCCGTTGTCATTGCGTGGGCGGGGCTCAGTTGACCTGCCCGGCGGGCGGCGTGGCGGCATCGGCAGCGGGGCCCTGGGCCACCTCCTGCCGCACGCCGACCGGGTCGGCGGGCGTGCAGAGGGCCAGGACGAAGCGCTGGGCGGTGTTGCGCTGGGCGGGGACGGCGGCGGCGCCGGCGCCACGGCGCTGGGTCTTGTCGTATTCGAGGGCGGCGACGTTCAGCAGCCCGGCCGGGCCGAGGCCGCCGGCGGCGTCGATGCGCATCATCTCGCTGGAGCACATCTTGGTGCTGTCGACGCAGCGGTTCAGCACGGCGGTGAACAGCTCCGGGTCCAGGCTGGCGAAGCGGCGCACCGGCTCGCGCACCGAGGGACGCTCGAGCTCCAGATAGGCGGCCCGGTCCAGCGCGCCGCCGGCGGCCTTGTTCTGCGCCACCCAGGCGTCGAAGCCGGCCTGGCTCAGGCCGTGGAACTTGAAGCGCATGTCGGAGAAGCCGGCGCCGCTGTAGTTCGAGGACAGGCCGTCATAGACGCCCTCGCGGTTGATCACCGCGTGCAGCTTCGTCTCCATCCCCGGCATGGCGTAGATCATGCCGGCCATGGCCGGGATCGACAGCGCGTTCATCACCGAGGAGGCGGTGATGCGGAAGTTGATCGGGGTGTCGACCGGCGCGGCCAGCTCGTTCACCGTGGCGAAACCCTGCTCCGGGTAGATGAACAGCCATTTCCAGTCGAGCGCCACGACCTCCACGGTCAGCGGCTTGTGCTCGGCGGTCACCGGGCGCGCGGCATCGATGCGGGACAGCGGGCGATAGGGGTCGAGCAGATGCGTCGCGGTCCAGGTCATGGCGCCCAGCACCACGATGATGGCCAGCGGCGCCGCCCAGATCACCACCTCGAGCTTGGTGGAGTGGTGCCATTCGGGATCATAGGTCGCGGCCTTGTTCGAGGCCCGGTAGCGCCAGGCGAAGAACAGGGTGAGCACCATCACCGGGATGATGATCACCAGCATCAGCACCGTCGAGGCGATGATCAGGTCGCGCTGCTGGGCGGCGATGTCCCCCGAGGGGGACATGATCACCAGGTTGCAACCCGGGAGAAGGAGGCCCAGCGGAAGCAGGGCCAGGAGGCGCAAAATCTTGGGGGGCATGCCACTCGCTCAGGAAACCATGCTGCGGTGCACCCTCTTACAGAGGGGGTAGGAGAGGCAGGGATTGGACGTTTTGTCCTATCCTCGGTCCTGTTAGCATTGTTGCGGGATCGCCTGACTTGACAGGTTCGGGACCACAACAAGTCGCGGCCCCTGTTTGCGCCCGACTGATTATAAAACGTTGAAAGAGGGGCGGAGCTTATGATCCAGGCGCCTGACGCGGCATTGCATTCGTCCTCGCTGGAACGCGATGCCCGGCTGATCCACGACGACCACGAGGCCTCGGCGGGCGACATCGCCCTGGGCGTGGTGATCGGCCGCACGTCCGAATTCTTCGACTTCTTCGTCTATGCCATCGGCTCGGCGCTGGTCTTCCCGGCGCTGTTCTTCCCGGAATTCAGCCCGCTGCAGGGCACGCTCTGCGCCTTCGCCATCTTCGCCCTGGCCTTCATGGCGCGGCCGGTCGGCTCCTTCGTCTTCATGGCCGTCGACCGCCGCTACGGCCGCGGCACCAAGCTGACGGTGGCGCTGTTCCTGCTCGGCGGCTCCACCGCCTCGATCGCCTTCCTGCCCGGCTTCGAGAAGATCGGCTGGTGGGCCGTGGCCCTGCTGGCGCTGTTCCGCCTCGGTCAGGGCTTCGCGCTCGGCGGCGCCTGGGACGGGCTGGCCTCGCTGCTGTCGCTGAACGCGCCGAAGAACAAGCGGGGCTGGTATGCGATGGTGCCGCAGCTCGGCGCCCCGCTCGGCTTCCTGCTGGCCAGCGGCCTCTTCGCCTATATCTATTCCACCCTGTCGACCCAGGACTTCCTCGACTGGGGCTGGCGCTACCCCTTCTTCGTCGCCTTCGCGGTGAACGTGGTCGCGCTCTTCGCCCGGCTGCGGCTGGTGGCGACGCGGGAATTCTCCAACCTGCTGGACAAGCACGAGCTCGAGCCCACCACGGTCTTCTCGCTGCTCGACAACGAGGGCCACAACGTCCTGATCGGCGCCTTCGTGCCGCTGGCCAGCTTCGCCCTGTTCCACCTGGTCACCGTCTTCCCGCTGGCCTGGATCGCCCTGACCACCGACCGGTCGCCGGCCGACTTCATGGTGGTGCAGATGATCGGTGCCGGGCTCTGCCTGGTCAGCGTCGTGGTCTCCGGCCTGCTGGCCGACCGCATCGGCCGGCGCAGCCAGCTGGCCACCGGCGCGGTGCTGATCGGCCTCTTCGCCCTGGCCTCGCCCTTCCTGCTGAATGGCGGCCGGCATGGCGAGACCATCTTCGTGCTGGTGGGCTTCACCCTGCTGGGCCTGTCCTTCGGCCAGGCCAGCGGCGCGCTGGCGTCGAACTTCTCGCGCCGCTTCCGCTACACCGGGGCCGCCATCACCTCGGACATCGCCTGGCTGCTGGGCGCCGCCTTCGCGCCGCTGGTGGCGCTGAGCCTGTCCGACCTGATCGGGCCGGCGGCGGTGGGCGCCTACCTGCTCTCCGGCGTCGCCTGCACCCTGGGCGCGCTGCGGCTGAACCGCCGCCAGCTGGAGATCCAGGACCGCTAGATTTTCTGGCAAGCTCCGTCGCCGGGGAGGGGGGTCGCGCAGGCGGCCCCCCTTTTTCATGGCGGGGCCCCCGGCCGCGGAACGGTCATTGCATGGCTGACGCCGACCCTTCTGCCCCGTGAGGAGCCCGCCCTTGGCCAAGCCGATGATGCATCTGGGTTTCGATCTGTCCTACGCCCATATGGGCGGCCGCTGGCGCAAGCCGGAGGCGCTGCGCGGCCACCGCTTCCCCGATGTCGGGATGTACGAGCAGGTGGCCCGCCTGGCCGAGCGCGGCTGCCTCGACCTGCTCTTCACCGGCGACGGCACCGGGGTGCCGGACACCTATGGCGGGTCGCGGGATGCCGCCATCGAATGGGGCATGAACTGGCCGCGGCAGGACTTCAACCCGCTGATGGTCGCCATGTCGCGGGTGACCCGCCATATCGGCTTCGGCCTGACCTATTCCTCCACCTTCATGCACCCCTACTACCTGTCGCGGCTGATGAACTCGATCGACCACATCACCGGCGGGCGGGTGGCGATGAACCTGGTCACCTCCACCCGCAAGTCGGATGCCGCCAATTTCGGCTTCGACGAGCTGATGGAGCACGAGGCCCGCTATGACCGGATGGAGGAGTTCGTCGATGTCTGCCGGCTGCTCTGGGACAGCGCGCAGCCCGACGCCATGCTGTGGGACGCGGCCACCGGCCGGGTGACCGAGCCGTCGCGCATCGGCGATGTCCGCCACCATGGCCGCTTCTTCAAGGTGGAGGGGCCGCTGAACACCCCGCCATCCCCCCAGGGGCGGCCGGTGCTGGTGCAGGCCGGCGGCTCGCCGCGCGGCATCCGCGCCTCGGCCTATGTGGCCGACCATGTCTTCGGCCAGGACATGGCGCTCGCCTCCCAGGCCCGGCAGCGGGTGGCGCTGGACAAGGCGCTGGTGGAGCTGGGCAAGGACCCGGCCAAGGTGGGCATCCTGTGGCAGACCCCGATCACGGTGGCCGAAAGCCGCGCCGAGGCGGTCGCCCGCAAAGATTCTCTTCTGTCTTTCATCCCGCCCGAGGCGGTCGGCGCCTATCTTTCCTACAACTGCGGCTATGATTTTTCGACATTGCCGGCGCGTTTCACCCTGGGGGACATCCAGAAAGAAATCGTCGCCGCCAATGCCTCGCCGGTCGGCCCGGTGCAGAAGATGGCGGAGGAGCTGGGCGAGGACACGGAAATGACCCGGGCAGAATTCCTCGAGGAAGGCGCCCGCTATGCCACCAGCCACAACACCATGCTGGCCGGCACCGCGCCGGAGCTCGCCGATATCCTGGAGGAGGCCTTCGAGGCCACCGGGTCGCGCGGCGGCTTCATGCTCGGCCACACCGCCTCGCTGTTCGAGGACCTGACCGGCATCGTCGAGCTGCTGGTGCCCGAGCTGCAGCGCCGCGGCCGCTTCCGCACCCGCTATTCCACCACCACCCTGCGCGAGACCCTGGCGGAAAGCTGAGACAGGGGGGGGCGCCAGGCCCCCCCGAAAAGAATCAGCCGCCGACGCTTTTGACGATGTCCAGCGCGCGGCGCAGCATGGTCATGGTGGCCTCGGGCGTCATGAAGCCGGCATGCGCCGTCAGCGTGACATTGTCGAGGCCGAGGAAGGGGTCGTCGCTGGCCGGCGGCTCCTGGCTGAAGACGTCGATGGCGGCATGCCGCACATGCCCCTCGCGCAGCAGGGCGGCCAGCGCGGCATTGTCGACGATGTCGGCGCGGGCCGTGTTGACGAAGATGACGCCACGCTTGGTCAGCTTCAGCCGCTCGGCGGTCAGGAAGCCGCGGGTGTCGTCGTTCAGCGCCATGGTCAGGCACAGGATATCGGCCCTGGCCAGCACCTCCTCCAGCGGCGCCAGCGGCGCGGCGGGGCTGTCGATCGGGCTGCGATTCCAGGCCAGCACCTGCATGCCCAGCCCCTGGCCCATGCGGGCCACCTCGCGGCCGATGCCGCCCAGGCCCACGATGCCCAGCACCTTGCCGTTGACCTGCAGCCCCTCCACCTGGCGCCACTGCCCGGCGCGGACCTCGCGGTCCATCTTGGCGACGCCGCGCGCCGCCGACAAAGCGAGGGCGATGGTGTGCTCGGCGACCGTGGTGTCGCCATAGCCCTTGATGGTGTGCACGGTGATGCCGTTCTTCGCGGCCGCCGCCAGGTCGATGAAGCTGGAGGCGCCGGTGCCCAGGAAGACGATGTGCTTCAGATCCGGGCAGCGCCCGAGCAGATCGGCGTCAAAATAGCTGTGGTCGACGATGCAGGTGTCATGGCCGGCCAGCAGCGCCGGAATATCCGCCGGCTGGCCCGGCTCGACATTCACCGTCACCGCCGGATCGCCGGCCGCGCCCACCGCGTTCCAGAGCGGGATCATGTCGTCGAAGCAGTCGAGAAAGATGGTGGTCATGCCAGCCGATTCTCCGAAGGGGCCGATATGCCCATGCACGATGCGGGCCGCTCTGGCAAACGCCTAATTCTTGGGCCGATTCCTTCCGGGGGCGGAATCCGTCTGCTGCATCGCGGCGAAATGCGCTTCCCCCGGCAAAAATCCCTGACCTAAGCTTGCCCTGCGGATGCCCCTGACTGCGGCGGGCGCCGCCATCTGGAAAAGGAGGCTCGATGCTGTCCTGGGTTCCGGCTTTCCACCTTCCATCGGGCACCTCAGCGCCCTGCTGATCCCGGCGCCTCCCTGCCGTCCCGGCAGGGAGCGTTGCGCCTTCACCGATCTCATGTCGCCCGCGGCCGTCCCGCGGCGGGCGGATGCCGCTTCATGCTCCCGTCCCACCGAAGGGCGCGCTGCCTGGCGCCGCCCTGCCGTCCCCGCAGGAGGCGCCGCGTGACGACTGTCTTTCTCTCCGATCTCCCCCGCCGCCTTGCCACGCTGGCCCTGGCCACCGGGCTTCTCGCCGGCCAGCTGGGCCTGGCGCGCGCCGAGACGCTCGGCCCGGTCACCGACCCGGTCGGCGTGCTGCGCATCCCGCGCGGCGCGCCGATCCTGATCGGCGGGCTGATGGTGCTGTCCGGCCCCGACCTGTCGCTCGGCCTCGACGCCTCGCGCGGCGCCGAGATCGCCTTCGACGACCGCAAGAACACGCTGGTCGGCCACCCGATCCGCTACCTGCCGGAAGACGGGCAGTGCAGCGTCGAGGGCGGCCAGACGGGTGCGACGCGGCTGGCCGCCAACCGGCAGATCGTCGGCGTCATCGGCACCGCCTGCTCCTCCGAAGCCCGCGGCGGCGCGCCGATCCTGTGGAATGCCGGCATGCCGCAGGCGGTGACCAGCGCCACGGCCCCGGCGCTGACCGCGCCCGACCGCCCGGTCGGGCTGCAGGGCACGGTGCGCTTCGTCTACAACGACATCAACGCGGCAGCGGCGGCCGTCCGCTACGCCCAGGCCCAGAAGTTCGCCCGCGTCGCCACGCTGCATGACGGCAGCCTCTATGCCGAGCAGCTGGTGCGCGCCTTCGAGGCGCAGTTCAAGGCGGCCGGCGGCACCATCGTCGCGGCGGAGGCCATCGCCTCCTCCGACAGCGACCTGCGCCCGGTGCTGACCCGCATCGGCACGGCGAAGCCGGAGCTGATCTTCGCGCCGATCTTCGTCGGCGCCACCGCCTATCTGGTGCGCCAGACCAAGGAGATCGGCAGCCTGGCCAGCACGCCCGTGCTGGGCACCGACGCGGTGATGGCGCCGGCCTTCCTCGAGGCGGCGGGCGAGGCCGCCATCGGCTATCGCATGACCGGCATCAACAACGACCCGGCGCTGCTCGGCCAGCGCTACATCGAGTTCCGCGCCAAGTACCTGGCCAAGTTCGGCGAGAACCCGATCGGCGGCTTCCACGGCAATGGCCATGACGCGGCGCTGGCGATGATGCTGGCGATCGAGAAGGTCGCGGTGAAGGATGCCGAGGGCAACACCTATATCGGCCGCGGCGCGCTGCGCGACGCGCTGATGCGCACCACCGACATGGACGGCATCACCGGCCGGCTGTCCTGCGACCCGCATGGCGATTGCGGCGCCTCGCGCTTCGCCGTCTTCGAATACACCAGCGGCGATCCCGGCACCTTCGAGGAAGGCAAGAACCCGCGGCGCGTCTTCCAGTGACCGGGCTGCTTGCGGCCCCGGCGGCGCGGCTGCAGGACTGGCTGCGCCGCGCCACCTGGGTCGACGGCTTCCTGCTGGGGCTGCGCCTGCTGGTGCTGGGCCTGGTCGGCTACGGCTTCGTCGCCGGCCTGCTGCAGCCGCGCTACGGCCCCGCCGAATGGGCCTCCTTCCTGGTCTTCGGCCTGGTGATCGGCGCGATCTACGCGCTGATCGCCCTGGGCTACACCATGGTCTATGGCATCCTGCGCATGGTGAACTTCGCCCATGGCGACGTCTTCATGTTCGGCGCCTATGCCGCCTGCTTCACCCTGATCGCCTGCAACCGCAACGGGCTGCTGGCCGCGCAGCCGGCGCTGTCCTTCGGCCTGGCGCTGCTGGCCTGCATGGCTGTCGCGGCGGGCTTGGCGATCCTCGCCGAGCGCATCGCCTATCGCCCCTTCCGCCGCGGCCGGGCGCTGGCGCCGCTGATCAGCACGCTGGGCCTGTCCTTCGTGCTGGAATATTCGGCGCGCGGCATGTTCGGCGCGCAGAACAAGGCCTTTCCCTCCTTCCCGGCGATCGATGGCGCCGTCCTGGTCTTCGGCCTGTCGATCCCGCGGGTGCAGCTGATCGTCATGCTGGCGGCGGTGCTGACCATGCTGGTGCTGACCCTGGTCGTCATGCGCACCCGCATGGGCACGGCGATGCGCGCCGTCGCCGAGGACCAGGACGCCGCCATCCTGATGGGCATCAATGTCGACCGCGTCATCGTCTTCACCTTCGCCCTCGGCGGCGCGCTGGCCGGCGTCGCCGGCCTGCTCTACGGCCTGGTCTTCAAGCAGATTTCTTTCTTCATGGGCTTCTTCCTGGGCGTGAAGGGGTTTGGCGCCGCCGTGCTCGGCGGCATCGGCAATATCCCCGGCGCCATGCTCGGCGGCTTCGCCCTCGGCCTGGTCGAGAGCCTCGGCCCCGCGCTGTTCCTGGAAGGCATCGGCGTCGCCGCGCCCTACCAGCTGCGCGACGCCATCGCCTACACCATGCTGGTCATGGTGCTGATCTTCCGCCCGCGCGGATTGCTGGGCGAACGCCTGGCGGTGAAGCGGGCCTGACGGCATGAGCGAGCTTGCCATGACGCTGCCCGCCCGCCTCGAACCCCTGGCGCTGGCCCGCGACACCACCCGCCTGGCGCTGGCCGTCACCGGCGCCTGCACCGGGCTGGTGCTGGTCGGGCTGTTCGGCCAGTTCTCCAACCGCTGGCTGGTGGTCGGCCTGCTCGATATCGGCCATGCGCTGATGCTGGCGGTGGCGTTGCGCGCCGGCATGGTCGCGGCGCGCGGCCAGGACTGGCGGGGCGCCGTGCCGCGGGCCCTGCTGTGCGGCGCCCTGGCCGGGGTGCTGATCGTGCTGCTGGTGATGGCGGCGCGCGCCGCCAATCTGCGCTGGATGCTGGTCTCGCTGACGCCGGTGACGCTGAACCGCGTCGGCTACACCCTGCCCGACGCGCAGGCGATGCTGCTGCTGGCCGCCGGCGGCGCGGCCTCGGCGCTGCTCGGCGCGGCGCTGGTGCTGCTGCCGGCCAAGGCGCGCCGGCTGCTGATGGGCGCGCTGCTGGGCGTGGTGCTGGCCGGGCTGTTGAGAGAACTGATCCGCAGCCTGCTCTCCGGCCTCGGCGAGATCGATGGCTGGGCCTTCAGCTATGACGGGCTGCTGCCCGCCGGCGCCGTCGCCGCCGCGGGCATCGGCGCGCTCGCCGCCGCCCGCCCGGGCGCGCGCCATGTCGCCGCGCTGCCGCCGCGCGGCAAGCTGGCGGCGCGGCTGCTCTGCCTGGCGCTGCTGCTGGCGCTGCCGGCGGTGACCAACGACTTCGTGGCGCAGGTGATGATGCTGGTCTGCCTCTACACGCTGATGGGCCTTGGGCTGAACGTGGAGCTCGGCCTGGCCGGGCTGGTCGATCTCGGCTTCGTCGCCTTCTTCGCCGTCGGCGCCTATACCGTCGCCCTGCTGACCGCCGAGACCGCCGGCATCGCCCATCTGGGCTTCTTCGCAGCACTCCCCTTCGCCGTGCTCTTCGCCTCGCTGGCCGGCTTCCTGTTCGGCCTGCCGGTGCTGCGGGTGCGCGGCGATTATCTGGCCATCGCGACGCTCGGCCTCGGCGAGGTGATCCGCGTGCTGGTGCTGTCCGACATGCTGAAGCCGCTGATCGGCGGCGCCCAGGGCATCGTCAATATCCCGAAGCCGGTCTTCTTCGGCATCGTCCTCGGCAGCCCGACGCGGCTGTTCTACCTGACCGCCGCCTTCGCGGCGCTCGCCGGCTATTGCGCCTGGCGGCTGCAGCATTCCGGCATCGGCCGCCGCTGGCTGGCGGTGCGCGAGGACGAGGATGTGGCCCAGGCGCTGGGCATCAACCTCGTCCAGGTCAAGCTGATGGCCTATACGATCGGCGCCGCCTTCGCCGGTCTCGCCGGCGGGCTGTTCGCCGCCATGACGGGCGCGGTCTTCCCGCAGAGCTTCCAGCTGCTGGTCTCGGTCAATGTGCTGGCGGTGTTGGTGGTGGGCGGCATCGGCAGCCTGCCCGGCGTGGTGATCGGCGCCGCCGCGCTGATCGGCGCGCCCGAGGTGCTGCGCGATCTCGGCGAATATCGCTACCTGATCTACGGCCTCGTCATCATCGCCATCGTCCGCTTCAAGCCGGAGGGGCTGAGCCCGGTGGCGATCCGCCAAAGGGAGGTCGCATGACGGCGCCGCTGCTGCGGGCGGAGGGCGTCAGCAAGCGCTTCGGCGGGCTGCTGGCGGTGGACCGCGTCAGCCTGGTGATGGCGCCCGGCGCCATCCATGCGGTGATCGGCCCGAACGGCGCCGGCAAGACCACGCTGTTCAATTGCCTGACCTCCTTCACCCCGCCGACCTCGGGCAAGATCTGGCTGAAGGACGAGCGCATCGACGGGCTGCGGCCCGACCTGGTGGCGGCGCGCGGCATCGCCCGCACCTATCAGAACATCCGGCTGTTCCCCGACCTGACGGCGCTGGAGAACATCATGGTGGGCCTCGGCGTCCGCCGGCCGGAGACGCTGCTGGGCGCGTTGCTGGCGACGCCAGCGCATCGCGCCACCATCGCCGCGGTGGAGGCGGCGGCGCGCGCGCTGCTGCTCGACCTGGGGCTTGCCGGGCGCGGCGACCGGCTGGCGCGGCACCTGTCCTATGGCGACCAGCGGCGGCTGGAGATCGCCCGCGCGCTGTCGGTCAAGCCCAGCCTGCTGCTGCTCGACGAGCCGGCCGCCGGCATGAACCCGGTGGAGAGCCATGCGATGATGGAGCTGATCGCCCGCATCCGCGACGAGCACGGCGTCGGCATCCTGCTGATCGAGCACCAGATGCGCGTCGTCATGGGCATTTCCGAGGCGATCCATGTGCTGGACCACGGCGTCTGCATCGCCAGCGGCACGCCGGCCGAGATCCGCGCCGATCCGACGGTGATCGCCGCCTATCTCGGCGCGCGGGCGGCGAAGCACGGCATGGACGCGCTGGAGAAGCGCGCGTGAGCTCTCTCCAGGTCGAGGATCTCCACGTCGCCTATGGCAAGATCCAGGCCCTGCGCGGCATCTCGCTGCAGGTGTCATCCGGCAAGATCTGCGCGCTGGTCGGCGCCAATGGCGCTGGCAAGACCACGGCGCTGAACGCCATCTGCGGGCTGCGGCCGCGCGTCGGCGGCCGCGTGCTGCTCGACGGCCGCGACATTGCCAAGGTGCCGCCGCATGACCTGGTGACGCTCGGCCTGGTGCAGGTGCCAGAGGGCCGCCGCATCTTCGGCCGTCTGACGGTCGCCGAGAACCTCGCCATGGGCGCCTTCCGCCGCCGCGCCATGCGCTCCGAATTGCAGGCCGATTTGGAGGAGGTGCTGACGCTGTTCCCGCGGCTGCGCGAGCGCATGTCGCAGCTGGGCGGCACGCTGTCGGGCGGCGAGCAGCAGATGCTGGCCATGGGCCGCGCGATGATGGCCAAGCCCAGCCTGCTGCTGCTGGACGAGCCCAGCATGGGTCTGGCGCCGCAGCTGGTCGACCAGATCTTCGAGACGGTGACGACGATCAACCGGCTCGGCGTCACCGTGCTGCTGGTCGAGCAGAACGCCTTCATGGCGCTGGAAATCGCCGAGACCGCCTATGTGCTGCAATCCGGCGAGGTCGTGCTGTCCGGCACCGGGCCCGAGCTGCTCGACAGCGAGGCGGTGCAGGAAGCCTATCTGGGCTGAAAGAGGATCCAAGCCGCATGCCGAAGCCTTTCCACCTGGGCTGGTTCGCCAATTTCACGGCGGGCGAGTGGAACCACCCTTTCACCGCCGACACATCCCCCTGGGACGGCAAGTTCTATGTCGAGATGGCGCAGGCGATGGAGCGCGCCTGCTTCGACTACATCATGCTGGAAGACACGCTGATGGTCTCCGAGGCCTGGCGCGGCACGCCCGAGGCCACGCTGCGCCACGCGCTGCAGGCGCCGAAGCACGACCCGCTGCCGCCGGCGGCGATGATCGGGGCGGCCACGACCCATCTCGGCGTGGTCGCCACCATGTCGACCATGGCCTATCCGCCCTTCCTGCTGGCGCGGCTGGCCTCGACCATCGACAGCATCTGCGGCGGCCGCTTCGGCTGGAACATCGTCACCTCCGGCGAGGATGCGGCGGCGCAGAATTTCGGCATGGACGAGCTGCCGCCGCGCGAGCAGCGCTACGACATGGCCGATGAATATGTCGAGCTGGTCACCCGCCTCTTCGACTCCTGGGAGCCCGGCGCCGTGCTGCGCGACCGCGCCAGCGGCACCTATGCCGATAGCAGCAAGGTCCATCCGATCCATTTCGAGGGCAAGTACTTCAAGTGCCGCGGGCCGCTGAACACGGTGCGCTCGCCGCAGGGCAAGCCGGTCTATGTCCAGGCCGGCGGGTCGCCGCGCGGCCGCGAATTCGCGGCGCGCACTGCCGATTCCATCATCGCGACCGCCAATGGCACGGCGGGGATGAAGTGGTATCGCGACGATGTCCGTGCCCGCGCCGTCAAGGCGGGCAGGGACCCCGACAGCATCAAGGTGCTGTTCCTGGTCTATCCCGTGGTCGGCGAGACCACCGCCGAGGCGGAAGCCAAGTACCAGCGCCGCGTCACCGCGCCGGACTTCGTCGAATCTGCCCTGGCCAGCATCGGCACCGTCACCGACATCGATTTCTCCCAGTTCGATCTCGATGCCGAGCTGCCCCGCCTGACCACCAATGGCGAGCAGGGGTCGCTCGACAAGTTCGCGCAATGGGGCAGCGGCAAGACGCTGCGGCAATTGGCCTCGGAGCGTTTCGATGGCGGGCTGCGCCTGGTCGGCACGCCGGACGAGGTGGCAGAGATGATGGGCGAGGCCATGGCCGAGATCGGCGGCGATGGCTTCCTGATCAGCACGCCCTTCCAGCGCAGCAGCCGCCGCACGGTGATGGAGATCACCGAGGGCCTGGTGCCGGCGCTGCAACGCCGCGGCCTGACCCGCACGCGCTACACGCACAGCCTGCTGCGCGACACGCTGCGCGAATTCTGATCCGCCTGGGAGACGACCGATGACCCCGCGACAGATGCATCTGGTGGCCTTCCTGATGACCGGCCCGACCTGCCACCACCATGGCGCCTGGCGTCATCCGGAATCCGCCGTTGACGACCTGCTGGACCCGTCCCGCTACGAGCATATCGCCCGCGTGCTGGAGGCCGGGAAATTCGACGCGCTGTTCTTCGCCGATATCCTCGGTCTCTATGATCTCTACGAGGGAAAATACGACACCATGGTCGGCCGCGGCGGGCAGGTCTGCCTGCTGGACCCGGCGGTGATCCTGCCGATCATGGCGCGGGTGACCAGCCGCATCGGCCTTGGCCTGACCTATTCCTCGACCTTCAACCATCCGTATCAGGTGGCGCGGATGCTCTCGACGCTCGACCATATGAGCCATGGCCGCGCCGCCTGGAATGTCGTGGCCTCGACCAGCACGCTGGAGGCGCGCAATTTCGGCATGAAGGAAATGCCCAGCCGCGCCCAGCGCTACGACCGCGCCGACGAGGTGCTGGAAGCCTGCTCTGCTCTCTGGGAAAGCTGGGAGGAGGGTGCGCTGGTGCTGGACAAGGCGTCAGGCCAATTCGCCGATCCGTCGCGTATCCACTATGCCGATTACGAAGGCAAGTGGATCAGCACGCGCGGGCCGCTGACCGCGCCGCGCTCGCCGCAGGGGCGGCCGGTGATCATGCAGGCCGGCAGCTCCGAACGCGGCCGCGACTTCGGCGCCCGCTGGGGCGAGATCATCTTCACCTTGCAGCACGAGAAGTCGGACATGCAGGAATTCTACGCCGACTTCAAAGGTCGGATGCAGAAGTTCGGGCGGGCGCCGGAGGAATGCGTGGTGCTGCCCTCGATCGACGTGGTGATCGGCGCGACCGAGTCCATCGCACGCGAGCAGGCCGACTATGTCAACAGCCTGGTCGACACCCAGCTCGGCATGGCGCAGATCTCCGGCCATATTGGCATCGACCTGTCGCGCTTCGATCCCGAGCAGCCGCTGGCCGATATCGAGATCGAGGAAGGCTCGCGCGGCTCCTTCGACGTCATCCTGCAGGGCACGAAGCGGGAAGGGCTGACGCTGGGCGAGGCGGCGCGCCGCTTCGCCACCAGCGAGCTCTGCCCGCAGCTGGTCGGGACGCCGGAGAGCATCGCCGACCGGCTGACCGACCTGTTCGAAAGCCACGCCTGCGACGGCTTCGTGCTGACGCCGACGACCTTCCCCGGCATGTACGAGCAGTTCTGCCGCAGCGTCGTGCCGATCCTGCAGCAGCGTGGCGTGTTCCGGCGCGACTATGCCGGCGCCACGCTGCGCGAGCATCTGCGCGACTAGTTCACCACGGCGATCTGGTTCGGGTCGATCTCCAGCCAGACGCTGTCGCCCACCTCATGCACCTGCAGCGGCGGCGCGGTGACGCGCAGCTTCAGCCCGCTCTCCGCCGGATGCACGACATAGTCCCAGGATTCGCCGAGATAGGTGCGCTGCGCCACGGTTGCCGCCAGCAGCGGCATGCCGTCGCGCGCGCCGCCCGCCGGCCGGCCGCGATGCAGCGCCATGCCCTGCGGCCGCAGCGACAGCAGGATCGGCTGCGACGAGGCCGGCATGCTGCCCGGGATCTGGTCGGAGCGCAGCGCGAAGCCGTCGAGCCCGACCTCGCCATTGGCGAAGCGGCCCTCGATCAGGTTGGTGCGGCCGATGAAGCCGGCGACGAAGCGGGTGCGCGGCCGCGTGTAGATGACATGCGGCGCGTCCACCTGCTCGATCCGGCCGCCCTGCATCACCGCGATGCGGTCGGCCGTCGCCATGGCCTCGGCCTGGTCATGCGTGACATAGACGGTGGTGAAGCGGAATTCGTCATGCAGGCGGCGGATCTCGAAGCGCATTTCTTCCCGTAGATTGGCGTCGAGGTTGGACAGCGGCTCGTCGAGCAGCAGCACCGCCGGCCGCACCACGATGGCGCGGGCCAGCGCCACGCGCTGCTGCTGCCCGCCCGAGAGCTCGGCCGGGTAGCGATCGGCCAGATGCGCCATCTGCACCACCTCGAGGATGCGCGTGACCTTGGCGCGCACCTCTTCCCGCGGCAGCTTCTTCAACGTCAGGCCGAAGCCGACATTCTCGGCCACCGTCATGTTCGGCCAGATGGCGTAGCTCTGGAAGATCATCGACATGCCGCGCTTCTCCGGCGGCAGCACCGCGCCGGGCGCCGACAGCACCTGGCTGTTCAGCATGATGCTGCCCGAGGTCGGCTCGACGAAGCCGGCGATCATGCGCAACGTCGTCGTCTTGCCGCAGCCGGAGGGGCCGAGCAACGAGACGAATTCGCCTTCCTCCAGGGTCAGGTCGACGTCGTCCACGACCTTCAGCTTGCCATAGGCTTTGCCGAGGCCCTTCAGGGTCAGACGGGGCATGGGTCAGTTTCTCCGCAGCATGAAGTCGCGGCCGGCCAGCTTCATGCCGATACCGACGAGGACGAGGGTGATGGCGAGCAGCAGGCCGCCGAAGGCCGAGAGCACCTCGAAATTGCCCGCCTCGCTCAGATCGTAGAGCAGCACGGCCATGGTGCGGGTGCGCGGCCCCACCAGGAAGACGGCGGAGGAAAGCTCGCGCGAGGCGACGATGAAGACGATCAGCCAGCCGCCCAGCAGGCTGCGGCGGATCAGCGGCGCGGTGATGCGCATCACCGTCATCAGCCGGCCGCCGCCGAGGATGCGCGCGGCCTCCTCCATCTCCGGATGCACCGAGCGCACGGCGGCCGAGGCATTGGCGAAGGCGATCGGCAGGAAGCGCGCGGTGAAGGCCAGGATGATGATCAGCGCGGTGCCATAGAGCGCCAGCGGCGGCGCCGCATAGGCGGCGTAGAAGCCGATCGCCATGACGATGCCGGGGATGACGAAGGGCGCCATCGCCAGGAAGCCCAGCGCCGAGCCGAAGGGCACCAGCTTGCGGGTGACGATATAGGCGACCAGCACGGCGATCAGCACCGCCGCCGTCGCCGCCGTCGCTGAGTACCACAACGTGTTCCAGATCGAGCTCAGCGCCATCTCGTGGCGGAACAGCAGGTAGGTGTAGTTGTCGAAGGTGAAGTTGCCCGGCGCCAGCAACCCGCGCCCCCAGGCCTTGGCGAAGGAGGATTGCAGCAGCACCGAGACCGGCATGACGACCGCCATCGAGCCGACCAGCGCGCAATAGGCGAAGACCGGCCAGCGCCAGACGCCGAGGCGGATGATGCGGCGCTCGCCGCCCTTGCCGGTCTGCGAGACATAGCCCTTTCGCGCCAGCAGCAGCTTCTGCGCCAGGATGATGCCGACGGTGATCAGCAGCAGCGGCATGGCATAGGCGGCGGCGACCTCGACGCGCACCGGATATTCGAAGAACTGCCAGAGCTGCGTCGTCACCACGTTGATCCGCGCCGGGATGCCGATGATCGCCGGCGTGCCGAACAACGCGATGGTCTCGAGGAAGACGACGATGGTGCCGCCCAGGATCGCCGGCCAGACCAGCGGCAGCGTCACCCGCCGCGTCGCGGTCATGGTGCCAGCGCCGAGGATGTTGGCAGCGTCCTCCATCTCCGACGAGATCAGATCCAGCGCTGACTTGACGAAAATGAAAATGAGCGGGAAGGAATGCAGCGCGATGACCAGCGCGAGCCCTGGGAAGCTGTAGACATTGACCAGCGCGCCTTCCGCCCCCGTCACCCAGCGCCAGGCCTGGTTCAGGAAGCCGGAATTCGGCCCGGCCAGCAGGATCCAGCCCACCGCGCCCAGATAGGGCGGCATGATGAAGGCGCCCATCACCGCGGCCCAGGTCAGCCCCTTGCCCGGCATGTCGGTGCGCGACACCGCCCAGGCCATCGGCACGGCGAAGACCGTCGCCAGGCCTGCCGCCGAGACGCCAAGGATCAGCGAATTGCCCAGCGCCTCGAGGTAGCGCACGCGGCCATAGGCCTGGGCGTAGTTGGCGAAGGTGAAGGCGCCGGTGCCCTGCTGCTCGAAGCTGACGATCAGCAGCTTGCCGATGGGCACGGCGACGAGGAACAGCAGCACCAGCACCAGCAGCAGCCAGAGCAGGTTGGAGGGCTCGAGATAGCGCAGCCGCGTCAGCACGCCGGGCGGGCGCGTGGCGAGGGCGGGCTTGGGCAGGGTCACGGTCTCTGTCATGCGCCGGCGGATCCTTCTGCTGCGCGGCGGAACATCAGATGCCGAAGGTGTCGCGCCATTGCTCTTTCACCTCCGGCACGCCCTTCTCGATTTCCTCCGGCGTCGGCATGATCACCTTCACCTGGTCGAGCGGCGTCGAGCCCGGCGGCGGCGGCACGTCGGCGCGCAGCGATTCGTTGTAGAACTCGCGGGTGACACGGAAATACTCGGGTCCCGTGGCGAATTCCATGAACAGCTTGGCGGCGTTGGGATGCGGCGCGTTCTTCTGGATGCAGCTGGGCGAAGGCACCACCACCGTGCCGTCCTCCGGATAGATCAGCGACAGCGGATTGCCGCGCGCCATGCTGAGCAGCGTGCTGGCCGAGGGAACCGCCACGCCGATGGTGCGCTCGCCGGCATTCAGCGTCGTCACCGGATCGATGGAAGACCGCCCGATCTGTGGCCGGTTCTTCTCCATCGCCTTGAAATAGTCCCAGCCATAAAGCTTGCGCAGCAGCACCGCCCAGGCGCCGATGGCGCCGCTATAGCCCGGATGGCCGACCGCCAGCTGGTCGCGCCAGCGCGATTCCGTCAGCGCGCGCCATGATTTCGGCGCATCGGCCTCCGACACCTTGTCGGTGCGCCGCGCCAGCAGATGCACGCCGATATAGAAGACGTGGAAATGATCGTCGGGATCGCCGGCCTTGCGGACGAAGTCGAGCAGTCCTTCCGCGTTCTTCGGGCGGTATTGCAGCAGCCGCCCTTCGCGCTTGAGGAAGGAGGAATGGCTGTAGTCGGTGGAGCTCAGCACGTCGCATTGCGCGATGCCGGCGCGCATGTCCTGCGCCAGCCGCTGGAATGCCACCTGCGAGGTGCTGCGCACCACATTGACCTTCACCCCCGGATAGCGCGCGGTGAAGGCCTTGCCCACCGCCTCGCAGGGCTCGGCGCTGAGCTGCCCGGCATACCAGGTCATCTCGCCCTCGCGCCGGGCGGCGGCATGCAGCTCCTGCTCATGCGGCGGCAGCTCGGCGGCGCCCGCCCTGGGCGCCGCGCCGATGATGGCGGCGGCCGCCAGCAGGCCGCGCCTCCCCACTCCGATCATCGCCTCCCTCCTTTTTCTTCCTGGGTCGCTGGCCTCGTTGGGCCAGCGATGACGTTCCGCCCGCTCAGATCCCGAATGTATCGCGCCAGAGGTCCTTCACCTCCTGCGCCTTGGCTTCGACATCCTCGGGCTTCGGCGTGTAGAGCGGGATGCTGTCCAGCGCGCGGGCGCCGGGCGGCGGCGGCACTTCCGGCCGCAGCGATTCGCCGAAATAGGCGCGCGTCGCGGTGTGGTAGGCCGGGCTGGTGACGAATTCCATGAACAGCTTGGCCGCATTCGGATGCGGCGCGGCGCGCATCGCCCCGGTCGGCGAGGGCACCACCAGCGTGCCGTCGGTCGGATAGATCAGCGTCACCGGATTGCCGCGCGAAATGCTGAGCAGCGTGGTGGCCGAAGGAATCGCGGCCCCGATCATCCGCTCGCCGGCATTCAGCGTTGTCACCGGATCGCCGCTGGAACGGCCGATCAGCGGCCGGTTGCGCTCCAGCTCCTTGAAGTAGCCGACACCAAACTTCTCCTGCATCATCAGGCACCAGGCGGTGATGGCGCCGCTATAGCCGGGGTGGCCGACCGCGATGCGGTCCTTCCAGCGCGGATCGGTCAGGTCGCGCCAGGATTTCGGCGCATCGGCCTCCGACACGTTCTTGCTGTGCCGCGCCATCAGATACAGGCCGAGATAGGTGATCTGGAAGAAGCCGTCCGGATCGGCGGCCTTCTGCGCCACCTCGATCAGGCCTTTCGCATTCTCCGGCCGATAGGCCATCAGCTGCTCGCCGCGCTTCAGATGCGCGGCATGGCTGTAGTCGGTGGAGCTGAAGACGTCGCACTGGTTGACCCGCGCGCGCATGTCCTGCGCCAGCCGCTGGAAGGCCACCTGCGAGGCGCTGCGCACCACATTGACCTTCACCCCGGGATAGCGCTCGCCGAAGGCGCGGCCGATCGCCTCGGAAGGCTCGGCCTGCATCTGCCCGGTATACCAGGTGATCTCGCCTTCCTTCTTCGCCGCGTCGTACAGCGCCTGCTCATGCGCCGGCAGCGCCTGCGCCTGCGCCTTCTGCTGCGCCAGCAACGCGCCGCCCGCCGCCAGCGCCACGAAATGCCGCCTGTTGATCATCCGCATCCCACTTCCTCCCTGCCTGCACCGGCGCCGGCGGCTCTGCGGCCGCTTTGGGCGCCACGCTTCACCTGCCGCTGAACACCGGGGCCCGCTTCTCCTGGAAGGCGCGGCGGCCCTCGGCATAGTCCGCGCTGTCGAAGCAGGCGCGATTGGCCTGCTCCACCGCGGCGCGGTCACGTTTCTCCGGATTGCCCACGATCTGCTCGATCGCCAGCCGCGCCGCCTTCAGCGACAGCGGCGCATTGCGCGCGATCTGCTGCGCCAGCTCGATTGTCGACGATTCCAGATCGGCGACCGGCACCACGCGGTTGATCATGCCGGCGCGCAGCGCCTCGGCGGCGTCGAACTGGCGGCCGCTGAACATCACTTCCTTGGCCATCGCCGGGCCGGTCAGCGCGACCAGCTTCTCCAGGCTTTCATAGCCATAGGCGATGCCGAGCTTGGCCGCCGGAATGCCGAAGCGGCTGTCCTCGGAGGCGATGCGCAGGTCGGCGATCAGCGCGGTGGCATAGCCGCCGCCGATGCAGAAGCCCTGGATCATGGCGATCAGCGGCTTGCCCATGCCCTCCAGCGCGCGGCGCGCCGCGGCGCTGCGCTGGCCATAGGCTTCCTGCGCCGCCGCATCGGCGCGGATCCTGTCGAATTCGCTGATATCGGCGCCGGCGGCGAAAGCCTTGCCGCCCGCGCCATGCAGGATGACGACGCGCACTTCCGGGTCGCTGGCGAAATCCGTCGCGGCCGCCGCGATGGCATCCCACATGGCCAGCGCGATGGCGTTGCGCTTCTCCGGCTGGTTGATGGTGATCCAGCCGATGCCCTCGCCGCGGCGCGTCAGGATCCTCGGGTCGGCAATGCCTTTGGCCTCGATATCCATCGGGTCCTCCCTGCCATGGCGGGAGATGGCGCGGCGACACGAAGGGCGCCTGGCTGGCTGCCCCGTGCTGCTCTGCTGATCGTTTCTCTCCCGGCGATGAGTCTTGCCACCCGGTCTCCGAAATGTAAACAATAAAGCCGGACCTGCGGGGTCGAGGGGATCGCGAAACCGCGACTGAGCAGTTGCAGCAAGCGATTTTATCGACACAGCCGCGGGGGTGGCGGGGAAAAAATGTCTACAATCCGGGCGGCGCGCGAAGCGGCGCAATCCCTCTCCAGCAAGGTGCAGACGGCGCTGGAGGGACTGATCTGGAGCGGCGCGCTGCCGCCCGGCGCCCGGTTGAACGAGGTGACGCTGGCCCGCCAGCTCGGCGTCAGCCGCGGGCCCGTGCGCGAGGCGGCGCGCGCGCTGGAGCGCACCGGCCTGGTCACCGTCATCCTCAACCGCGGCGCCTTCGTCCGCACGCTGACCATCGACGAGGCGATGCAGATCTACGAGCTCAACTCGGTGCTGTTCGGCTCGGCCGCCGCGCGGCTGGCGGTGGCCTGCACCGGCGAGCAGGCGATGACGCTGCGCGCCGTGGTCGAGCAGATGGACCAGCGCATCGCCGGCGGCGACCCGGAAGGCTTCTTCGCCGGCAACATCGTCTTCCACGAGCAGATCATGGCCTTCTCCGGCAATGCGGCGATGGAGGCGGTCTATCTGGACCACACCCGCAAGCTGCTGCTGATGCGCCGCCGCTCCTTCGACCGCAGCGGCAGCATGGCCGAGGCCAATGCCGAGCACCGTCGCCTGCTGGACAGCATCCTGGCGGGCGATGCCAGCCTGGCGCGGCAGCAGGCGGAGCAGCACACGCGCTCCGGCCGCGCCCGCTTCCTGACCGCCATCGCCTACAAGGACGGCGGCCCGCGCGTCGGCACGGCGGCGGAGAAGAACGCCGCAACCATCTGAAGGGAGAAAAAAATGGGCAAGACACTGCTGGACCGCATCGGCGTCGATATCGGCCGCCGCCTGCCGCTGGAGCAGGCCATCGACTGGGCCGCCGAGCGCGGCGTGCGCTACATCGACATCCAGCTCGACACCGGCGCCAACAAGGTCGATTCCTTCGACGACGCGCGCTGCGCCCGCATCCGCGCCCAGGCGGCGGCGAAGGGCGTCACCATCGGGCTGCACACCCTGTCCGCGGTCAATGTCGCCGAATACTCGCCCTTCCTGTCGGAAGCCGTCGACGCCTATATGCGCGCCTATATCGAGGTGGCGCCGAAGCTGGGCGCCGCCTGGATCGTCGTCCATGCCGGCTACCACTTCACCGCCGACGTCAAGATGCGGATGGAGGCCGGGCTCGACCGGCTGCAGCGCATGGTGGCGCATGCCGAGAAGCATGGCGCGCTGCTGCTGCTGGAGAACCTGAACAAGGAGCCGGCCGATGCCGAGGTCCACTACCTGGCGCATAGCCTGGAGGAGTGGCGCTACTACTACGACCGCATCGATTCCCCGGCCTTCGCCCTGTCCTTCACCGCCAACCACGCGCATCTGATGCCCGATGGCGTGCAGGGCTTCGTCGACGCCATCCCGCTGGAGCGCGTCGCCGAGGTGCGGCTGGCCGACTGCTTCCGCAACGGGCACGAGCAGCACCTGCTGCCCGGCGAGGGCAATTTCGACTTCGGCGCCATGTTCGAGCTGCTCGAGCGCCGCGGCTTCCAGGGCCACTACATGAACGCCTTCGGCACGCTGGACGACATGCACCAGTCCCGCCAGGCCATGGTCGACATGGCGCGCACCGCCGGCCTCGCTGACGCCTGAGGCTTTTCGCGCGCCGGCACGAGCGCAACCCTGGCCGATGCGCTAGCATTGACCGGCCAGGGTCAAGGGGTGTCGGCGCGTGAAGGTGATCATCTGCGGGGCGGGCCAGGTCGGCACCACCATCGCCCGCCATCTGTCGATGGAGGGCAACGACGTCACCGTCATCGACGCCTCGGCCGAGGCGGCGCGGCGGGCCGACGAAAGCTACGACGTGCGCGGGATGGTGGGCTTCGCCTCGCATCCCGCGACCTTGCGCGCCGCCGGCGCCGAGGAGGCCGACCTGCTGATCGCCGTCACCCGCTCCGACGAGGTCAACCTGGTCGCCTGCCTGGTCGGCCAGGCGCTGTTCCAGGTGCGCCGCCGCATCGCCCGGCTGCGCCACCACGGCTACCTGGAGCCCAACTGGCAGGGCGCGCAGGCGGCCGAGCGCGCGCTGGTCGATGTCGTCATCTCGCCCGAGGTCGAGGTCGCCCGCGGCATCGCCCGCCGCCTGCGCACCCCCGGCGCCTTCGACATGGCGCCGCTCTCCGACGGGCGGCTGCAGCTGCTCGGCATCCATTGCGAGGGCGCCGCCTGCCCGATGACCGGCCAGAGCCTGGGCGGGCTGCGCGCGCAGGCGGCCGAGCGCGGCTTCACCATCGTGGCGCTGCTGCGCGAGGGCGCCGCCCGCATGCCGCGCGACGAGGAGCGCATCGCCGCCGGCGACGACGTCTATGTCGTGGCCCGCCCCGAGCGCGCCGATGCCGTGGTCGCCGCCTTCGGCCATCGCGAGGAGGAGGCGCGCCGCGTCGTCATCGTCGGCGGCGGCAATGTCGGGCTGCACCTGGCGCAGATGCTGAAGCGCGACGCCCTGGTCTCGCTCAAGGTGATCGAGCACGATCCGGTCCGCGCGGGCCTTGTGGCCGAGGCGCTGGGCCCGGGCAGCGTCGTGCTCAGCGGCGACGCGCTGGACCGCGAGCTGCTGGAGGAGGCCAATATCGGCGCCGTCGACACGGTGATCGCGGTGACCAATGACGACGAGACCAATATCTTCGTCTCGGTGCTGGCCAAGCGCGCCGGCTGCGGCCGCGCCATCACGCTCGTCAACAAGAGCAGCTACGCCCCCGTGGTCGACGAGCTCGGCATCGACGCGGTGGTCAGCCCCAGCAGCATCACCATCGCCTCCATCCTGCGCCATGTGCGGCGCGGCGCGGTGGGGCAGGTCTATCCCCTGGGCGACGGCATGGTCGAGGTGCTGGAGGTCCGCGCCCTGGCCGGCTCGGCGCTGGTCGCGGCGCCCCTGGGCGAGCTCGCGCTGCCGAAGGGCATGCTGGTCGCCGCCATCCTGCGCGACGGCGAGCCGCGGCTGCCCGAGCCCGGCTTCCGCATCCAGCCCGGCGACGAGGTGATCGCCGTGGTCGCCCAGGCGGCGCGGGAGGCGGCGGAGGCGCTGATCGCGCTGCCCGGCAGCGAGCCCGGGGCCGGCCAGTGAAGGCGCCGCGATGAAGGCCAAGCTGCCGCCGCGCCAGCCGACGGGACGCTGGGCGCCGCCGCCGCTGCGCCCTGTGCTGCATCTGGTGGCGCGCATGCTGCTGGTGCTCGGCGGCTTCATGCTGCTGCCGGCGGCGCTCGACGCGGCGGCGGGCCATGCCGACTGGCGCGGCTTCGCGGTCAGCGCGCTGGGCACCATGGCGGTCGCCGCCGCGCTGCTGCGCGCCACGCGCTGCAACCTGGCCTCCGGCCTGACCCTGCGCCAGGCCTTCCTGCTGACGCCGATGGCCTGGCTGGCGGTCTGCGCGGCGGCGGCGGTGCCGCTCTATCTCTCGGCGCTGGAGGGCCTCGGCGGCAGCGTCACCAATTCGGTCTTCGAGGCGGTCTCCGGCCTGACCACCACCGGCGCCACGGTGATCTACGGGCTGGACACGGCGCCGCCCGGCATCCTGCTGTGGCGGGCGCTGCTGCAATGGCTGGGCGGCATCGGCATCATCGCGACGGCGCTGGCCATCCTGCCGACGCTGGGCGTCGGCGGCATGCAGCTGTTCCGCACGGAAAGCTCGGACCGGTCGGAAAAGGTGATGCCGCGGGTCAAGCAGATCGCGGCGCGCATCCTGCTCGTCTATCTGCTGCTCACCCTGGCCTGCGCGGTGGCCTATGCGCTGGCGGGGATGGGGCCGCTGGACGCCATCGCCCATGCGCTCAGCACGATTTCCACCGCCGGCTTCTCCACCGCCGACGCCTCGCTGGCGCATTGGGACAGCGCGGCGGTGCATTGGATCGCGACGGCCGGCATGCTGGCCGGCGCGCTGCCCTTCGTCCTCTATATCCGGCTGCTGCAGCGCGACTACGCCCTGCTGCGCGACCCGCAGGTGCATGGGCTGCTCGGCATGCTGGCGGTGGTCATCCTGCTGCTGACCGCCTGGCTGGTGCTGCATGACCGCTACGCGCCGCTCGACGCGCTGCGCCACGCGGCGCTGAACACCGTCTCCATCGTCACCACCACCGGCTTCGCCTCCGACGACTACAACCTGTGGGGCGGGGCGACGACCGGGCTGTTCTTCGGGCTGATGTTCGTCGGCGGCTGCACCGGCTCCACCGCGGGCGGGCTGAAGGTGTTCCGCTTCCAGGTGATGGCGGCGATGCTGCGGGTGCAGTTCCTGCGGCTGCTCTATCCGCGCGGCGTCTTCCCGCGGCTCTATGGCGGCAAGCCGATCCCGGACGAGGTGATGGGCTCGGTCGTCGGCTTCTTCACCCTCTACTTCGTCTGCTACGGCGTGCTGACCATCGCGCTGACCACCATGGATCTCGACTTCCTGACCAGCGCCAGCGCGGCGGTCAGCATGCTGTCGAATATCGGCCCCGGCCTCGGCCCGCTGATCGGGCCGGCGGGGCATTACGGCGCCATGCCAGCCGGCGCCAAATGGCTGCTCTGCTTCGCCATGCTGCTCGGCCGGCTGGAGCTTTTCACCCTGTTGATCCTGTTCATGCCAAGGTTCTGGCGGGGGTAGTTGTCGACAGAATCCGGCTGGACGACCGCAAGGCAGGGCGGTAGCCTCCGTCCCAATGGAGGAAATTGTCGACATCGACCCGGAGGCCGAAACGGCCCGGGCGGATGGTGCGCTCGCCCAGTCGCTGTTCCAGCGGCTCAGCGAGGCGATCATCCAGGGCGAGATCCCGCTCGGCGCCAAGCTGAGCGAGCCGGTGCTGGCGCGGCAATTCGGCGTCAGCCGGGCGCCGCTGCGCGAGGCGCTGAACCGGCTGCAGGAACGCCGCCTGGTGCAGCGCGCGCCGCGCCTCGGCGCCCGCGTCGTCAGCCTCTCCGCCGCCACCTTCCGCGAGATCTATGGCGTGCGCGAGGCGCTCGAGGGTTTCGCCGCGCGCGCCGCCGCGACGGCCATGTCGGGCGCGGATCTGGACCGCCTGCGCGCCATTCTTTCCCTGCAGGAAGCGGCCCTGGCGCGCGGCGGCCTCGAGGCGCCGAACGCGCTGGGCGGCGAGGATCGCGACTTCCACGCCCTCATCGCCCGCGCCTCCGGCAATGCGCTGCTGACCGGGTTGTTGTGCGGCGATCTCTACCAGCAGCTGCGCCTCTACCGCTCGCAGCTGAAGAAAGTGCCGGGCCGCGGCGCGCGCGCGGTGCTGGAGCATCGCCGCATCCTCGACGCCATCGCCGAGCGCGATGCCGAGATGGCCGAATGGCAGATGCGGCGCCATGTCACCGCCTCCTACGCCGCGCTTGCCCCGCTGCTGGATTCCCCCGATTCCGAGGACGCCTGTCCATGACGCGATTCCGCACGCTCCGCCTCGCCGGCGTCGAGCATGACTGCCTCGATCTTCCAGGCCTCGCCGGTGCGGATCGCCTGTCCCGGCTGCCCTACAGCCTGCGCGTGCTGCTGGAGAACCTGCTGCGCCATCAGGATGAGGACACGGTGCGGCAAGCCGACATCGATGCGCTGCTCGCCGCGGCGGACGGTGAAACGCGGGCCGGCGACGTCGCCTTCCGCCCCGCCCGCGTGCTGATGCAGGATTTCACCGGCGTCCCCGGCATGGTCGATCTCGCCGCCATGCGCGATGCCTTCGCGGCGCGCGGCGGCGATGCGCGGCGTGTCAATCCGGTGATCCCGGTCGACCTGATCGTCGACCATTCGCTGATCGTCGACTGCGCCGGCACGCCCGACGCCATGGCGCGCAATGTCGCGCATGAATACCGCCGCAACGCCGAACGCTATTCCTTCCTGCGTTGGGCGCAGACGGCTTTCGGTAATTTCCGCGTCGCACCCCCGGGCGGCGGCATCCTGCACCAGGTCAATCTGGAACACGTCGCCAGCGTCGTCGTCAGCCGCGAGGAGGGCGGCCGCCGCCTCGCCTATCCGGACACGCTGGTCGGCACCGACAGCCACACCACCATGATCAACGCGCTGGGCGTGCTGGGCTGGGGCGTCGGTGGCATCGAGGCCGAGGCCGCCATGCTCGGCCAGCCTTTGGTCTTCCGCCTGCCGGCGGTGGTGGGCGTCCGCCTGACCGGCCGGCTGCCGGTCGGTGCCACCGCGACCGACCTGGTGCTGACCCTGACGCAGCGCCTGCGCGCGCTGGGCGTCGTCGAAAAATTCGTCGAATTCACCGGCCCGGCGCTGGATGGCGCGCTGACGCTGGCCGACCGCGCCACCATCGCCAATATGGCGCCGGAATATGGCTCCACCTGCGGCTTCTTCCCCGTCGATCGCGCGACGCTGGACTATTTGGCCGCGACCGGCCGCGACGCCGCGCACTGCGCGCTGGTCGAGGACTACTGCCGCGCCCAGGGACTTTGGCGGGATTCCGCTGCCGCCGAGCCGGTTTTCTCGCAGCGGGTGGAGTTCGATCTCGGCGAGGTCGAGCCTTCGGTCGCCGGCCCGCGCCGGCCGCAGGACCGCCTGGCGCTGCCCGCCATCCCCGCCAGCCTCGAGGCCTTCGCCAAGAGGCCTTTGCAGGGCTGGGAAGATGGCTTCGGCGATGGCGCCGTGGTGATCGCCGCCATCACCTCCTGCACCAACACCTCCAACCCGGCGCTGATGCTGGGGGCAGGACTGCTGGCCCGGAAAGCCGTGGCGCGCGGCCTGAGCGTGCCGTCCTGGGTCAAGGCCTCGCTGACGCCGGGCTCGCGCGTCGTGGCGCGCTACCTGGAGATGACCGGGCTGCAATCCAGCCTGGACGCGCTGGGCTTCCACCTGACCGGCTTCGGCTGCGGCACCTGCGGCGGCAATTCCGGGCCGCTGGAGGAGTCTGTCGCCACCCGCATCAAGGAACGCGACCTGATCGGCTGCGCCGTGCTCTCCGGCAACCGCAATTTCGAGGGCCGCATCCATCCGCTGGCCCGCGCCGGCTACCTGATGTCGCCGCCGCTGGTGGTGGCGCTGGCCATCGCCGGCCGCGTCACCCTCGACCTGACGCGCGACCCGCTCGGCCAGGATCGCGACGGCGCCCCGGTCTTTCTCGCGGATCTCTGGCCGTCATCGGAAGAGATCGCGGTGCTGATGCGCGACGCGGTGACGCCGGAGCTCTATCGCCAGGAATATTCTTCCCTGTTCGAGGCGGACGACGCCTGGCGCGCGCTGCCGTCACCGGAAGAGATCCGTTTCGCCTGGCAGCCGGGCAGCACCTATATCCGCCGCCCACCCTATTTCGACGCGCTCGATGCCGGCGATCCGCCGCCGCCCGCGCTGCACGATGCGCGCATCCTGCTGCTGCTGGGCGACAGCATCACCACCGACCATATTTCCCCGGTCAGCGCCATCCCGCCGCAGTCCCCGGCCGGCGGCTTCCTCGCCGCGCACCAGGTGCCGCCGGAGGAGTTCAACGCCTATGGCGCCCGCCGCGCCAACCACGAGGTGATGATGCGCGGCACCTTCGCCAATATCCGCCTGCGCAACGAGATGCTGCCCGGCACCGAGGGCGGGCTGACCCGGCACCAGCCCAGCGGCGAGGTGCTGAGCATCTTCGACGCCGCCGACTGCTACCGCGCCGAGGGCGTCAAGCTGGTCGTGGTGGCGGGGCGCGAATATGGCACCGGCTCCTCGCGCGACTGGGCGGCGAAGGGGCCGCGGCTGCTCGGCGTCACCGTCGTCATCGCCGAAAGCTTCGAGCGCATCCACCGCGCCAACCTGGTCGCCATGGGCATCCTGCCGCTGGAATTCACTGGCGGCGCCACGCGGCTGACGCTGGGCCTCGATGGCAGCGAGCGCTTCGACATCGAGGGGCTGGACGGCCAGGCCTCGCCGGGCGCGCTGCTGCGCGCGACGCTGCGCCGCGACGACGGCCCGCCCGAGATCGTTCCGCTGCGCTGCCGCCTCGACAGCGCCTATGATGCGCGCATCTGGCGTGCCGGTGGCATCCTGCCCTTCATGCTGCGCGCGCTCGCCGCCGAGGGAGACGCCGCATGACCCGGCTGCACCGCCTGCCCGCGGTCTATATGCGCGGCGGCACCAGCCGCGCGCTGTTCTTCCACCAGCACCACCTGCCGGCCGCGCGCGCCGACTGGGACCCAATCTTCCTCGCGGCCCTCGGCAGCCCCGATCCGAACGGCCGCCAGCTCGACGGCATGGGCGGCGGCATCTCGTCGCTGTCGAAGATCGCGGTGATCGGCCCGCCGACGCGCGCCGATGCCGACCTGGACTACACCTTCGCGCAGGTGCAGGTGGACACGCCGGTCGTCGGCTATCGCGGCAATTGCGGCAATATTTCTTCCGCCGTCGGCCCTTTCGCTGTCGAGGAAGGCCTGATGGCGCCGCAGGGTGACGAGGCGGTGGTGCGCATCCACAACACCAATACCTCGAAGATCATCGAGGCCCGCTTCCCGCTGCGCGACGGCATGCCCGCCGTCGACGGCGACTTTCTGCTGCAGGGTGTGGCGGGCAGGGCGGCGCCGATCCGCCTGGCCTTCCTGTCGCCCGGCGGCGCCGCGACCGGCAAGCTGCTGCCCACCGGCCGCGCGCTGGATCGGCTCGAGGTGCCGGGCCTCGGCGTGATCGAGGCCTCGATGGTCGATGCCGCCAATCCGGTGGTCTTCGTCGCGGCCGCGGCGCTCGGCTTCACCGGCACCGAATCCCCGACGTCGCTGTCCAGCCCGGCCAATATCGAAAAATTCGAGAAGATCCGCGTCGCGGCGGCGGTCGCGATGGGCCTGGTTGCCACGCCCGAGCAGGCGCAGACAACGTTGAGGAATCTGCCGCAGGTGGCGCTGCTCGCCGCGCCGCGCGACGCCCCCGCCGCCGATGGCAGCACGCTGCCGGCGGGATCGATGGACCTGCTGGTGCGCATGGTCTCCGCCGGCCAGCCGCACAAGGCGACGCCGCTGACCGGCGCCATGTGCCTGGCCGTCGCCGCCCGCATCCCCGGCAGCCTGGCCGAGGCCCTGGCCCGTCCCCGCGGGCCGCAGGAAGATCTGCGCGTCGCCCATCCTTCGGGCATCCTGCCGGTGGCCGCGCGCACCCGGCTGGAGGATGGCGCGCTGATCGCCGAGGAGGCGGTGGTCTATCGCACCGCCCGCCGCCTGATGGAGGGCCGCGTGCTCTACGCCGGCCCGGACTGACAACCGACAGAACACTGCCCCGCGAGGCTGGCGACAGACCAGCCGGGGCCTGCCCAGGAGGATTTTCGTCCGATGCACCGTCGCAGCCTGCTCGCGGCCGCTGCCGCCCTGCCGTTCCTTCCCGCCGCCCACGCCGCCGAGCCGCTGCCCGGCCTGAACTTCCTGGTCCCCGCCGCGCCCGGCGGCGGCTGGGACGGGCTGGGCCGCGCCATCGAGCAGGTGGGGGTCGCCAACGGCCTTGTCGCCCGCTGCCAGTTCGAGAACCTGCCCGGCGGCTCCGGCACGGTCGGGCTGGCGCGCTTCGTCACCACGCGCCGCGGCCGGGCCGACAGCCTGTTCGTCGGTGGCGCCAGCCTGGTGGGCGCCGCCATCGCCAGCAAGTCGCCGGTCAGCCTGAAGGACGTTGTTCCCGTCGCCCGCCTGACGGAGGAGGCCGCCGTCATCGTCGTGCCCGCCAACAGCGAGTTTCGCGACATCCGCCAGTTTGCCGAGGCGCTGAAGGCCGAGCCGCGCGGCATCCCGGTGGCCGGCGCCGGCGGCGGCACGGTGGATCATGTGGTGCTGTGCCGGCTGATGACCGTGCTGGGCCGCAAGCCGCTGGAGGCGCAGTTCGTCTCCTTCCCCGGCGGCGGCGCCACGCAATCGGCGGTGATCGGCGCGCAGGTCAAGGCCGCTGTGGCTGGCTGGGGAGAATTCTCCGAGCAGGTCGCCGCCGGTCGCGTCCGCGCGCTCGCCACCAGCGGCGAGCGCCGGCTGCACCCCGACGTGCCGACGCTGAAGGAAAGCGGCTACGACGTCACCACCACCAATTGGCGCGGGCTGTTCGCCGCGCCCCAGGTCAGCGGTGCGCCGCTGCGCGCGCTGATCGATTTCGCCACGGCCCTGCAGGCGACGCCGGCCTGGAGGGAGCTGCTCCAGAAACGCGGCTGGGACGACGCTTTCCTCACTGGGGAGAACTTCGAGAAATTCGTGGCGCGCGACCAGGCGGAGACGGCCGCGGTGCTGCAGGAACTGGGCCTGTCCTGAGGGGAGATGCGCATCATGACCCTGTCACGCCGCCTGCTGCTGGCCGCCCCGCTGCTCGCCACCCCGGCGCTGGCCCAGCGACCCTGGCCGGATGGCCCGATCCGCCTGGTGGCGCCCTTTCCGCCGGGGGGCAGCGCCGATCTTCTTTGTCGCTTGCTGCAGAATCCGCTGCAATCGGCGCTGGGCGTGCCGATCGTCGTGGAGAATAAGCCGGGCGCCAGCGGCGCGCTGGGCACCGCCGGCGTCGCCCGCGCGGCGCCCGACGGCCAGAGTTTTGTCCTCGTCTTCGACACGCATGTGGTGAACCCCGCGCTGAACCCGCAGCTCGGCTTCGAGGCCCGCGACCTGCGCGGCGTCATGCTGGTGGCCACCGCGCCGATGCTGGTGGCGACGGCCAACGCAAAACCCTATCGCAGCCTGGCCGAGGTGCTGGCGGCCGCGCGGGCCAAGCCGGAGACGATCAGCTACGGCACCATCGGCATCGGCAGCCTGGCGCATCTGACCATGGAAAGGCTGCAGGATGTGACGGGCACCAAGCTGATCCACGTGCCCTATCGCGGCGGCGGGCCGATGAGCGCCGCGGCCTCGGCCGGCGAGGTCGACCTGGCGGTGGCCAGCGTCGTCGGCCTGGGCGGCCAGGTCGGCACCACGCTGCGCGCCCTGGCGCAGACCGGCGAGGCGCGCTCGCCGCTGCGGCCCGACATTCCGACGCTGATCGAAGGCGGCGTCGCCGGCGTGTCGGCCAAGGCCTTCTGGGGGTTCATGGCGCCGGCCGGAATCCCGGCCCCGGTGCTGCAACGTTTCCAGGCGGCGCTGGCGGAGGCCTTGCGCCAGCCCGCGGTGCGGCAGCCGCTGGAAGGGCAGGGGGTCGATGTCATCGGCTCGACGCCCGAGGAATTCGACCGCTTCCTGGTCGATCAGGCGGCGATCTGGACCCGGGTGGTGCGCGACAAGAACATCTCCGCGCATTGATTCGTCAGGCGAAGAATGCCGCCAGCCGCCGTCCCAGCGCTGCCGGCGCCTGGGACGGCATCAGATGGCCGCTGTCCAGCACGGCGAAGTCGGCGCCGGCGATGCGCGCCGCCAGGGCCTGCACCTGGGCCGGCGGCCGCAGCCGGTCATGCTGCCCGGCCAGCACCAGGCAGGGCACGGCGACGCCCGCGATCGCCGCATCCAGCCGCGCCGCCGCCAGCGCCCGGTTGGCCAGCCCATAGCCCACCGGGTCATTGCCCAGGAAGCGCGCGACATAGGCGGCGCGGTCGGCAGCCGGCGCCGTGACCTCGGGCGGCCAGGAGGCGGCGAGGCTGGCCTCGGCGACCGCCGCCATGCCCTCGGCCGCGGCGCGGTCGGCGCGTTGGATCAGATAGTCGACGCGGGCGGGGTCGACGCTGGTGGCCGGGCAGCACAGCGCCAGCCGCGCCACCTGCGCGGGCGCGCGCGCGGCCAGCGCCAGGGCCACCGCCGCGCCGGCGGCGACGCCGGCGACATGCCAGGGCGCAGGCAGGGCCAGCGCCTCGGCCAGGGCCAGCACGTCGGCCGCCTGATCCTCGATGCTGAAGGGCTGGCGCGGCTTTTCCGACCCGCCGGCGCCGCGCAGGTCCGGCCGCAGCACGGCGCGTCCGGGCGGCAGGTGATCGACCACGCCGTCCCAGCTTTCCAGCCCGCCGCCGAGCTCGTGCAGCAGCAGGATGGCGGGGCCCTGGCCGGGCGTCAGGCGGTAGCGCAGGCTGGCGCCGGGGGTTTGCATCCAGGGCATGCCGCCATGCTGCCGCCCGCGCGGGCCGCGCGCAAGATGGACAGCGCGGCGCGCCCGGCCCAGGCTGCCGGCGCGAGAGGAGCCTGCCGCATGACGCCGATCTTCGACCCCGCCGATTTCGAGATGCCGCCGGGCCTGGCCCATGTCTGCGCCGGCGGCGAGACGCCGCTGCTGCGCCGCCATGCGCAGGCCTATGCGCGCTATGCCCGCGACAAGGCCGCCGGCATGCCCGGCCGCACCGCGCAGGAGGCGGTGGTGCAGCGGGTGCGCGAGCGGATGGCGGCGCTGTGGCGGGTGCAGGCCGGCGATATCGGCTTCGTCTCCAGCGTCGCCGAAGGGGTTTCTCTTCTGGTCGACAGCCTGGAATGGCGGGACGGCGACAATATCGTGCTCGACGTGACGGAATATCCGTCGGTCGCGGCGCCCTTCGCGCTGAAGCGCGGCGGGCCGGCGCTGCGCCTCGCCGAGGGCCAGGCGCCGGACCGGCTGGCCTCGCTGGTCGACGATCGCACCCGGGTCATCGCCGTCAGCGCCGTCTCCTATCTGAATGGCGAGCGCTTCGACCTGGCGGCGCTGCGCAAGCTGGCGGATTCCGTCGGCGCCATGCTGGTGGTCGACTGCACCCAGGGCGCGGGCTATCTGCGCCTCGATGCCAGCGTCGCCGACTTCGCTTTCGCCGCCTCCTACAAATGGCTGCTCGGCGTCACCGGCGTCGCCACCGCCTATTGGAACCGGGCGCGGCAGCCGGGCTGGACGCCGGGCAGCGCGGGGTGGCATTCGCTGTCCGGCATGGCGCGGCCGGATTATGCCGGCGGGCTGGTGCTGCGGCCGGATGCGCTGTGCTTCACCCGCGGCAATCCGGCGCATCTGCCGCTCTATATCCTGGACGGCGCGCTCGACTACCTGGCGCAGCACGACGCGGCGGCGCTGGAGGCGCATGTGCTGGGCCTGACCGCCGCGCTGCGCGACGGCTTCTCGGCCGCCGGCATCGCCAGCACCACCCCCGCCGAGCCCGCGCGCCAGGCCGCCAGCGTCACCGTCGACACTGCCGGCAGCGAGGCCCTGGTCGCGGCGCTGGAAGCCCGCGGCGTCATGGCCTGGGGCGGGCG